>JACPAO010000045.1 GCA_016180755.1 Methanobacteriota archaeon
GAGTCGGGCCGGCAAGCCCCCAGTCGACCGCCTCAAAGGATGCGCCTGGGCCAAGTTCCAGGGGGTGGTCCGGATTGCGCTATCGTAACAGCATCCCCGTGCCGGGGCCGCAAAATTAAATAAGCGGGGTCCGTGGGGGAATCCGCTTTCCTTCATGGCCCAACCGAAGAACCGCAAACGGCGCGACGAGCCGGAGAAATCGGCCGAACGCAAGGAGCGGGAAAACCTCGAGAAGAAGGCCGACATGTTCGTCCAGAAGCGGAACGAACTCAACGACCAGGCGAGCGTCGCGCGCGGCGAACGGGACCTCCTCAACGACAAGCGCAAGGAGCTCATGGGCAAGATGGACGAGCTCAAGGCGAAGCGCGACGAGTTCAACGGCCAGCTTCGCGAGCATAAGGAGAAGCGCAACGAGTTCCAGCAGCAAGCGAAGCTCCTCATCGCCAAGCAGCGCGGCCAGAAGAAGGAGAAGCAGGAGGGCCCGTCGCCGATCTTCCGCGCGAAGGAGCTCCAGTCCGAGATCCGGGACATGGAGTACCAGCAGCAAACGACCGTCCTCACGACGAAAGAGGAGAACAAGCTCATCGAGACGATCCGAAAGAAGCGGTTCGAGCTCTCGGGCCTCGCGAAGGAGGCGGAGAAGGCGAAGCAGCTCAACGTCGACCTGCGGAACACGAGCGACGCGATCGACCAATTGTTCAAGATGGCCGACGCGGAGCACCAAGAGGTCGTGAAGTTCTACAAGCTCGCGCAGGAGGCGCACGCCGAGTTCATGAAGGTGTTCGGCGACGCTTCCCGCGTCATCGGCCAGGCGAACGCCAAGCACGCCGAGTTCGTCTCGATCCGCGAGAAGGCGGACGAGCAGCACCAACAGTTCCTTGACCTCCGGAGCAAGATCCTCGAGCTCAAGGGTAGGGACATCGCGATGCGCCACGAGGCGCGCGCCATCATCAAGGAGCAGCGCCAGAAGGTCCACGAGGCGGTCGCGGACCCCAAGAAGCTCGACGCCCACGCCGAGGACTCGCTCGAGCGCCTCAAGAAGGGCGGGAAGATCCAGATCGGGTAGGCCCTTACCCCCCCTGCGAAGAGCTAAACGGCGCCTTCGGCTGCCGGAAGACCGGAGGAGACGCCCTTGGTCGCGGTTCTCAACGTCGCCCTGCAAAACCACCCCGGCAGCCTCGCCGAGGTCCTCGAGATCCTCGCGCGGGCGGAGATCAACGTCGACGCCATCGAGGCGGAGGCGCAGGGCGACTTCGGCACCGTCCGCCTCCTCACGTCGAAGCCCCGGCTTGCGACGGACCTCCTCAAGCAGGACGGCTACGACGTCGTCATCAACGTCGTGAGCCTCTTCGGGACCTCGCCGGACGGGCCCGCGAACGGGCGCTTGCTCCTTCGCGTGAACGACACGAAGGCGGCCCGTAAGGTGCTCGGGCTCCCCGAGTAGCCGCTACGGCGGAAGGCCCGTGTAGTCGACGGGCGCGACCTCGCCCCAGAACGACGTCACGTACAGCTTGTAGCGCTGCTCCACCACGACCACGACGAACCCCGAGGGCGGGTCAGCCGTGCAGGCGTCGCTCGTGGGCTGCGTGTAGGGGCACGTGAACGGGATCCAGATGGAATGCTGGACGTTCGACTTCTTCTTGAAGAGGACGTCGCAGTCGGTCTTCGGCTCCTCGCATTCCTCGGCGACGTTCATCATGGGGCTCTTCGCGTTCGTCTGGTTCTTGAGCGACGTCCCGACGATGACGTCGAGCCGCATCTTCTTCGCCGTCGCCGGCGCGCTTGAGTCCCACGTCATCGCTGTGACGAGGCTCATCACGCCGCCCGCGACCTCCTTCTCGAAGATGAGCTTGTCATTGAGGAGGATGCCGGGCCGCGCCGTGACCACGGGCGTGGACGCGCCGAACTGCATGTACGCGTCGAGCTGGTAGCCCTCTTGGCGCGACGTCTCGACGGCGATCGGCGTGAGGAGGATGTTGACGGTGGTCGTCTCGCCGGAGACGACGTCGATCTTCTTCGAGAAGCCCTCGTAGCCGAGGGCCTGCGTGACAAGCGAATGGCTTCCCGGCGCGACGCCAGTAATCGCGAACCGGCCCTCGAAGTCCGATTCCGCCGTGCTCGGCTCGTCGAGGAACGCGACGGTCGCGCCGGTGACGGGCTTCGATTCGTCGTCCGTGATCACTCCCGCGACGGTGCCCGTGCCAGCCGCGGGGGGCGTCGAGGCGTCCGCAACGGCGGCCGGCGCGGCGCCCGTGCACCCGGACAGAAGGATGGCCGGGAGAAGGGTCAAGGCCAGGATGGGTCGTCCCCGCATCGTGCTGCCGAGGTGCGCCGTGCGATATAATGGCTTTCCCAAAGGACCGAGCGGGGCGCCTACCCGCCGAAGATCATGCCCATGCCCTCGGCCGCCTCTTCCTCTTCCTTGTCGATGGCGGCGCTCACCTTGGTGGCGTCGGCGTCCTTGAGAAGGGCGCCGAACTTCTTCTCCACGAAGAGCTTCTTCGCCGCGGCGACCTTCTCGTCGCCGCCCATGACGCGGACGTACAGGAACGCCTTGTCCATGTGGACGCTTGCACCGTCGCGGACGTGGATGGAGTTCTTGCTCACGGTCATGTCGGTGAGGAACTCCTTGTTGAAACGCTCGAGGTCCTTGGGGGCGAACTGCACGACGAAGAGGGCCATGGCCGTAGGTCTCCTGGGAATCCGGCGGACGGGGGTCCCGTATGAATAGGTTGCGCGCGCCGAGGCCCTCGCGCCGGGGTGCAGGCTTAAATACGGACAATTCCCCGTCGTGTGAGCCAGGGGTGTTCGAAGTGTTGGCCAGAGTACTCGTTGCGATGCTGTTGATTGGAGGCGCGTTCATGGGATTGGCGCCTGGCGCCGTGGCCCAGGCGGAGCCCACCATACCGAGCCAGAACGACGCAATCATGGAGGTCTACTTTGCCGGCGCGGCGCTCGGAGGCGCCATGGCCACGACGGCGCCGACGGGAGCCACCGCGAAGAAAGTCACAATCAACACCGGCGGAAACGACGTCGTGAACCCGGGCGCCTCGCGCGGCCGCACGGTCCTTGGGTCCTTCACGCCCGCCGCCGACGCAACGTTCACGGCCGACGCCGTCGCGAACCTGTGGCTCGTCAGCACGCAGTCCGCGGCGTTCGACCAGATCCAGGCGAACATCTACGACGGCGCGACCGCCGTCGCTTCGGGCATCACGAACCTCGGCGGCCCCGTGCAGATCGGAACGGCCGCTTTCAACCTGCGCATCGGGATCGACGCCATCGGCAAGTCCCTCAAAGGCGGGAAAAAGTACACCGTCGAACTCGTCCTCTTCGGTGTCTCGGCAGCCGGCACGCCGACCGAGGTGTTCCTCCTCTTCGACAGCGAGGCCAACCCCAGCGGGGTCATCGGCGCCGTCGACTCCGCCGAGGCGTTCGCCTCGACGAGCTCCGCGTACCCGGTCTTCCTCGCGGAGAAATCCCTCACGCTCGAGGCGCCGACCGCGACGGCCGACAAACGCACCAACATCCCGACGTCGTGCACGGGGGCGTGCGCTGCCCTTTCCGGCGAGGTCGAGTGGGGGGCGGGCGTGATCGACCGCGACCTCACCGCGACGGGCGAGACGGTCCTCACGGTCTTCCTCGGCCCCTCCGCGCCCGCGGGCGCCGTCCGAGGCTTCAACACGTTCCTGACCGTCGGCACGGCGAAGTACCCCGGCACAGGCAAGGGCACCTTCGCGACGACCTGGTCGAGCGCCACCACCGTCTCGAAGTTCACGTTCGGTTTCCCGACGCGAGGGGCGGAGTTCGCTGCGGGCGCCCCCGTGAAGTTCTCGTTGGCGGTCTGGTCCACCACGGACACGGTCGGCCCTGTCCAATTCGTCTATGGGAGCGTCGGCCGCCCGGCCGGTTTCGTCATCCCGGTCGCGGGCGGTGGCGGCGAGGCCGCGCCTGAATTGTCGCTGGGCCTTGCGAGCGCAGCCCTCGAGGCGCCCGCCGGCGACGAGGCGACGGCCGAACTGAGCCTCACGAACCCAGGCGAATCGGACGTCAACGTCACCGTGAACTCGACGGGGGACCTCGATGCGACGGAGGCCAACGTCACGGTCTCGGTGCCCGCGAACTCGACGGTCTCCGCGAACGTGTCGTTCGCAGTCCCCGCCGACGCGGCCCCGGGCACGAGGTTCAACGTGACGCTCTTCGCCTGGGTCGGGGACGGCGAACGCGACCGCTACGACGGCCAACGAGACGGCCGACAACGGGACCGCGTTGGAGAAGGACGATGGAGGCATTCCGGGCTTCGAGACCGTCGTGCTCGTCGCAGCCCTCGTCGGAACCGCGTTAATGTCGAGGCGCCGGGGCCGAAAAGCGTAGGGCCGCGTCCTACATCGTCTTCGCGACGACGTTCGTGAGTTTGCGCTCGTTGTTGACGAGCTGCGAGAGGTGCTCGACGGTCCGTCCGTAGTTCTCTACGGCGACCTTGAGGTGGGCCTCGACGAACTGCCACGCCTTCGCGAGGTTGGCGTACCGCAGCCGGTAGGCCTTGCGGCTCTGGCCGGTGATGGGGTCCTCGACGCCGACCTCCTCGAGGAGGTCGAAGCCCTTCAGCTTGTTGAGGTGCCGGTAGACGGTGGGCCGGCTCGTCGACAGCCGGGACTCGAGCTCCTCGACCTGCCAGGGCTTCTCGGCGTTCGCGAGGAAGCAGTCGTAGAAGAGGCGGAAGGGGATCTCGCCGTCCGAGTTCGGGGCGAGGTAGCCGATCTGCGTGAGGAACGTGCGGGCGACGAGGCGAGGGTCCGCCTCGCCGGTCAGGGGCGTGTTGTTGACGACGACGAGCTCGAACCCCATGGAAGCCCGACGACCATTGGTTGAATTAGTTATAGGTCTTCCGATACGAAGCTACCGTCTGGGCGTGACGGACATAATTTCTCAGGGCGTCCGCGCGTGGAGGACCCGGAACGCTTCGCCCATGGCCTCCGGATGGTAGAGCTGCTTGGCCCACTGGTTCCAGCGAAGCCGCTCGAAGTCGTCGTTGGCGCGGGCGCGACGTCGTTCGAGGATCTCGGGAAGGCCGTGCTCGAGGAGGAACCGCATCTGCGTCCCGAGGTAGAGCCGCCGGTAGCCGGCCGCCTCGAGGGTCGCAAGCAGCGGCGTGAAGTTGACGTGACTCGTGAGGTCCTGTTCCCCGGGGGAACGGTAGAGGTCCGTGTGCGTCGTGTGGCCGCGGTGCGCCGCGAGCGTGCCGTGGGGGAACCGGTCCGTCGCGTAGAGGTGCTTCGCCTCGTCCCCGTAGTCGACGATGAGGACGCTTCCCCGGCCCAGGCGGGTAAGAAGGGATGCAAGGAGCTTGGGAGCCTCGAGGCAGATCTCGGCCGTCTGGCCCACAAAGAGGCGGACGCCTTGCGCCTCGAGGTAGGCCGTGAGGTCGACGGGGGCCTCGACGAGCTCCTCCCGGAGGCCGTCCTTGCGGACGTGGACGACGATCTCCTTGAGGGCCTCGGCCATCATGACGCGCCGCACGGGGAGGTTGTCGAAGAGCTCGTTCGCGACGATCGCGCCCGCGTCGAACGAGGGCAGCTCGGCCGCGTCGGCGTACGAGTGCCAGCGATCCTTTGGGACGTCGGCGAGCGTCTTCGCCTGTTCGGCGCGGGCCGCGGCGCTCGCCTCGACGAGGTGGAGGCGGACCTTCCGGCCCACGGGGTCGAAGCGCCATGCCTCCCAGAGGTCGCGGGCGAGCCGTCCGCGCCCGGCGCCGACCTCGATGACGTGGAACTCGTCGGTCGCGAGCGTCGCTGCGTCGGCGCTGAGCGTCTTCGCGACCACTTCGGCGAAGAGGGGCGCGACCTCGGGGCTCGTGAGGAAGTCGCCGTCCCGGCCGGCCCGCGTGGCGGAGCGGGAGAAGTACCCGAACTCGGGGTCGTAGAGCGCGACGCGCTGGAAGTCGTCGAAGCGGAGGCGCCGCGAGCGTCCGGCGGCCTTTGCGAGCCGTTCGTGGATACCGCTCAACGGGGCTCCCAGATTCGGCGCGTTGAATTATCTGACGGTGGACGGCGCGCGGCGACGACTCCCATGCGCAGGCCTTCAGCTCACGGTGACGCTCTTCACGCCGGCGACCTTCTGCATCTCCGGGATGAGGCCGGCGGGCACGGGTCGCTCGGTGACGATGAAGAGCCTCGGGGCGTCGCTGAAGTCGGGGTCGTCGACGACGGCTTGCCGGATGGAGATGCCTTCGCGCGAGATGACGCTCGAGACGCCCGCGAGGATCCCGGGGCGGCTCGCGTTGTCGGGCACGATCTCGATGACGCCCCAGCCGAGGGCGGGGGCGACCTCCTTGAGGTGAAGCGTGGGCTGGAAGTTCGCGAACACGCGGTGGAGTGCGGCGTTCGCTTCGATGGTCCGGACGGTCGCCGCCACGATCCGACGGTCGACGCCGGCCGCCCGGCCGAGCGCGCTGTCGGCGAGTTCGACCTCGCCGGAGTAGACCTTCCCTTCCCGGATGGAGAGGCCGTTGCGGATGAGGAGACGCGCGATTTTCTCCTGCGCCGGGTACCGTTGGAAGTAATCAATCAGGGCTGCCCACATCTGTACCAGAAAGTACATTCAACGGCATTACAGTTATACTTTCCGGCGCCGGCGTTCCGCCGGAATGAACTGATACATTCTATCCACAATAGCCATTAAAGAACGTCAGCTCGCGCGCGTTTAGGGGAATTCAGACTGGGTCCTCAGCCTCCCATTTCGCGCATCCATGGTCAAGCAGAGGGCCAAAACGGAGTTCTGACCCCTCGGTTTCGCCTGGAACAAGCGGTGGGAAACGTCCGCCTGGGCGAATTCTCCGGAACCAAGAGCGTCGCGCGCGGCGCGACCTCAAGAAACCTTTTATGCGAACCCCCGACTCAGCCGCGGTACGCGCGTCCTAGGGTGGTTCAACTAGGAGGCGGGGCCGCGGGCCCCAGGGTGATCGAATGACACGGAAACAGACGCACGTCGCACGATTTTTTGGACCCACCCTTGCCGTCCTCGTCATGATGGCGCTCATGCTCCTTCCCTCGATGGGCGGGGCCACGACCGGCGAGCCCGCCGTCCCAAAGCCCACGGGATCGGTGCCCGAGGACGTCGCGGTCCGGGCGTACTCGGACTTCGCGACGGCCGCCATCGACCAGGCCGTCACGGAGCGCGACATGAATCTCCTCACGATCGGCATCCTCGAGCAGCAGGGCCAGCTCGACCGCGGCTCCTACCAGGCCATCCGCGAACTCGACATGCAGGTGCGCCAGGACAAGGCTCCGGCCCCGAAGTTCGTCCTCCGCAAGCTCTACAACGTCTGCGACATCGACGGCGACCAGATCGACGACATCCTCGTGAACGCCTTCGACACGGCGACGCTCCGGCCCTACGTCCAGGCCATGTCCGGCGGGGAGGGATTCAACCTTTGGACGCGCTACGGGACCCGGTACTTCCCGCCCGGGACGATATTCCCCGGCTACACGCCCGGCAACACGCCCCTTCCCCCGCGGCCGCTTAGCAATCCGAACCGCCCGAGCGGCCTCCCCATGCCGCAGTACCCGAACAACGTGGCGCCGACGATCGACATCAACGACGACGGCATCTGCGACTTTTTCTTCATGAGCCAGAGCGCGTCCCAGTTCGGCATCGACCCGGTCGTCATCACCGTGACGACCCAGTACATGGTCCCAAACGGCACCTACGGCTACCAGACCACGCCGCCGTTCTGGGTCCGGTCGGAGCAATCGACCACCATCATCTCGTTCGACCCCACGCAGACCGTCGTCTGCATCGACATGGTCGACTTCCCGACGGGCCTCCTCGTGTTCCAGAACGCGAAGGGCGCCCGATGGGTCCGCAAGACCACGACCGTCGCCTACTGCCAGGCGCCGTGCTTCTTCGACTGGCGCGGCCAAGACACGATCCACCTCCAGGACGTCCGCAACGGGAGGGCCAATCCTTACTGGTCCCGCACCATCAACATGAGCCGCGAGCAGGACCCGACCGCGAAGCAGAAGGAAAGCTGGACCAACATCACCCACCTCATGGCCGCCGCCCCGCTTGCGGGCGATGAAGAGTACGAGATCGTCCTCCTCCAACCGCGCTTCACGACGCCTCAGTCGTGCGAGCTCAACAACCCGTACGACAACTCCCCTGTCTTCCGCTTCGGGCGCGGACTCACCGCGATGGCCCTCAAGGGAGAGCTCAACGGCCGCGGGGACGACCTCTGGAAGACGCTCATCTTCGAGCAGTCGAGCGCCCGGGTGAACCTCGTGTTCGAGGAGAGCTTCGAGGTCATCCCGTGGGCCTGGCTCCAGGTCGTCGGCGACATCAACGCCGACGGGATCGCCGAGGTCGTCGTCACGTACCTCGGCCAGGAAGCAAGCAACTACGCCCCCACGACGGCGAACGGCCGGTTCCGGACCCACGTCGTCCCCCTCAGCGGAAAGGACGGCCTCCGGGTCTGGGGCCGCAACGATCCCCGCATCCAGGGTTGGGGCTTCGTCGCCGACATGAACCCGGACCATTTCACCTCGGTCCCCTACCTCGCGCTCGGAACGGTGGACCTGCCGACGCCCGTTCCGCCCGGCGGCCGGTTCCCGCCCAAGATGGTCCGGCTCACGGTCTTCGACGGTGCCGACGGCACGACCAAGTGGTCCTACGAGGAGCAGTTCCCCCAGGACAGCTTCATCTCCTACGACATGTCGCTCAACCAGTACCTGAGCGCCCTCGCGCCCCACGACTGGACCGGAGACGGCGTCAAGGACCTCGTCACCCCGAGCCGCTATTTCGAGGCCACCGGCGCGAACCAGACGCTCCTGGCGACGGTCACCCACAAGTACCAGATCCTCGACGGCGTCGACGGCCTCGTCCACAAAGAGTTCCAGGCCTGGGGACCCGCCGGCATGGTGAACACGTGCGGCCAGGGCGTCGACGGCGCCGGCGAGCCGTTCCTCACGGTCTTCTCGGGCCACGGCCGACGCTACGACGTGAGCCGGTTCAACATCACGCCCTCCGTCTCCCAGCACTGGCGCTTCGCCCTCTTCAACAACCCCGACATCCAGAGCGCGACCCTCGGCACCGACATCGCGCTCATCGGCACGCAGTGCATCACGACGCGCCACAACACGACCATCTTCGCGCTCAACCTGGGCCTGTTCTCGCTCAAGCGCGGCTTCGAGATCATGGGTCCCTACGGCACGATCGGCGTCGATGAGGACGACGCCCTCGAGAAGACCGGGATCCTGTGGGTCGAGCCGCCCGTGCGCGGCAACCCGCCCATGTCGGTCGAAGAGATCCTCAAGTACTTCGAAGTCCCCGAGACCCACCCGGCCCTCATGCTCGCCTTCACGGCGGGCCCCGCGGTGCCCGGCCTCGTCGCCGGCCTCGGCCTCGGGCGTCTTCGGCTCCGAAAGGGAGGCTCCCCATGAACGCGCCCGCTAGGACCCTGATCGTCACCGTGACCTTGGCCTTCTTCATCGGCACGCCGCTCGTCTCGGCGTACCTCCCGGGCTCCGCGACCGTCGGTCCGACGACGTTTGCCGACGAGACGACTCCCGCGTGGTCGGAGGACGTGAAGCTTTCGACCGTGAGCTCCGAGCCCGAAGCCGGATCCGACGCCGGGTACCGGCTTTACTTCAAGTGCACTGCCGTCGAGGCCGACCCTGGCCCGCCGCCGAAGGCGCCCGCGGCGGTGCGCTGCCCCTACGACGTCGTCGACGAGGTCGACATCATGGGCCAGCCCGTTCTCCTCATCGACCCCAAGGAGGTCGGCTACCTCGGATTCAACGCCCTCCACGGCGGGCACGGCGTCTTCATGCCGGGCAAGGAGCCGCCCACGAACCAGAGCCGCGACAACCTCCTTCACCAGACGCACACGACGTTCTACAACTTCGAAGGCAACCACCGGCCCGACTCCTGGATCGACAACCCCTACTACTCCCCCCTCAAGCCGCCCCCGGACCGCAGCAACCTCGAGGACCCCCTCACGCTCCTCGGCTTCGCGCCGCTCAACGAGGACCAGGTCTTCGGCACGGACAACGCCGCCGTCCTCGACGCCGAGGGCCGCGTCTACCTCGCGAGCCTCTACGCATTCCGCAACGGCACCATGAAGGACTACGCGTACGCGATCGGTTTCTGGAAGTCCGGCCGCGTCAACCGCCCGGTCGACTACTTCTCCGGCAACACGCTGAAGAAGTTCCCCGAAGGCGTCGTCATCGACAGCATCCACGCCATCTACGTTCCCCACTCGAACCGCGTCGTCGTCCTCTGGCGCGAGGTCAACGAGACGAAGTCGTACATCAACTTCGCCCACACGGAGCCCGGCAAGGGAGGCCGCTGGGAGTTTGCCAAGATGAGCGCCCGCATGGGCGACTGCATGGGCATCTCGAACCCCGTCCAATACCTCGGCAAGGTCTACATCGGCTGCTTCGCCGACAAGAACTACGCGTACGCAAACGGCAGCGCCGGCGCGATGCACATCCACAGCATCGAGACGATGGGCAACCGCTGGACCGCCGCCTACCACGACGAGACCACGATCCAGGCGACCTCCGGCCAGCGGCCGAACGCCGTCCTCGTCGACGCCCTCGACGGTCGCCTCGTCGCCGTGAGCGCAGGCGTCTCGAACAACGGCCGGCCCTTCATCCGCATGGCCAAGGCGGCCGATTACGACTTCGCGCGCGCCTGGGACGACCCCACGGACTATTCGGGCCATATCAACCGCGGCGCCGTCGACCGCGGCGAGGTCACCCGGGCCCCGGGCGGCGAAGTCGTCGAGGCACGCATCAACGGCGCGACCATCGTCTACCGGAGCGGCAACATCCACATGATCTACATGGAACGCTGGAAGCCCCCCCAGAACGAGGGCGGCTCCGGCTACGTCCCCGAATTCTACAAGGCCGTCGTCTCCGTCAACTACGGCGGCGGCGAGTGGAACAAGCTCCTCCCTCTCGGCGTCGACGCCGCGCCGGACACGCCCCGCCAGGACGACAAGGCCAGCAAGTGCCAGATCTTCGAGTCCCGGTACCAAGGCGTCGGCAAGGACGTCTTCAACGACCTGCACGACAGCATCGTGACGTGGTTCAAGCCCAAGACGAACCGCGAGCAGCGAGAGTTCATCGCCTTCCAGGACTGCGGCAACGTCCGCTTCGCGGAGGTCTTCGAGGAGAACGCGCTCCTCTTCGGCTTCCCCGTACCCCCCGGGACCCCGCCAATCCCGACCCCGGTCGCCGGGGCCAACCCCGCTCAAGTAGGAGCCATCGCCGGCGCGCTTGCCGGCGCGATGGTGCTCCGTATGCTCGCGTTCAAGCGCAAACTCGCCGTGGAGGCGCCCGCCTAATGTCGAAACCAAAGAAGGAACCGACGACGCAAACGAAGACCGACGTCAAGATCCCGAAGACCATGCATCCGGACCCCCACGTCTGGATCAAGGAGCTCGGCATCGAGACGACGACCGACGTGAAGGTCCCCAACCGCCTCATCGACCAGGTCCTCGGCCAGGAGACGGCCGTCGCGGTGGCGAACAAGGCCGCGGAGCAGAAGCGCCACCTCTTGCTCATCGGGCCTCCCGGAACCGGGAAGTCGATGCTCGCGAAGGCCATGGCCGAAGTCCTTCCGCCAGACCGCATGGACGACGTCCTCGTCTACCACAGGCATCGCGGCCGGCCTGTACCTCTGGCTCGGGCCTTCGCAGTCGGGGCCGCTGCTCTTCGTCTTCGTCGTCCTCATCGTGCTGATGTTCCTGTACTTCAGCAGCCAGCGCCGGCCCAAGACGGAGATCCTCGTGCCCAAGCTCCTTATCGAGCACGGCAAGGAAGCCGAGCGCGCGCCCTACGTCGACGGCACGGGCGCCCACGCCGGCGCCCTCCTTGGCGACATCCGGCACGACCCCTTCCAGTCGGGCGGCCTCGAGACGCCCCCGCACGTCCGCGTCGAGGAAGGCTCGATCCACCGCGCCCACCGCGGCGTCCTCTTCATCGACGAAATCAACGTGCTCCGGCTGCCAAGCCAGCAGGCGCTCCTCACCGCCCTCCAGGAGCGCAGCTACAGCATCGTCGGCCAGAGCCAATCAAGCTCGGGCGCCATGGTGAAGACGGAGCCCGTCCCCTGCGACTTCATCCTCGTCGCGGCCGGAAACCTCGACGCCGTGCGCGTCGCGTCCGAAGACCTCACGGGCGGCATGCACCCGGCCCTTCGCAGCCGCATCCGCGGCTACGGATACGAAGTGTACGTGAACGACCAGATGGACGACACGAGCGAGAACCGCTACAAACTCGTCCAGTTCGTCGCCCAGGAAGTCGTCCGCGACGGGAAGATCCCCCACTTCGAGATGGCCGCTTGCGCCGAGGTCATCCGCGAAGGCCAGCGCCGCGCCGGACGCACCGGCAAGCTCACCCTGCGCCTTCGTGAACTCGGCGGTCTCGTCCGCACGGCGGGCGACTTCGCCCGCAGCGAAGGAAAGAGCATCGTCACGATGGACCACGTCCTCCTGGCCAAGCTCTCCTCGAAGTCCCTCGAGCAGCAGATCGCCGACCAAGAGATCGAGAAGCACGTCGGCGACACCTCGACGATGATCGAAGGCGAGAGCATCGGCGTCGCAAACGGCCTCGGCATCGTCGGTACGGGAGAGGTCGGCGAACCGGCCGGCCTCGTCGTCCCCGTCGAAGCCGCCGTCGTGCCCGCCCTGTCCCGCTCGGGCGGGAGCATCGTCCTCGGCGACGCGCTCCAGAAGCACCACGGCCACGGCGTCGAGAACGTCGGCGCCGTCCTCAAGACGGTGAAGGGCGCCGAGATCGCCGACCACGACCTCCACGTCGACGCGCTCGTCCGCCACCCGCACGCCGAGGTCGACGGCATCGGCATCGCCGCCGGAATCGCCGCGATCAGCGCGTTCGAGACGCTCCCCGTCGACCAGAGCCAGGTCATGATCGGCACCATCGCCGTATCCGGCGACCTGCGTCCGGTCCGCGCGACCCTCCAGCGCATCGAGGCCGCCGCGAAGCTCGGCTTCAAGGCCGCCATCGTGCCGACGAGCCTCAAGAGCACCCTCCTCGTGGACGAGTACATCCGCAAGAAGATCGAGATCGTGTTCTGCGACACGCTCGCGGACGTCGCCGCCCGCGTCTTCACGGGCAACTCGGCCGCGAAGCGCTCCATCGTCGAACGTCTCCAGGGCGCGCAAGCGAACCGCGCCACGTACACAAACGGCCACGGCAAGAAGCCCGTGGTCGAAGTGAAGCGAAAGAACTAGCCCGAAAACCCAAGGTGATCCCCATGAACGCCCGCGCCGCCAGCCTCTTGGTCGCCCTCTTCGTCGCGTCGAGCCTCGTCCCGAGCGTGAGCGCCCTCGGCTTTGCGCCGCTCCCCATCGTGGACGACGCCCTGCCCGACGGGACGTCGATGACGCCCTCGCCTTCGAGTGCGCCCGCCACGACGACGGTCGCGCCGTTCGGCGTCGTGCCGAAGGCGGACGTCCTCCCGATG
The DNA here is from genome assembly GCA_016180755.1 of Methanobacteriota archaeon. Taxonomy (GTDB): domain Archaea; phylum Thermoplasmatota; class E2; order JACPAO01; family JACPAO01; genus JACPAO01. The sequence continues at coordinate 13,489 of JACPAO010000045.1, forward strand.
GACAGCGCCATGGGCCCCCTGCCCGAAGGCCCCTACGCGGACCTCCTTGCGAGCATGGCGGACACGCCCGAGATGACGCCGCAGCACCTTGCGGCGTACGTCGCCGACTACTTCCAAGGCGTCGGGTTCGAGACGCCCGGATCGAACATCGAGTTCGAGGAGAACGCCACGCTCGCCTACAGCCACGTCCTCGGCGACGTCGACGGCGACGGGTACGACGACGTCCTTCTCGACCAGTACTGCAACGTTCCCGACGCGTGCCGACCCAGCACGCCCATCCAGTTCGGGAACCCGACCGGCTACATCGCGAACCAGAAGTGCGCCTGGCCCCACGAGTTCATCGCGAAGAGCGGACGCAGCGGCGAACCGCTCTGGAACGTAAGCAACCTCGACGCGAACCACCCCCGCGCCCGGGAACTGGGCCTAGGGAGCTCGCTCGGCTGTGGCTTCTCGTTCGTCGTCGGCACCGTCCCCGATCCCGAGACGGGCATGAACGATGTCATCGTCTACACGTGGCAGACGTTCTACCCCTCGTCCTCGTTCATCGGACTCAACGTCGGCTTCGGGTTCAATCGCGACAGCCTCATCCTCACGGAGAGCTCGGTGTACTCCATCGGCGCCGCAGAAGGCAGGGTCAAGTGGCGCGCAGGCCCCTTCACCGGGCACTGGCTCGAGAACGACGGCCGCGGCCAGACCGGGACGTGGATCGTAAGCGCCCACAACCTCTTCGTCAACCCCCTCCTCAACGTTCCCCACCCACAGGGCGTCCGCATCGTCCCCAAGGACACACTGCCCGGGCTCAACCTCCAGGGCGTCGGGTTCAACATGACCTACCAGATCGGCGTCGGCCTTCCGTACCAGGTCGCGCCCCACACGCTCCTCTACGACTACCAGCCGAACGAGTGGGCTATGGGCCTCGACCCTGTCAGCGGCCAGAAGCGCTACTGGCGCGAGACGTTCCAGCCCAACGAGCGGATCGGCCAGACCGCCGTCACCCCGGGCACCTCCATCGAGGGACATCCCGGCCCCCGCGTGCCCCACGGAAACCGCAGCGTCTGGCCCGTCGCCTTCCAGACCCCGCCGTTGCCCTTCACCCGGTGCATCGTCGACGCGACGGTACCCTGCCCGCCCCCGCGCCAATGGACCCCGAACCAGTGGAACACGCTGCAGGCCCCGGCCCGCACGCAGAATTACTACTGGGGCGTCGATCCCTGCTGTTTCGACATCACCGGCGACTCGGTCCCGGACATCGTCTACACGGTGTACGAATGGACGAGCACGCCCATCCAGAACTATGACGGGCCCTTCATGGTCGCCGGCCGCATCATCGCCTTCAACGGCGCCGACGGCAACATCATCTTCAACCGGTACACGACCCCCGGCTCGGGGCTCGGCTTCACGTACCCGCCCCCGCCCGGCCGCGCCACCTCGGCCTTCCGCATGGGCCTCGAGTACCTCGGCGACGCGAACGGCGACGGCGCAAGCGACTTCTTCCTCCATGAATGGTTCCAGACCTGGGACTACCGCCGCAACCTCACCATCATCAACGGCGTCGACGGTGAGCCCATGTGGCAATTGCCCTGGCCGCGCGCCTACCAGGTCCAGCCCATGGGCGACATGGACAAGGACGGCGGCGCCGACTTCATCTTCTTCGACTACACGTTCGACTTCCCCGGGAACCAGGATTCCTACAGCCGCGCGAACGTGACGTTCACGCCGATCTCGGTCTACGACGGGGACACGGGCGAACGCAAGTACCAGACGGAGACGTTCCAGGCGCCCAACGACCTCCTCTACTTCATGCAGCAGTACCGGATCAACGGCGTGCCGGACTTCGACGGAGACGACGTGGGCGACATCTGGCTCGACGACCCGTTGTACCTCCCCGACCTCACGACGCTCCACCGCTTCACGGTCGTCTCGGGCGCAAGCAACACGCCCATCTTCAAGATCGTGAGCGCGGGCGCGTTCGCGTTCCCGGTGCTCGTCGGTGACATCACGCAGGACGGCAACGACGACTTCTTCATGATCAACGGCGAGTCGATCGACATCTGGGGCACGACCTACTACGGGAACAATGGCACGGCCATCTGGAGCCGCCGCGTCGTCGCGACCCGCACGAGCAGCTACGCGCAGGCCGAGCCGAACCTCAAGTCGCACTTCGTGCACAACGCCGCCTCGCCGACGCAGGACTTCCTCCTCAACTTCCACTTCCGCGTCGTGTCGGCGACGTGTTTCTCGGGCTTCTGCTTCTTCATCCCGTCGAACCGGCCCCAACTCACGCTCTTCGGAGGCGTGACCGGGACCGTCCCCTGGTCCCTCCCTTCGCTCTACGACGTCAACATGACGGTCATGGTGCCCGGCATGAGCCCGGCGTCGCTCCAGTACCAGAACGCCGTCAAGTTCGACGGCGCAAAGGACAAGGCCGTCGACCCTGACGTGGTGAGCGTACCGCAACAGGTCCTCGTCGGTGGAGCCACGTTCGGGGCCGCGTTCGGTGCGAGTTTCCTCCTCGCCGGACGGAGGTGGCGCTTCTGAAGCCCGCCGCCTTCGCCCTCGGCGTCCTCGCCATGTTCCTCCTCTCCGGCTGCCTCGACGAGGGCCTCGGGCCCTCCGGCATCAAGTCGGGCGCGCTCGTCGACAAGTTCGGCAAGTACACGGCGGGCGGCATGGTCGCCACCGACGGGTACGGGAACCTCCTCGAGACCCACGAGCTCCTTCGCGATCCGGCGGCGACGCCGCTCGTGTCGTACCAGCTCACGCCCAACCGCGGCTCGGAGCCCCACATTGCCGTGACCGACAAGGGCACCGTGTTCGTCTCCACGATGAACCAGGTCATGGTCTCGTGGGACCACGGCGCGAACTGGTCGAAGATCTGGGACTACAACTCACCCAAGGCCCCCAACATGCAGAACCGGTACTCCACCTACGACCCCATGCTGTGGATGGATCCGGACACGGACCGCGTCTTCGTCGCGCACCTGGGCCCCATCTACCCCGACCCCTTCGGCCTCCTCGGGGGACCGATGTGCATCTACCTGCTCTACAGCGACGACGAGGGCAAGACCTGGAGCGACGTGAACGACCCGGTCCTCGGCAAGGTCCCCACGGGAAGCGGCACGGGCGGCGTCCAATCGTGCCTGTTCCCCTTCATCGACCACCAGAAGATCGCAGCCGCTTCGCGACGCGACGCCCGGCGTGTGGAAGAACGTCCTCTACCTCTGCTACAACAAGTACGACATGACCGCCGGCGTCCTCAATACGTACGCGTGGAAGAACGAGGTCACCGGCACCTGGTGCGAAGTGAGCTTCGACTCCGGCCAGAACTTCGTCTACGCGGCCCAGATCGTCGAACAGCGAGGCGATGGTTCCCGCGACGGCTGCTTCGGCGTGAACGGCCACCCCATCGTCCACCCGGACGGCACGGTGTTCGTGCCATTGGGAGGCTTCCCCCACACGTTCTGCGGCAACCTCCCGCCGACCGTCGCCGTGAGCGAGGACTCCGGCGAGACCTGGATCGTGCGCCCGATGCCGAACGCCACGATCGGCCAGATGGAGATCGACCCCGACATCACGGTCACCCCGGACGGGACCGCGTACATGCTCTTCCGCAACAAGAACCAGCACGCGACGCTCGTGCGAAGCCGCGACCACTTCAAGACGTGGGAGGGCCCCTGGCGCGTGAGCCCGCCCGACCACACGCTCAACGTCTTCACGGGGATCTCGAGCGGCGACAACGGCCGCATCGCGATGACGTACCTCGGCACGGTCGACGCGCAGGTCAAACAAGCCACCCCGAGCAACGCCTCCGGGGGGACGCTGTGGAACGCGTTCGTGACGTACAGCGTCGACGCCGACTCCGAGTCGCCGACGTTCTTCACGCAGCAGGTCAACCCGACCGAGGACCCGGTCCAGGTGGGATGTGTGTGGCTGTTGGGCGGGGGCGGCGGCCCCATGGGTTGCCGGAACCTCCTCGACTTCATCGACTCCGTCACGGACGCCGAGGGTCGCATGTTCAGCGTCATCACCGACGGATGCGACCCGCGTAACGGGTGCGCGGCGGACACGGACAGCGCGAACTACCAGAGCCACGACGGCCAGGCCACCGTCCTCGTCCAGGACGTCGGTCTGAGCCTTTACGCGGACAAGGGCAACCTTGGACGGTTCTGGCTCCAGAACCCCCAGCCGTTCCCCCGTTGATCCAGAGCCCCGCCGAGCGCCGACCGTCAGCGTCGCCACCTTGGCGGAGAGGAAACCAGGCGTCGGGCGCGGCGTCGGGCTCACTGTTACATCCTATCCACAATGGGAATTAAACGGGGGCCCTTCGGACGGCTTCAATCGCTGGCGTGTCCGATCGGTGCGCCGCGAGGAATGCCGGGCCCCGGCAACGGACCCGCTCGCTGCCCCGCTGGCGGCGCCAGTTGCCTGGGGCCGGGAGACGAGGTGGGGATCCTGAAGAAAACCGCGCTGGCCGCAATCCTGTTCGCCGTGTACCTCCTTGCCGGCTGTCTCGGGCCGTCGATGGGCCCGTCGGGCATCCGCTCGGCGGCGCAGGTGTCGAAGTTCGACAACTTCCACAAGGCGGGCATGGTCGTGACGGACGGCTACGGGAACCTCCTCGCCACGCACCCGTTCCTGTCCGACCCTGAGACCGCCCCGGTCCTCTCCTACCAGCTCACGCCCAACAACGGCCCCGAGCCCCACATCGCCGTCACCGACAAGGGCACGGTCCTCGTGTCGACAATGAACCGCGTCGTCGCGTCGTGGGACCACGGCGCGACGTGGTCCGTCGTCTGGAACTACGCTTCGCCCCGCGCCCCGAACATGCAGAACCGCTACGGTTCGTGGGATCCCATGCTCTGGATGGACCCTTCGACCGACCGTGTGTTCATTGCCCACTTGGGTCCGCTCGAGCCGTACGTGACGGGCGGCGGCCTCGGCCTGCCCCCCATGCCGTGGTGCGTCTACCTGCTCTACTCCGACGACGAGGGAAAGACGTGGAGCGACGGGAACGATCCCGTCTTCGGGAAGGTCCCGACGGGAAGCGGCACGGGCGGCGTCCAGTCGTGCCTGTTCCCCTTCATCGACCACCAGAAGATCGCGGCCGGCAAGCCCGGCCCGAAGACAAGCGACCATTTCCGCTCGCTGCGCGAGGGGACGCCCAACAAGTGGGAGAACGTCCTATACCTCTGCTACAACAAGTACGACGTCTCGCAGGGCGTCCTCAACACGTACGCCTGGAAGAACGACGTCACCGGCACCTGGTGCGAGGTGAGCTTCGACTCCGGCCAGAACTTTGTCTACTCCAAGCAGGTCGTCAACCAGCGCGGCGACGGCGTCGCGGCCGGCTGTTTCGGGATCAACGGACACCCGACCGTCCACACGGACGGCACCGTGTTCCTACCCCTCGGCGGGTTTCCCGAGACGCGCTGCGGGAACCTGCCGCCCACGGTCGCCGTGAGCGAGGACAGCGGGCAGACGTGGACGATCCGACCCATGGACGACGCGACCGTCGGCCAGATGGAGATCGACCCGGACATCACGGTGACACCCGACGGGACCGCCTACATGCTTTTCCGGAACAAGAACCAGCACGCCATGCTTGCACGGAGCCACGACAAGTTCCAGACATGGGAAGGCCCGTGGCGCGTGAGCCCGCCGGACCACACGCTCAACGTGTTCACGGGGATCTCGAGCGGCGACGACGGCCGCATCGCGATGACCTACCTCGGGACGGTGACCCCCCAGACGAAGCTCGCGACGCCGAGCAACGCGACGGGCGGGACCCTTTGGGACGCGTACGTCACGTACAGCGTCGACGCCGATTCGGCGTCGCCGACGTTCTTCACGCAGCAGGTCAACCCGACCGAGGACCCGGTCCAGGTCGGATGCGTGTGGCTGCGGGGGGGCCCGAGCGCGTGCCGGAACCTCCTCGACTTCATCGACGCCGTCACGGACGCCGAGGGGCGGATGTTCAGTGTGGTGACGGACGGCTGCAATCCCCGCAACGGCTGCACCGCGGACACGGACAGCGCCAACTACCAGAGCCGCGACGCGCAGGCGACCGTCATCGTGCAGGACGGCGGGCTGAGCCTCTTTGCGGAGAAAGGCAACCTGGGCCGGTTCTGGCTCCAGAACCCCCAACCGCTCCCCCGGTAGGCGCCAGTTTCACGGACGCGACCACGAGGGCTTAATCCCGTGACGCGTCGTCCGCTTCGATGCGGTTCCCCATCCTCGTCGTCGCGGCCCTCCTGGTCGGAGGATGCCTGGGGACAGGCGCGACGCCAGCCCCGCTTGCGGTCGGGCCGGTGGAACCCCTCACGCTCCTTCGCGTGCTCGTGGTCGACGACGAGTTCGCGCCAATCCGGAATGCGACAATCATCGTCGGAGGCACGGAATCGCGCGCGACGACGGACGAGGCCGGACTCGCGGACCTCGGCGCCGCGCCCGGCGTCGCGGAGCTTCGCGTGTGGGCTCCCGGGTATTACCGGTCAAGCGTCGACGCCACCGCGGTCGCGCGGGCGACGACGAGCGTGACGGTGGAACTGGACCGCCGCCCGAACGATCTCGTCGTCGCGGGCACCCCGGACCGCGTGAGCGCGCTGTGCTGGCTCGCGGTGCGCTCGGGGCAGCCCGTGGGCAGCTTCGATTGCCTCCAGGTCCCCGGCGTAGTTTCAAGGCCGACGACGATCCGCTACCCCCTTCGCGACACCACCATCGAGGGGGCCGACGCGCTCCTTCAGCGGTTAGACGTCGCGTTGGAATGGGGCGACATCGTCCCAACGACCCGTCCCATCCTCGAGGCCCACCTCACCAAGGATGGTACGACGAGCCTGGCCCTCCTGGGACGGTTCGGGGCGAGCCCGCCCTTCCACCTGACGCTCACGCGCAGCCAGCTACCCGCGGGGCCCGTCGATGGATCCCATCAGGTGCTCGTCCGCGCCATGCCCGACCCGGCGGCGGGTCCACCCCAATACGTCCAGGGACTCGACTTCGTAGGTACGTTTTCGCCCCTTTGGCTCGTCACGGCGCCGCCCAACCCCTCCTGGGACGAATGATGAAAAAGAGTGTAGGAAGGGGCGCCGGTCGCCGCCATGTTCTTGCACGTGATGCGTTGGCATCACTGGAGGAGGGATATGCTAGAAGTCGGAAGGTTACGAGAGTAATCTTCCAGCGACGAGCAGCCTTCCCTTTCCTACGAAACATACGTTCCAGAGAATCCTATAAAGTGTTTCTGTTGCCAACGTTAACGGTTTCGGCATATGCCGAAACCCTTGGGTCGGAAAATTAGGCGCCCGTTTTATAGTCGCCCGTGACTCCTCGAAACAAGGCCCGCGTTTGCCCTCCGAGCACCAGCTTTCCGAGAACATCGAGAACTACCTGGAGCGGATCCTCCGAATCTGCAAGAAGAACGGGCACGCCAAGACCGGGGAGATCGCCGCCAGCCTGGACGTGGCGGCCTCCTCCGTCACCGAGATGCTCGCCAAGCTAGAACGGGAGGGGTTCATCCGGCATACCCCCTACAAGGGCGTGGAACTCACGGAAACAGGCTATTTCCGGGCCCTCGAGGTCCTCACGAAGCACCACCTTGCCGCCCGGTTCCTCGAGGAGATCGTGGGCATGGACCACGACGCCGCGGACGACTGGGGATGCCGGATGGAGCACGTCATCCCCCCCGAGCTCGAGAAGTGGTTCTACCGGGAACTGATGGCCC
>JACPAO010000046.1 GCA_016180755.1 Methanobacteriota archaeon
CTTCGCCACCCACAACGCCTACACGTGCACGGCAAGCTCGTGCACCTACTCGAACGAGATCCGCGGCAAAGGCGGCCCCTCACCGCTCTACCTCGCCGTGTACGAGGGCGACGGGCACAACATCACGAAAGGATACGGGACGGTCACGCCGACGTTCCCGAAGAACGCGTGGACCATCGCGCGCACGCATTGCGCGCCGGGCTGCGCGGCGGCTGTGACGTTCCAGCAGGGCTACGACGTCATGGTCTCAGCCTTCTACGGGCTCGAGGCGCCCGCCGGTTGGAAGAGCAAGCCTTGAAGGTCCGAGGCGCCGCCTCGGCAGAAGAAACCTTATGACCCGCCAGGCGCACCTCCCCGTCGCCATGCGGAGCACGAGCTGGGTCCTCGTCCTTTTCGTCGCATCCATGGCGGGCTGCGCCGATTCCTCCCCGATGATGTCGCCCGACCTCCCGGCGGCGGCCTCGGCCTCGTCCCCGGCCCCGGAGCCCGTCGTGAACGAGACAACGGGCTCCCTGACCGGCACGGTCGTCGACGAGGAGCAGCGTCCCATCCCCCGGGTCGTCGTGGCGGTCGCCAAGTCGACGAAGGGCGCGACGACCGACGCCGACGGGCGCTTCACCATCAATGACCTGCAGGCGGGCGAATACGCCCTCGCCTTCGAGGCCGCCGGATTCACGGACGCCGCGACCCGGGCGGTCGTCGTCGCGGGGGAGGTCACGGAGGTCACGATGGTCATGCGCGCCGTGGCGATCCCGGACGAGCCGCATCACGAATCCCTCCTCAAGACCGCGTACATCAAAGTGAGTTGGATCTGGATCACGAGCCTCGGCTCGGTCGTCGGCTACGGTCATCAGGCGTACTTCTGCGACCCGTGCCGATTTCCGATGCCGGTGGGCAACGACACGCGGCAAGTGCTCGTCGAGACCGACTGGACCAAGGCCATCGGGGCCCCCGGCGTGAACGACGAGGTCTTCCTCCAATACTTCGTCGACTGGACCGACACGTCGGCCGGGACCGCCACCTGGACGGGCTACATGGTTCCGCGAGGCCGAGGGGAGTTCCAGCCCGTCGACCTCGCCCGCCTCAAAGGCGAGAACCAGATTCGGCTCATCGTGAACGGCGGCCTGCGCGGCATCAACTACGAGCACAAGCCCGACATCTGGACCACCTTCGCATACGGGGAGACCCTGGCCGCGGGCTTCTCCGCCCTGCCTCCAAAATGAAGCAGCACGAGGAGGCGGCGGGAAAGTATTAGTATCCGGCGCCGGCCTCGAATCGTCGTGAGTCGGGTCTCGCCCCGTGCCGTGCTCCTCGTAGCCATCGTCGCCGGCTCGGGTTGCCTCACCGGAAGCGGCCCCCAGATCGAGCCGGCCGACGCTACGGGAGGGCCGCCGCCGGTCCAGCAGGTCGGCGAGGACGAAGTCCAATCGACGTCACGGCCCCTTGAGAACACAACCCAAAGCGCCTTGGTTGTGCGCGTCACGGACGCGAACGAGCAACCAATCCCGAAGGCGTTCGTCTCCGTGGTCGGCACGCAGGCCTCGGGCCCGACGAACATCACTGGCGTCGTCCGCTTCGACGCCCTCGCGGAGGGCCCGTACCGCCTCAGGATCGACGCCGACAAGTTCACTCCGGCCGAAGTGAACGTGACGCTCGCGAAGGGCGAGGAGAAGGAGATCGTCGTCCCGCTGTCGCCGCTTCCCGGGCTCGTGGAGGGCGGCACCGGCCACTTCCACGACTACTGGAACGGCGCCACCGAGGTCGCGATCTTCGAGGACGTCCCGTGGGACATCAAGTGCGTCGGGAACTCTTGCACCAACGCCCAGGGCCGCGCCGTCCGCAACTTCGCCTTCCCGCCGGGCGCGATCATTTTCCCGGGCACCGGCGAACTCGAGATCCAGGCCAAGTGGTCGGGCACGAGCGCCGGCCCCGTGCGGCTCGCCGTGGGCGGCCCCAGCCAACCCTACAGCGACAACTACCACGACTACGCGGCCTCCGGGGAGAAGGCCCGTTTCAAGGTGACGGCCCTCCAGACGGACCAGCCGCACGCGCAGCAGAGCGCGTGGTTCATCCGGATGTACGAGGTCATCACGGAGAACACGGCGTTCTTCCAGGGCCCGCTCGTCCTCAGCGCCAAGGTCTTCCGGGGCGACTACGAGTTGCCCTTCGACCCGCCCCATCCGGACGAGTGGAAGGGCGCGTCCCGCGCGCGCCTCGCCGAACGCGTCCTCCACTACGGCTTCGTCTGCAACCACTATCCAAACTCGGGCGAACAGTCGTGCCAAGCGGCCGCGGCCGCCGGGTACAACGGCCCCGCTGAGGCGTTCTTCACGAACAAGGTCTACAACGGGGCTTCGACGCTCGAGGTCCGCCTCAAGCTCAACACCACGACGGCGATGACCGCCCAGTCCCCCGCGTTCCACTACGTCCCCCGCAAGCCGACGTCGTACAGCACGACCGCCGACGCGTGGGTGCGCGCCCCCGACCCGACCGCGGAGGGGAGCCTGTACAAGTGGGACCTCCCTGTCAACCCCGCCTCCTGGGACCCCTACTACACGAAGTTCACGGGCTGGAAGTACAAGATCACGCTCGCCGACGACCGCACGATGGACACCGGGGTCCTCATCGCCGACATGTACCTCACGGTCGACGCCGTGAAGGGACCCTAGCCAGAACCGAATCGACATCCTCTTAAGCCGACAAAAAATCAACAGGAGTACGGCTAGGGAAAGGGATGCACCATGGTTACTGAGCTAACGCAGTTCGTAGGACGGCCCGTGTACAACGCCAAGGGGACCTTCGTCGGTTCCGTCGGAAACGTGATCATCGACCTGCCGACGCGCCGCGTGGGTAGCCTCCTCATCACACGCACCAACCCCGCCCTCATCGACGCTGGCCGCGACGTCGCGGTGCCGTACCGCTGGGTGAGCGCCGTCGGCGACATCGTCCTTCTCAGCACGTTCCCCGAGCACGTCACGGTCGTCGAAGAGGCGCCCGCCGAGGAAAAGAAGGTCGCGGCCTAGGGCAACGGCTTTCAATCGGTGCTCAAAACATTCAAATGACGGCGTGCAGCCTCGAGCTGCCGTGCGGGACCTGACCGTCCTCCTGGTCTTGCTGGCGTATTCGGCAGGCTGCGTCGCGTCCAATCAAGAACCGGCCCCAGACGACTCCGGCACGGTCAAACGAGCACGCGAGCATGCAGCGCCGCCGCCGATTGAGTGGGAGAACCAAACGCTTCTCAACGTAACTCTCCGTTATCCGCGTCTCCAGCAGGGCACGCAGCACCGCGTCGACTTCAACGTCTCCCTCGCGGCCCGCGACTTGTATGTCCGATGGCAGAGCCTTCTGGAGTGCCCCGTTGGCCGATCCTCAGACATGAAATTCAGCCTCACGAGCCCGGAGGGCTCAACCAACGAGTACTGGCTTGCCCACGGTTCGGCTTCTGGCACGGGCAGTACCTTCACGTGGGATTGCCGACAAACCCCGACCGCCGCCTACGTCGCATCCCCCATCAAGGAGGCCAAGCCGGGCCCGACACCAGGACCCTGGATCCTTCGTACCCTCGGGGACTGCATGTGTTCGTCGCGGTTCTCAATCACGAGCGAACTTCCAGCGCCCACAAACTGAGCGGACCTACGCTTCGCCCGCCATCTCCCCCAGCAGCGGAAGCATTGGCATGCGCCCGCGGGCGGCCTGCACGACCAGCGTGAGGCTGAGGATCACGTAGATGGTCAGCTCGAGCAGCAAGAGCACCGAGAAGAGCGTAAACAGGAACGACGGGTCGAACCGCGTGTCCTTCATGAGGAGGACCGGCACGAACGTCAGAATGAACGCCGCGAGGAACAAAACGAAGAAGTACGCGCCCTGCCGCGTGTGGTAGAACACGAAGCGCGGCTTCTTCCGCTTGAGAAGCGGCACGACGACCAAGGGCCCCAAGTACGCCAGGACCGAGAACGCGCGCTCGCCGGCTCCCGGCGCAGTTGCTGCCTCCACGTCCCGTTCGAACCTCGACGTGCGCTTTCTACGTTTCGGACCGCCTTCGCCTGCCGCGCCCGCCTGCGGAATGGGTCCCCTCGGGGCCCAGCAAGCCCGTGTTGCACGTTCCTTCCGGCGGGAACGCCTTCGCCGATTGTTCCATAAGGAACGTCGCGCGCCCAAGCCTCGTCCCCCCGTTCGTCATGCTCCGGCCTGGGGTTCGCAGGTTCGCGGCGTTCGGCCTCGGCCTGGGCGTCATCCTCATTCTCGTCGCCTACGTCGGCCCATCGTCCGTCCATTCCGCGCTCCGGGACGCGAACGCCGCGTTCGTGCTCCTCGCCGTCGCCTCGTACGCCGCCTTCTTCCTCATCCGGGGCGTCCGCTGGCACCTGCTCCTGCGGGCCCAGGCCCCCGACACGACCGTCGCCGACGCCACGAACCTCACGGCCATGGGCTGGCTCGTGAGCACGTTCGTCCCGATGAAGGCGGGGGACGTCACCCGTTCCGCCGTCGTCGCCTACCGGTCGAAACGCAACGTCGCCTCCATCATCGGCACCGTGGCCGTCGAGCGCGCCCTCGACGTCGTCGCCCTCGCCGCCGCTTCGACCGTCGGGCTCGCCGGCCTCGCGCTCGCCGCCCACCGCATCTCGCCCGAGGCGGCCCGCGGCGTCGCCGTCGCATGGCTCCTGCCGCCCCTCGGCCTCGCCGCCTTCATCTACTTCGCACGGTCGCTCGCACGACGACCGAGCACCAACGTCCTTGTCCGTTACGCCCGGCTCTTCCTTCGGGCCGCGGAGGAGCTCCGTGAACACCCACGCCAGATCCCGGTCCTCGTCGCGCTGAGCCTAGCGGCGACTGCCTGCCAGGTCGCCGTCTTCACGTTCCTCTTCCTCGCGCTCGCCCCGTACGCGCCCCTCGGCGTCATCGCCGCGGGCGTGCCCCTCTTCCTCTTGAGCTTCATCGTCTCCGTGACGCCGGGCAACCTTGGCACCTACGAGGCGGCCTTCGCCGCGATCTACTTCGCCCTCCTCGGATGGGACCCGCAGGCGCTCCTCGCCATGGCCGTCGCCGTCCACCTTCTCACGATCACGACGGTCACGATCCTAGGCGGCGTCGGTTTCGTCCTCGACCGACTCGCCCGCGTCGAGGCGAAGCCCGCCCCGGCCCCGCCCGCCGTGGAGATGAAGGCGTGAAGGCCGTCCACGTCTACGCCACCTACGTCGAAGGCCTCCACGAAGGCATCAGCCGGAACGTCAACGGCCTCTGCCGCGCGCTCGCGCCCCAGATCGGCGAGGTCCGTTTCGACGGGCCGCCTGCGACGCTCGCCTCCCTCAACCGCCGCCGCACGCACCTTCGCCACGGGCGCATCGCCAAGCGGCTCCTGCGCGCGGCCCTCGAGGATCCGAACGTCGATGTCGTGCACCATCACGTCAGCATCCCCGCGATGGCCATCTTCGGGCGCCTCGCGCGATTCCGACGCGCCGCGCGGCAGAAACCCTACTTCGTGCACGCCTGGAACGCCTTCTACCGGGCCGAGGACGTCCCCGAATCCATCGCGCGACGCGACCGCTTCTACCACGCACTCTTCAACGGGCCAAGCGCCGCCCGGTGGGGCGTCGGGCGGCCCGACGCGCTCATCGTGAGCAGCCGGTTCCAGGCCAAGCAGTGGCGGTCCGCCGGCTACGACGGCCCCCTCAAGGTCGTCCCGAGCGGCGTCGACACGCAGATCTTCCGTCCCGCCACGTTCCTCGAGCGGCGCCTTTCCCGGACCGACCTCGGCCTCGGCGAGGGACCCGTCCTCCTCTACTACGGCCACCTTTCCCCATGGAAGGGTGTCCGAGACCTCCTCAACGCGTTCCCCCAGATCCTTCGCGTCCAACCCGAAGCACAGCTCCTGGTCGCCCACACGGATTACGGGGCCCACGGCGACTGGCTTGCGCGCGAGGTGCGGCGGCTCGGGCTCGAACGCTACGTCCACCTGCGCGGCGTGAGCCACGTCCCGACGCTCCTTGCGGCCGCGGACGTCGCGGTCCTCCCGCACGTCGCCGCCGTCGGCACGGCCATCCACCCCAACGTGCTCCTCGAATGCCTGTCGGCGGGCGTCCCGGTCGTCGGCACCCGCGTCGGATCCATCCCCGAGGTCCTGCGCGAGGACTTCGGGCGCCTCGCGCGCCCCGGGGACCCGCACGACCTTGCGATCCAGACGGTCCGGCTCCTCGGGGCCCCGGACCGGCCGAGCCTCATGGGCCGCGCGGCCCGCCGCTTCATCCTGGAGCACCACGACTGGTCCGTCGTCGCGAGGCGCATCGCCGAAGTGTACCGCGAGCACGTCCCGGCGGCCCCGGCCCCGTTGCCCGCGGCTGCCGCCCAGGCGCAGCCCACGGAGGCGACCGTATCGTCCCGCTAGCGATCCTCATCCTCCTCCTGGCGATCGCCGCGGCCCCGACCGCCACGTCCGAATCGAACACGTTCGCGACGCTCGTGATGACCGACTTCCCCGAATCCGACGGCTCCCCCACGGGCGTGACCGCGCGGGTGACGTTCCTGCCCGGCCCGGGCGCGCAGGCGTTCCGCTACCTCGCGGTCTACCGCACCGACTCGCCGTACGTGACGATCCGCCTCGACGGCGCGGCCCTCGACGACGGGCGGGCGGCGACCGTCGAGCGCCACGAACGTAACGCCTCCGCCACGGAATCGCGCATGTGGATCGGCGGCACCCAGGGCGCGGGGGTCGTCCTTCGCGGCTTCGCCGCGCCCCACGCGAACGGCCGGTTCCACATCGGCGTCCTCCTCATCCCGTACGACCAGGCGTGGCGGCAGGTGGCGAGCGAGAACGGGACGCCGCTGCAGATCTACGCCTACACGGCCTTGTCCGGCGTGGGCGTCGACCAGGGCCCGCTGTTCGTGGGAAGCGGCAACGTGCCCTCGGTCTCCGCCCTCGTGGCCGCGGCGGCCGTCGCGGGTGGGGTCGCATTGAGGTTCGCGCGCGGGAACTCGTAGAGCCAGACGACGTCGTGGCCGCCCCACGCCTGCCAGGTCCGTACAAGTCGCGCGTCGTGCCGCGCCGCGAGGTCCTCCATCCAGGCCGTCTCGCGGGCGATGTCGAGGTGCTTGTCGAGGACCATGAACCGGACGCGGCCGGCCTCGATCTCTCGTTCGACGAACCCGTGGTCGACGAACCAGTGGTACGTCGGTTGACGGTTGTAGAAGTGGATGGTGAAACGTCCGAGGAGCGTGCCGACCTGGGCGGCCTCCGGGTCGAGCTCGTGCACGAGGAGTGCCGCCTCCTTGACGCCCGCCCCGTACGAGTCCTCGACCTCTCCGATCGCGTGGACGGTCGTGTGCGTCGGCGCGAAGCCGGGGACGCCGACGAGGAGGAGCGCGGCGCCGGCGACGGCCCGGACGCGCCCCCCTGCCTGCGGCAGGTCCCGGGCCCAGTCCCGCAGGCGCCCAAACGCGTGGTCCGCTGGGAGCGCGGCGAGAAGGGCCACGGGCG
>JACPAO010000047.1 GCA_016180755.1 Methanobacteriota archaeon
GTCGGGCTTGTTGACGCGCGGCCGCTGCGTGTCGGGGTCGCGCCGGAACGTGATGTCGAGGTCCTTGAGGAAACGGTTCATGCCCGTGCGCAGGTCGAGGGGGCCGACGGCCGTGCCGTGGAGGCCGGGCTGGCCGCCGAAGACCATGAGGCTGTCGGCGACCATGTCGATGAAGTAGACGTCGTGGTCGACGACGAAGCCCGCCTTCGCCTCTTTCTCCATGATGCGCCGGATCGTGCGCGCGGCGACCATGCGTTGGTTCGAGTCGAGGTAGGCGCTCGGTTCGTCGATGAGGTAGAGGTCGGCCTGCTGCGCGAGGCACAGCGCGATGGCGACGCGCTGGAGCTCGCCGCCTGAGAGCTTCTCGACGTTCTTCTCGATGATCGCCCGTAGGTTGAGGGGCCGCGTGATCTCGCCCTCGTGGAACGGGCTGTTGAGGAGGATGGGTGCCTTCTGGAGGAGGAGGTCGTGGACGGTCCCTTCGAAGTCGGGCTTGATGTACTGGGGCTTGTAGGCGACCTTCACGGCGCCGTGGACGACGCCGGCGTCGCTCGTGTCGACGCCCGCGAGGATCTTGACGAACGTGGTCTTCCCGGTCGCGTTCGGTCCGAGGACGCCGACGACCTCGCCGTGGTCGACGCGGCCGGGCCCCACCTCGAGCCGGAAGTCGCCTTGTTTTTTTGTGATGCCGTCGTACCGGATGAGCTCCACGCGGGACTCCTCGCGCCGCGGCGGGTGGGCCGTGAACTCGATGGCGTGGTTGCGGAACCGGATGTTCTCCTCCTTGAGGAACCCGTCGAGGTACAGGTTGATGGCGTGGCGGACCCCCTTCGGCGGCGTGAAGACGCCGTACGCACCCTCCTCGCCGTACACGAGGTGGACGTTCTCGGCGAGGAAGTCGAGGATCGCAAGGTCGTGCTCGATGACCATGACGTGCTTCTTCGCGGCGAGCTCCGAGATGATCCGTCCCATCTTGAGGCGCTGGTAGATGTCGAGGTAGGAGGACGGCTCGTCGATGAAGTACACGTCCGCGTCCTTGAGGAGCGTCGCGGCGAGCGCGACGCGCTGCAGTTCGCCGCCCGAGAGCTTGTCCATGTCGCGCCCGACGGCCTGCTCGAGCCCCATCCGGGCGACGATGTCGTCGTACTGGTTGCGCTCGTCGACCTTCCGAAGGAGGTCGCCGGCGCGGCCCTTCACGACCTTCGGGAGCTGGTCGACGTACTGGGGCTTCGACACGGCGCGGATCTTCTTGTCGGCGACCTTCTTGAGGTAGTCGCCGAGCTCGGTCCCGGCGTACTTGTCAAGGACGGGGTCCCAGCCGCCGGGCTTCTCGTAGTTGCCGAGGTTCGGGATCTCCTCGCCCGAGAGGAGCCGGAGGGCCGTCGTCTTCCCGATCCCGTTCGGCCCCAGGATGCCCGTCACCTGGCCGACGCGCGGCACGGGCAGGCGGAACAGGCGGAACCCGTTGAGGCTGTAGTGGTGCATGAGGTCCGAGTCGAGCGCCGACGGGAGGCCGATGATGCGGATCGCGTCGAAAGGGCACTTGTTGACGCAGATGCCGCAGCCGATGCAGAGCTCCTCGCTGATGATGGGCTTCTGCCCCTCGGGGATCACGATGCACTCGGCGCCCTGCCGGTTGACCGGGCAGAACGCTTCGCACTCGTGCTGGCACTTCTTCGGTTGGCACTTGTCGCGAAGCAGGACGGCGATCCGCAATCTAACGCCTCTCTGCGGCGTCCTGCTGGTTGCCGTGCGCGCCGCCCTTGCCTGCGTAAGCGGCTAGAATCACGATGTATAGAACAAGAAGGAACAATGCCACCACAATTGTGAGAACGATTGATGCCGTGTAGAATATGTTCAGCCAATACACGCTCCCTCCAATGGCAAGCAGGTGAAGGCCTAGAAGCGCGAAGACAATCGCCATAAATCCGGCTAGAAGTAGAAGCGACAGTAGCACGGCCAGCCGCAAGTTTCCTTTCCTGACCTCCGTTGCACGCCAAACGATTGGGACGTTTAGCGAGATTAGGATGCTTACGGCAGTGAGAATGCCTGCGAGGGTCAACCCGACGAAATCGAAACTAAGCACGTGCCTCACGCTCCCAGAAAAGCTCGAGGCGCGAGGGTTTGAACGTTGGGCATTCGTGCTTACGGTAGACGATGAATCGCACCGAGAACGCCTTCCCGTGCTTTCCCTTCAAAATGTTGAACTCGAAGGCCTTGTTCGTCTTCACATGACTTGTTACGGCGTCCGCCGCTTTTGAAACATTTTCAACGCCGGCAGCCCATACCGACACAAAGGGCTGGGGGTGAGCCACATCAAGAAGGCGTGTCGATATCTCTCGAGCAAGATCAGCTAGGGCCATATCATCATTTACAAAAACCGCCCTTTCGAAATAGGACAACTGCTCCTCGAACCATTCTTGGAAAAGGCGCTTTGCGTTTACGACGCTGGACTGATACATGAACGCGTGAAGGCGCCGCTGGGCGATGAAAATGCTGGAAATATACCCCGCGCTCAGGAGGTTGTGAATCTTTCTGGCGTCAGGGCCGAACTTCTTCTCAGCATTCGCAACGAGAGAGATTGAACGTTGGTCGCGACCCATGGCCCGTTCGTTTGCAGCGGCCACAGCGAGTAGAAGCATCTTATAGTGGATGGGCGAGATCCAACCGCGAAAATCGACTAACAGTTCGCGCTGATCCGGGGTGCGAACAAGCAGGGCGACGAAGTGGTCCATCAAATCGGACCGAATTGCCCCCGCATTTCCCTTGGCGAGCAGCTTTTCCAAGACTGGGGTCACCTTCGCCGCCCAATGAATGGCTTCCACGTCGGCCAGGGTCTGGGCCCCTGAAGCGCGCATCCACGCCTTCGTGTGGCTGGCCCGGGTTCCGGTTTCAACCTTGTAGTCGAGGAGGTCGGCGATTCCCCAGCGTTCGCAGAAAGACCTGAACCAGCCCACGCGACGGCCCCCAGTCGCGCCTAGCGTTCCAACTTCTCGAGCACGTAGCTCGAAAGACAAGCCGGTGAATCGCAAAAAAATAGTCGTGAACCTGGTAGAACCGCACCGAAATGGTCCACCCGAATCGCCTTCTCGCAACAATGGCAATTGACGTCTTCGTCAGGCAACCGCAGGTACCCGGAGGGACTTGTCGCCAGGCCGAGGCTCGAAACCACCTCCGCACTTTGTTCGGGATCAAAAACGAAAAGACCAAGGTTTGTCATGAAGTTGGCAGGCCTCGTTGGAGCCGGAATCGGAACGAATTGCGGTTTACAAGACCTCATTATAAAGCCTTTTGGGAACGACGTTTGCCTAAGGCGTGGTCCGCGCTTGCAATCGACGCCGTTTGAACTAGCGGCGAAGCAGGACGGCGATCCGCATGGAAGGAAGGCCGCCTTAGGGCCTGTTCGATTTAAACCGTTCCTTGCCACCGTTCGTGCAAAGCCGGTTACCAAAGCCGTTTTCTGGCGGGCCCGCCCGACATGGATCCACGTGGCCGACGGCTTTGATCCAATCCGGCCTCCGCCGACGGCCCCGCAGGCATCCGCCCGAACGATACGGCTCGCCGTGGGGCTTGTCATTATCCAAGGTTTTCCCAACGGCTTGGAGTTGGCCGTGTCCCCGGGCCTGATGCGTGTCATTTGGTGGGCGTAGGCGATTGTGGCGGGGCTGGGCACGCTGCACATCGAAACCTATCTTGCCCGCCGGAGGCGATTCTGATGACCTGACGGAGCATGGGGTTCGTTGGGACGTTACCCACTATGTGCTCATGGCGGGGCCTGTCCTCTCCGCTATCTTCATCGTCTGGGCCATGACGCCTTGGTGGCCTTTCGGCTGAGCGGCCCGCCTGCTACGCGCGGGACCATTGGAACGTCCGCGCCGTCGCGGCGGGCGGTCCGGGACCGGTGCCGCGAAGCAGTCGGATGAGGCTGTCCTCGAAGGTCGTCGCGTCCTTCCCCAGCTGCGCGGCCGGCCCGCTGAACGAGAGGCGGCCGTTCACGATGACGGAGAGCCGCTCGCAAAGGTAGCGGATCTCGTTCCCTTCGTGGCTCGAGAGGAACATCGTGACCTTCTCCGTACGCGCGAGGTGGCGGAAGAAGTCCCACATCTCCCGCTTCGCGGGAAGGTCGAGGCCGCGGGTGGGTTCGTCGAGGAACATCACGCGGGGCCGCCCGAGGAACGCCCGGCCGACCTCGACGCGGCGTTTCATCCCGGTGCTGTAGGTGGAGATGGGCTTTCTCCGGGCGGCCGGCTCGAGGCCCATGAGGTCCATCACGTTCTCGACCTCCTGCTTCGGGCTGGCGAGGCGGTGGAGGCGCGCGAAGTGGCGCAGGTACTCGCGGCCCGTCCAGAGGGGACGCGCGTCGGGGCCGCCCTCGTCGCCCACGAAGCCGACGACCTTCCGCACGCCCATCGGGTCGTGCTGCACGTCGTGGCCGTCGACCCACGCCTGCCCCGAGGTCGGCCGCAGGAGGGTCGTGAGCATCTTGATCGTCGTCGACTTGCCCGCGCCGTTGAGCCCCAGGTAGCCGTAGATCTGGCCTTCGGGCACGGCGAGCGTCACGGCATCCACGGCGACCTTGGTGCCGAACGTGCGAGTGAGCTTGAGGGTCTGGACGGCCGCCCGGACCACGTCAGCGCCTCCTGTTCCAGCGCACGATGCCCCCCACGAGGAAGGCGAGCGGGATGGGCACCATGACGGCCGCGGCCTGGGTCCGCGCACGCGGCACCGAGGCGATGAATTCTGCTTGGTTTTCGATGACAAAGTTCTCAGTGACCCATTCGCGGGTCCCGTTCTCTTCGCGCGGCTCCTCGAAGCCGGCGGCGGTGAAGAATCCGGTGACGTTCACGAGGAACCGCGCGTTGGCAAGGGCCTCCGAGCCGTCGATGAAGAGGGTGGCCGGAAGGCGAAGGAGCGGGACCTTCCGCGACTCCAGATACGGCAGGTATGCGACCGTCTCGTTGGGGGTCCATGGGTCGCTCTCGAAGGTCGTGAGGCCGACGAGGCGCAACTCGCCGACGCCTTCGAACGTCACGTTCACGGCGGTGACGTTCGTGCCGTCGGGGGCCACCAGGGGGATGACGACGTCGACGAGGTTCGGGGCTCCAATCTTCAAGGGACGTTCCCAACGGGAGTTGTAGAACGTGATGATGTCGGCTGGAGTGCCGCGCGACACGACGAAGGGTTCGGCCCGGCGCGAGCCGTCGTCATAATAGTATCCCCCTGACTCAAACAAATCCTCGGGGTTCCGGTAGTTGTCGGCATCCGGCTGGATGGCCGGCGCGGCAAGGAGCGCCAACACGAGGAAGGCGGCCCCCGCCTGCTTGCGGCCCGAAGACTCCCAATCCTCCACCCCCTGCAATCGGAGGAAGATCCACGCGGCGGACACGATCATGCCCACCGCGGAACCCAAGAGCCACAACGTGGAACGGACAGGCTGCTTCGGAACGACCTCCTCGCTCCAGAGGCCCAACCCGTCCATGACGTTGACGTGGGGGCTCGCGTGCGCAAGATGCAGCAGGATGCGTGAGTCGCGTGAGAGGGCGCCCACGCCGGTCACCGGGTCGTACTCCCAAGACCAGACGGCGGCAAACACCAGCGGGACGCAGAGGAGAAGGAGGATGGGCAACGCGCCCACGAGGGCGGCCGGGATGATGCTGCGGCCGGTGCACACGGTCCCGGCGAGCGTCCCAAAGGCGGCCCCGTGCAGCGTGAGGAGGAGACCGGCGGCGACGTAGCTGGCAAAGTCGGGCGGCATGGCGTCGTGCAGAGCATGGAGGCCCATGAACGGCAGCGTGAACGCGATGTACAAGGCCCCGACGGTGACGGCGACGGCAACGTGGGCCGCGAGGTACGCGGGACGCGACACGGGCGCGGTGAACACGGCCTGCACGAACTTCGTCGTCCGGGGCGTCGCCAACTGGATGGCCGCGAGGGCCGCGACGCCGCTTGGGACGACGAGGTAGGCCAGGAACAGGAAGATGTCGTTGCCGTCGGCGTACGTCCCCACGAACACGGCGAACAGGGCCACGCCGCCGAGGAGGATGGCCAGCGAGACCGCGCTCATCTTGCTTCGCGTAATCGCGCGAAGGCCTTCGGCGTACAGCACCCAGAACGACACGAGGGCTCCACGGATGCCGAGCCCAAGCGTCCATAATTTCCTTTCGGAGCGCCGACGGGGCGCCTATGGGAGCGCTGGCGTCGCGGCTACGAGAGGAGCGCGAGGAGGTCTTCCACGAGTCCCCCGGTCGCCTCACCGGCTTGGTCGCCGGCCTCGCCGACGGGGCCCTTGACGGGGGCCGGGGCTTCGGAACCTCCGAAGAGGCCTCCCACGAAGTCGCCCACGGCGCCCGCCGCGTCGGCGATGCCGCTGCCGATCGAGCCGACACCATCGCCAATCGCCTTTCCGGCGTCCGCGATCCCCTCGCCGACGGCGTCGGCGGCGGAACCGAATCCGTGGCCTACGGCGGCGCCCGCGTCGCCCACGGCGCCCCCAAGGCCGGCCGCGGCGGCGGCGAGGCCCATGCCGAGCGCGCCGATCGCTTCTCCGACCCAGTGTCCCAGGTCGGACGCGGCCTGGCCGACCGTGCCGAGGGCGGCCGTGACAAGGTGGAAGACGCCGACGGGGACGGCGCCCGCGGTCGTCGTCGCCGCGCCCAGCGTCTCGGTCGCAAAGAGAAGGCCGCCGACGAGGTCGTCCGCCGCGCCGAGGGCGGCTTGGGCGGCCGCATCGATCGCCCCGAGAAGGTAGGCGACGAGCCAAAGGGCGAAGCCCCCGATTCGCATCGCGAGGCTCAACGCCTCGTCCGGTGCCGACTGGGGGTCGTCGAGGATTCGGTCGACGGAGTCGAGGGCGTCGCCGGCGAGCTCCTTCGCCTCGCCGACGGGTTCCTCGGTCAGGTTCTTGGCGTCGCCGACGGGCTCCTCGGTCTGGTTCTCCTCTTCGATACCGAGGGCCTCCTCGTAGTCGTCGCACTGCTCGAGCTCGGGGTCGGGCGTGCCGAACTGGTCGTGGGATTCGGCGACGACGTAGCAGCCGTATGCGACGCCCCACTCGGCCTCGCGGGCGACGGCCTCCTCGGACGTGTGGTTCTTGGCGAACCCGGTCGGGCTCGCTTGGGCCTCCTGGGTCTTCTCGGCGATGTGTCGCTCCGCGGGGCCGGTGAGGTCCTGGGCCGACGCGGCCGGCACGAAGGCGAGGGTCAAGATGAGGGCGGCGGCGATCGTTTTCATGGTTCTTCCTCCGGGGGATGCTGCGTGTCCTTGGCGCGCCATGCTTCTTCGGTGCGGAAGTCGTTCGAGCGAAGGATCCACCGCACGGTGGCCGTGAACTTCTGGGCGTAGGCGCCGAACCGGCCGCTCTCGACCATGTTCTTTTCGAGGGTGAGGTTGGAAGTGTCCGCCTGCTCCAACATGAAGCCGGATGCCGTAGAGGATCTTGAGCTCCTGCGACTGGGTCGGCGAGAAGCGGAACTGGCGCTCGTACCTCACCTCGACATCGTTTTCCCACAGCCGGAGGATCCCACGGTTCTGGACGGGGTGGTTCTCGTCCGCCGCGTTGAACACGTCGATCTGCAGGCTGCCTCCGACGAGGCGGTTGTCGCGGATCGTGATGTCCTGGAAGTGGACGTGGGGGTCCTTGAGGTACTCGTTGGGTTCGCTGTTGGCGGTGCGGTCGTCGCCGGCATGGTTGCGGTCGTTGTACCGGAGCGCGATCCCCCCGGGCACGCGGATCTCGTTGTCCTGGAAGAGGAGGCTCGCGTAGCGGACGCTGTGGCGGCTTCGGAACCCGAGTTCGGGCGCGGGCTCGGCGTGCTCGTGGCCGGGGAAGCCGGCCTCGTCGTCGTGGTTGTGGACGACGCACACGAAGCAGTCGGCGTGGTTGTGGCCGTGGAGCTTCACGTCGACCTGCCCGAGGAAGAGGTTGTGGTGGACGTCGGCGCCGTGGAAGCCGTCGAAGTTGAAGACGACGCCGGGTGCGACCTTCGCTACGCCCGCGTCGCCGGCGTATTCCTGGATGACGTTCTGCGGCCGGGGCCCGATCTCGTTCTGCATGAACTCGCCGATGAAATGGCGGATCTGGCCGACGAAGGCGAACTTGTTTTCGTGGAAGAGGCCGCCCGTGTTGGGGCCGTCGCGCTTAATGTTCTCGTTGATGCGAAGGTCTCCGGCGTAGACGTGGTGGACGTAGACGGCGGAGCCGATGTAGTCGAGCTTGAATTGGCCGTTCACGTAGCCCTCGCGCACGATGAGGGCCTTGTCGGTCGAGGTGAAGGAGAGTTCGCCGTCGACGTAGAAGTCCTCTAGGATGTACGGGTTGTCGAGGCTCCCGTTTCCGGCAAGGTGGCCTTCGTTGCGAAGCTTCTCGAGGCCTCCGTTTCCTTTCGCGATGAAGCGCGAGTACTTCTTCGTGAAGCCTAGCGCGACGTCTTTCGTCGGAAGCAGCCCGGACTCGAGGTCGAAGGGGTGGTTGTGGGCGATCGGGGGGACCGTCTCGGGGTCCCAGCCCATGGGGGAGAGTACGTCCGGCGTCGCCGCAGAGTCGAGGGACTTGGCCTCGGCTGGGGCTTCTTCGATGGGGGCAGGTGCGGTCTCCGGGGCGGGCCGGACGTACTCTACGCAGGCGGAAAGGACGACCGTGAGGGCGAGTGCGGCTGCCAAGGCCACCATGGGGTTCGTCCCGAGCGCCATCGTGGCATTCCAGCGGGCGGTTGCATTAATAGGAGAGTGGAGGGCCCGTTTAATCGTGGCCTGGGGGCGAGGCCTACGGGCCGCAATGTTGCCCCTCCACCAAAATGTTGATATGCTCCCGAGATCCGCGCCGGCCTGATGGTGCGCGATTCCCTCCGGCTCCTCGTATCGGCGGCGCTCTTGACCTCGGCGATGTTCTCGGGCTGCTTGGCCGACGACAAGGCGGCGGGGAAGGACGTGGCGGGGAGCGTGCCGGGTGCGAACGAGACCGTGGAGCCCGCGGAGATTTTCAAACAGACGGTGCCCCTTGAACAAGGCAAGAGCCCTGCCGCCGTCAAGTTCACGGTCGACAAGAACTGGACGAAGATCATCATCTCGGCGCGCATCTCCCCCGAAGGGCTGTGCCACGTCGTCGCCGGGGAAGGCCAGGCGGCCCCCAAGGTCGAGTTCAAGTCGCCGTCGCAGACCTACACGGTCTCGCTCGCGGGCCAGCCTGTCGCGCCCGACTGCCAGATTCCAGGCCGCGCGACCGCCGTGATGGCGCCCAGCCCGAAGGCGGCGGAGAAGGGCGAGTGGACGATCACGATCAGCGCTCGAGGCGTCGGCGCCCGCGTGGCCCTCCTCGTGAAAGGCGAGTAGGCGCACCGCTTCCCGCTTCGGGACGACACCCCTATAAGTCGCGGTCCCATGGTCCGGGCACTCCGATGAAACTCGACCCGTGGGGACCGGGCCAGATCGAAGACTACGCGAAACTACGGGCCGAGTTCGGCCTCGGCGTCGTCGACAAGGCGACCTGGGAAGGCGTGAAGGACCCCTCGCCGCTTTTCGAGCGGGAAATCGTCTTCGCGCACCGCGGGCTCGAGCCCGTTGTCGACGCGATCCGAAAGGGCGACCCGTTCGGCGTCATGACGGGGCTCATGCCGTCGGGGAAGATGCACCTCGGGCACAAGACCGTCATCGACCAGTGCATCTGGTACCAGAAGCAGGGCGCGGACGTGCACATCGCGGTCGCCGACTTCGAGGCGTATGCCGCGCGTGGGTTCACGATCCCCGACGCGCAGAAGCTGGGACTCGAGGAGTACGTCCTCACCTACCTCGCCCTCGGCCTCGACCCGAAGAAGGCCGAGGTCTACTTCCAGACCAAGCGCAGCCGCGTCAAGGACCTCGCATACCGACTCGGCCTCTACGTGAACTGGGCGACGATGAAGGCGATCTACGGGTTCGAGGATAGCGTCCGGCTCGCGCACGTGAACGCGCCCCTCATGCAGGCCGGGGACATCCTCCACATCCAGGGGACGGACCTCGGCGGGCCGCGTCCCACGGTCGTGCCGGTGGGCGTCGACCAGGATCCGCACCTGCGGCTCACGCGGGACCTCGCCGCCGCCACGCGCGTCTTCAGCGTGACCGAGACGAAGGACAAGAAGATCGGCGTGTTCGTGAAGCCCGAGAAGCCGCCTCGGGACGTGAAGACGCTCCTTGGCGACGTCGAGGGGATCCTGCGCCGTGACCTCGGCTACGGCGACCTCAAACGGAACGACGCGTACCGCGCGATCTACGTCGGCGGCGCGAACCCGAACGACATCGCACGCATCGACCTCGCCCTGGGGCAGTACGAGGCCAACGAGCTCGGTGAGCCGGGCCACTTCGCGCCCGCGTCGACGTACCACCGTTTCATGACGGGCCTCGTCGCGGGCCCCGACGGCAAACCGGGGAAGATGTCGAGCTCGAAGCCCGAGACCGCGATCTTCATCACGGACGACCCCAAGGACGTCGAGAAGAAAGTGAAGCGCGCCGTCACGGGCGGACGCGCCACCGAGGCCGAGCAGCGAAGGCTCGGCGCCAACCCGTACGCGTGCAGCGTCTACGAGCTCTACCTGTACCACCTGGCGAACGACAAGGTGCTCGCCGAGGTCTACGAGGAGTGCACGACGGGGAAGCGGCTTTGCGGAGAGTGCAAGATGCAGGCGCTCGACCTCACCCAGGCGAAGCTCAAGGAGATCCGCGAGAAGCGCGAGGCGAGCCGTCATCTCGTCAAAG
The DNA here is from genome assembly GCA_016180755.1 of Methanobacteriota archaeon. GTDB lineage: Archaea > Thermoplasmatota > E2 > JACPAO01 > JACPAO01 > JACPAO01. The sequence continues at coordinate 10,726 of JACPAO010000047.1, forward strand.
AGATCGTGAGCGACCAGTGACCGAGGCGCCCCGGCCCACGGCCATCCTCCTCGTCCTTGTGGCGGTGGGGGGATGCCTGGGCGGCGATGAGCCCGCCGTGACACGGGACCCCCGCGACCTTGGCCCGCCCGAGCCGGGCCCCATGACGGGCGGCCTCCAGGAGCAAACGCGTCCCTACGATTGCCGCACGGATCCGCTTCCAGTCCCCGTGATGCCGAACCGTTTCTGCGTCGTGCGCTCGTTCTGGCTCGCGGGCGACGTCGCACTCGGCCGCCTCCCGATGAGCCTCACCTTGTTTGGCGGCAACATCACCGTCGGGGCCGGGCCGGCGGGGGTTTGGAACGTGACCGTCGAGGTCGGGGCGAGCGCGGCGACCGACGCAGCGGCCAGGGACGAGGCCCGGAGGGTCGCCCTCGCATGGAGCCACGAGGAGGCGGGCGGACATTTCGTTCGCGCGAACCTCACCCGAGGCGACGGCTGCGGGTTCTGCCTCTCCGTCCGGGCGAACGTCGTCGTGCCCGCGAACGTGCTGCTTTCGGCATCGTTCTCGACGCTTGCGGGCCAGGTCCAGGTCCGCGACGTCGAGGCCTTGACGCTCGTCGCGTCCTCCGGCGCGGGTGCGGTGAGCGTCCAGGTGAGGGCGCGGGACCTCGTCGTGGAGGCCCGGGGCCGCGAGGCGTACGTCCGCCACGAGGCCACCGCCAGCGGAAGGGTCGAGGTCAAGAACGACGCCGGGCCGATCGAGTACGCGGTCCTCGAGGACGCGCGCCACGGGCAGAACGTCCAGGCCTCGTCCGAGTCGGGCGCGGTCGAGGTCCGCCTCCGGGATGGGACGACGAACGGGAACGCCTCCGCCAAGGCCTTCGTGACGCACGGGTTCCAGGGCCGGGCAATCCAGACCACGGCCCGGCTGGAAGCCGCCTCGAACGTGCTGGTGCGTGACGCGGCCCTCCTCGGCGGCGGGGGCTGACGCGGCGAAGCTCTCTCCATTCTCGATATAAGCCCCGCACCTCTCGTGGAGTCCTCGATGACGCGGAACCTGTTCCCCGTACTGATCCTCGCCCTTCTGACCGCCCCCCTTGCCGGCTGCGTCGAGCTCACCGACCCGGGCGGCACAAGCCCGAGCCCCACGGGTTCGAAGTCGTCGTCGCCGACGAGCTCGGCGCCCTCCACCAGCCACCCCTCGGGCACGATGACCGCGAAGGAGGCGAACGCCGTCTCGTCGGGCCCCTGCCCGAGCGGCACGCCTCCGTTCTGCGCGACGAAGACCCACTGGATCGATGGCGCCCTGGACCTCGAACGGATCCCCGTGGACCTCGAGGGGTTCAACGGGAACGTCGAGGTGAAAGGCGGCTCGGCGGGTGCGTGGAACCTCACGGTCGTCCTCTCGGCGCGGGGCACGTCGGCGGACGCGGCCCGCTCGAACCTCGACAACATCGTCTTCTCGTGGGGCCACGAGACTTCGGGCGGCCACGAGATCCGCGCCCAGGCCTCCCGCAAGAATCCGCAGCTTAACAACAACGAGGGCGCGAGCATGACGCTCATCGTCCCGGCTTCGGTCTTCCTCACCCTTCAGGCCGCCAGCACGAACGGCGCCGCCGTCGCCCAGGGCATCCGCGGCGACTCGGTGGACCTGGCGACGAGCAACGGCCGGGTCGCGCTCCTTAACGCCGAGTTCGAGACCGTGAAGCTGCGGAGCACGAACGGCGAGGCGGATGTAGACACCGTGTCCGCCCAGACGATCGACGTGGCGACGTCGAACGCGAACATCGTCCTAGCCGCGAACGCGAAGGACGTGAAGCTTGCCTCCTCGAACGCCGCCATCGAGGTGAA
>JACPAO010000048.1 GCA_016180755.1 Methanobacteriota archaeon
GAACAAGATGCGGCCCTCCATCATGGGCAAGTGGAACCACCGCGTCGCCCGCGTCCAGGAGCAGAAGCGGCTCTACATCGAACGAAAGCGCCGCTTCGCCGCCCTCAAGGGGAAGGACCCGGACGCGTGGCAGAAGGACTGGGAGCTGCGCCGGCACTTCTTCCTGCCGCACCCGCGCGAAGGCCGCAAGGGCCTCCGGGACCGCATCGAGGAGCGCAAGCGCCTCGACTACAACCGCCGCGACCGCTGGAGCGCCTACCGCAAGGGGCTGCCGCTTCCGCCGAAGCTACACTCCGAGCGGAAGAAGCGCGCCCAGAAGGACCGCGAGGACCAACGCCGCAAGAAGGAGGAGCTCGCGAAAGAGAAGCGGTCCGGCAAGCCACCGAGGACCGAGCGCCGCGAAGTGGCCGACCCCTTGTTGGGCGAGAAGGCGTCCCCCCGGCCGACGCGCCACGACGACTAGCGTCGAGAACGCTTAAAGCGGCGCGGAGTTTCGCAGCCCACTCCCTCGCAGGGATAGCCAAGCCCGGCCAACGGCGACAGACTCAAAATCTGTTCTCTTAGGAGTTCGTCGGTTCGAATCCGACTCCCTGCATGAACCCACGGGCCCGTGGTTGCACCGGCACAGGGTTAGGCGGCCAACGGAAGGCTTTACCCGGCTCGCATCGTATGTCCGCTGCGGAGACGCAGATGGCGAAGATGCCGGCGTGGAAGCAGTATTACGTCGGCGCCGCGGTCGTCGGCGCCCTCGGCCTCGTCCTTCTTCTCTCGCCCGACGTAGGCGTTTGGCCCCTTTGGGCAATCATTTGCTTCGTTATTTCGGCCGTGGTCGGCGTCTTCGGCTGGCTGACTCGACGCAAGCGCAAGCCGCCGCCCGTACCAGCGGAAACGACAGCCAGCGCGTAGCGGGCCGCTTTTCCGGGGGATAACCGAGGAGGAGAGAAAGGCCTCGAGATCAAGGCCTGAGGTGGGCCTGTACGACTCCCTCAACTCTACTGCCGGCACGACGGGATGGCCGCGCCGATGAAGACGTTCGCGACGGGGTTCTTCCCGAGGTCCGTGACGGAGACCGCGACGTCGTGGACGTTTCCCTCGCCGCGGCCCTTGGGCGTCGTGCAGAACTCCAGGAAGTCCCCGTACCGGGCTTCAGGCGAATTCGACGTGATGGGGACCTCGATCGGCGCGCCGCACGAGGGCCGCGCGGCCGCCGAAACCTCGTGGAGGGCTCGGCCCTTGCTGTCGGCGCCCCGGTTGACCGCGCCCCACTGGCCTCCCACGTGGATGAGGCTGTCGCCGGAAGGGTCCGTGCAGTCCTTGACGCTCATGACGAGCCACGACCAGTCGGGGCGGCCCGTCACCTCCTCGACCCACAGGCGCGCGCCTTCCTGGCGGAACGTGATCGCGAACGGCTCCACGTTGAGGGTCCCGTACTCGACGCAGCCACCCAGGACGACCGCGACGGCGACCCACCGCAGCATGGCGCCGCGGAAGTCCTTCTCCTGCTAGTTCAACGTTTTGTGCACGACGCGCCGCCCGGCCCGCTTCGCGAGCTAGAAGAACCACCTCCGCCTCGTCCCCCTCGTGGCCAAAGGCCGGAACCGAATTGTCCTCGACGAGGCCGACGCGTGGCGTCGCGAAGGCCGCATCACGCCCGAGTTCCATGAATGGGTCCAGAAGAACTACCCGGTCGCGGGCGACGCGACGACCGCCCGGACCCTCCAGACCGTCCTCCTCCTCGTCGCCGGCCTCCTCGTCATCGTCGGCATCGTCACGCTCGTGAGCGAGTTCTGGCACTACTTCTCGCGGCCGGCGAAATACTGGTCGATGGTGGTCTTCGCGCTCCTCAGCGTCGCGCTCGGCCTCGCGGCACGAGGCAACCAACGGACCCGCCCCCTCGCCCACGTCTTCGTCCCGCTCGCGCTGCCGCTGTACATGTTCGCCATGCAATACGCCCAGGAACTGCCGCTCGGGGCCGACTACACGGCGAACCGGTTCACGGGCTGGGAGGCGGGCGCCTTCGCCGCCGGGCTCGTCGCCGGACTCGCCGGCCTTGTCTGGGGCATCCACCAGTACCCGACGCTCGCCGCGTCCGCGCCGCCGTTTCTCCTCTTCGTTTACTACTTCGGGCTCAACGAGTACACGTACCTCTCGTACGGCGAGGTCGCCGCCGCCCAATGGATCGGCGTCGCCATCGTCGCCTTGGTGCATGCCGTGCTCCTTGCGACGTGGACGGGGCTCCTGCGCCTTCCCCATCCATGGCAGCCCGTCTCCGCGCGACTCGCCCTTGCGACGAACCTCCCGTGGGGCTTTGGTCTCATCGTCGCCCTCGTCGCCCACTACGAGCGGCCCGGAGGGGACTTCGCGCGCGCCGAACGGTACGACGGGACCTTCGTCGGCGTCCCCCTCACCGCCCTCTACGTCGCCATCCTCCTCGCGTTCGCGCTCCGGCTGGGCCTTGCCGAACTCACCGGCGTCGCCGGCCTCTTCCTCGTGGGAGACGCCATCTGGCTCGGCAGCTCGAAGGGCGGGATCCTTGGGGCCGTCGTCGCGATCTTCGGCGCGGCCATCGCCCTCGGCCTCCTCGCGCAGCGCGGCGTGCTCCTTCGGATCCTACGGCCGCGGCCTCCCCCGGTCCCGCCGCCGCGTCGTCGGGTTGATTAAGGCCCCCGATGCCTCACGGGGCGCGTGGAGACGGGCGAGATGGCGGCGACGGCCCCCGCCTACGGGCCGCTTCGACGCTTCATCGTCGAGCACGAGGACCGCTGGACGTTCATCATCCTCTACGTGGGCCTTGCGGTCGTCCTCAGCCTCTGGCTCAGCCTCTTCTGGCTCGTCGCGCTCCTTGCGGTCCACATCGTCTTCGAGATCGTCACGTTCACGCCCGCGAACAAGGGACTCCGCCTCGTCGGCGAGGTCCTCTGGGCCGTGAAGCTCGACGTGGCTCTTCTCCTCCTCGCGTTCACGCTCGCGTTGTACCTCGACCACGTCTTCGGGCTCCTCGGGCTTCGCGCCGCGGCCCAGGCGGGAGCGGCCGTCCGCGGCGGGACGCGCATCGGCACGCGCGCGGCCGCGTGGAGCCGCGGCATCCGCTCCACCCTCCTCACGGCCGACGACGCCGTGCAGGTCGCGAGGGCCGCCGGCAAGAAGGGCGCCGACGAGGAGCCTGTGCCCCCCGAAAAGCCGTCGTGGCGCCATCGCTGGGGCGCCGGCGAATGGATCACGGCCGTCCTCACGTTCGTCTCCGGGCTGCTCGTCGCGCTCGCGCCGGTCCTCACCGACCACACGGTCACCAGCGCGCTCGAGGCGCTCGGCGACGAGCTGCGGCCGATCCCGTGAACGCCTACGCGGTCCGGCGGCGGACGACGATCGCGGCCGCGAGGAGCCCGCCCACGAGGAGGAGGCTCTCGAAGCCGGGGATGCCGAAAGCGCCCGGCCCGGACTCGGCGGACGAGATCTTCACGTGCTTCACGCTGAAGTGGGCGAAGCTCACGAGCACGTGGAACCCGTTCTTGTCCTCGACGATCCAGTACTCGATTCCGTCGGGGCCGTCGTCCGTCGGGTCGAGGACGTCCTCGAGGTCGGACGCTTCCGAGAACGCGAGGCTCGAGTTGTCCTCGCCCGTGATGAGGACGCTGAGCTCGTCGCTGCTGAAGACGTCGGAGTCGATCTCGAGGACGACGGTCTTGCCGGTGCCTTCCTCGGAGTCGATGGTGGCGCTGACCTCGTTGTCGCCGCCCTCGACGTCGACCTCGATGTCGCCCAGGGGCACGCTGTCGACGTCGAGGTCGTCCTTCTCGCCCTTTCCGATCTTGACCTCGGCGCCGAGCCTCTTGGATTCGATCGCGTCCTCGTAGCGGCTTCCGCCGAGCGCGGCGGACGTGGCGCCGCGGCTCTTCACGAGGAAGGTGCCCTTACCTTCGATGACGACCTGGTTGCCGTCGCCGAGTTCGGCGTCGGCCCCGTGGAGTAGGAGGACGCCGTCGATGTCGCCGTCGCTGAACTTCAGGCCGCCGCCCTCGGACTCCTCGACCTCGAGGTGGTCCGCAAGGTCGAGCGTGATCGAGGGGATCTCGTCGCTGGCCGCGACGTTGATGACGCAGCGCGGGTTGTCGTGGATCGATAGGATCTTCTTGTGCTCCGAGTCGAAGACCTGGAGCGCCGTGCCTTCGCTCGTCTGGGCGGGCCGGAAGTCGGCCAGGAGCCCGTTCACGAAGAGGCTGTCGATGAAGAGCGCGCCGTCGCAGGTGACGTCGCTCAACATCTGGGACTCGGGGTCGCCTTCGAGGGCGATGAACTTTCCTTGGACGATGATGCGGCCCGACTCCTCGTCGAAGAACATCTCGAGGGAGCCGAAGCTCTCGTCGAAGCCGGGGCCCTCGGGGCCGTGGTCGCGGGAGTCCTCGAACGTCTCGCGGATCCGCTTCTCGCACTCGCGCATGATCTCGTGGATCTTCTGCTGGAGCTCGCCGTCCATGCCCATCGGGCCCATCGGCATGCCTCCCGGAGGCGGCATCATGCCACCAGGGGGAGGGGGCATCATGCTTCCCGAGGGGTACATCATGCCGTCCGGCGGCGGCATCATGCCGCCCGACGGGTACATCCCACCTGGAGGCGGCATCATGGAGCCGTCCATGGGCATCATCGGCATCGGACCCATGCCGGCCTGCATCCCGGGGTTCATGGGCGCGGGCATGAGGGCGCGGACCTTCTCCTCGCACTCGGCGCGGATCGCCTGGCCCTCCTCGGAGAGTCGGAAGCGTGGGTCTCCGCCGCCCGGCATGGGGGGCGGAGGCAGTTGGTTGAACGGTTGGCCCGGCGGCATGCCGGGGCCGCCCATCGGGCCGCCCATGGGCGGCTGCTGGAAGCCGGGCGGGCCTTGGAGCATGTGGGCGACGCCCATCATCTCGAAGCATTCGCCCAGGATGGCGCGGACCTCGGCCTCGACGGAGGACGCGTCCGCCTGCGTCGAGGAACGGCCCTTCTCCTGCCAGCTCTGCATGAAGGCCTGCCACTCTTCGCTCGAGTGACGGGACTGGGAATACTCCGTCCGCGCCTGGTTGAACTCCTCCTGGAAGCTGCGCATGCGGGCGTCTATGTCGCGGCGGAAGGCCTCGATGATGGGGCGGACCTGCTCGAACTTGCCGCCGCAGTCGGCCTGGGGGTACGGCATGACGGACGGGCCGGGCATCGGGTATCCGGGCGGCGGCGGCGCGCCGCTTACGCACATCTGCCGGCCGGGGTCCCACCAGGAGCCGTCGGGACAGGGGGACGGGGGGTAGTAGGTGCCCGAGGGCGGGGGATAGTACGTGCCGGACGGCGGAGGGGCGCTTGAGACGCAGGCTTGGGGGCCGGGGTCCCACCAGGAACCTTCCGGACAGGGGGAGGGCGGAGGCGCGTAAGAGGATGAGGTCGGGGGCGGTGCGGATGCTGAAGTGGGCGGCGGCGCCGATTCGGACGTAGGGGGCGGCGCGGACGCCGACGTGGGTGGGGGCGAGGTCTCGTTCTGCGCCGCCGCGGACCCGACGAAGAGTCCGAGCGTCATCGTCATGCCTACCAGAAAAGCGATTGCACTGCGGGCCACCGGGTCACGATCCTTCGGCGCGATAGGCCCGGCCTTGGCCGGAGGGTCCCATATGAGCGCTCAGGGAAAGCGTTAAGAACCGTGAGCCCGGCGGCGTCGTTCCAGGCCGGTTCCGCGGTTCTCTCCGGCAAGGGCACGCTTTTATACCCCCCCTTTCTTCGCGCAGCCCACCACATCCGGCCCATACACTCGTTGTACTGGTCCAAGGTGTTGATCCTCGACCCTGTCGGGGGGAACCCGTATGGCGGACGAAAAGACGAAGGAACCGAAGGAAGAGAAGAAGGGAGCGAAGGCTCCGGACGAGGCCGACGAGAAGAAGGAGAAAGGCCTCTCGCCCGACGCCAAGAAAGAGGCGAAGAAGGAGAAGGAGAAGAAGCAGGGCGCGCCGAAGGTCGTCAAGAAGGTCGACTACGGCCCCGACTTCAAGTACATCGTCCGAATCGCCAACACGGACCTCGACGGCACGAAGAACGTCGAGTACGCCTTGACGGGCGTGAAAGGCGTCGGCATCCGCATGGGGACCCTCATCTCGGACCTCGCGGGGGTCAGCCGCTACGAAAAGATCGGCAAGCTCAACGAACAACAGATCGAGTCGCTCGCGAAGACCGTCGAAGAGGTCGCGACCAAAGTCCCGACCTGGATGGTCAACCGGCAGTTCGACTGGGAATCCGGCAACGACATGCATCTTACCGCGTCGGGCGTGGACATCATGCTCCGCGACGACCTCAACCGACTCAAGAAAATCCGTTCCTACCGCGGCGTCCGCCACGAGGCCGGCCTACCGGTCCGCGGCCAGCGCACGCGCAGCCACGGACGCACGGGCCTCACGGTCGGCGTCTCGCGCGTCAAAGCCCCCGAAGAGAAGAAGGAGGGCGAAGCAGCGGCCCCGGCCGGCGCCAAGGGCGGCGGCGGCGCGAAGCCCCTCGGCGGAGCCAAGCCCGCGGCGGCCCCTGCAGCAGGCGCCGCGCCCGCGGCTGGCGGAGCGAAACCCGCGGCCGGAGGAGCCAAACCCGCGGCTGGCGGAAAGCCCGCCGCGCCTGCCGGCGGCGCGAAGCCCGCAGCCAAACCTGAAGGAGGCAAGAAATAGATGGGCGATCCGAAGTTCCCGCGCCGCAAATTCTCGACGCCCTTCCACCCGTGGAAGGCGGACCGCATCGCGGAAGAGAACGCGTTGCAGAAGAAGTACGGCCTCAAGAACAAGAAGGAAGTGTGGCGCACGAAGAGCCACCTTCGCGTCTTCCGTGGCCGCGCCAAGAAGCTCGCCGCTCAGATCCGCACCGGGAACCCCCAGGCGGAGAAGGAGCGCGCGCAGCTCCTTGCGAAGCTCAACAAGATGGGGCTCCTCTCGCCGACCGCGACCCTCGACGACGTCCTCACGATGAACGTCGACATGATGCTCACGCGCCGGCTGCAGACCCAACTTTACCTCAAAGGGTTCACGTCGAGCCCCAACCAGGCGCGCCAGTTCATCGCCCACGGCCACGTCACGATCGGCGGCCGCAGGATGAATGTGCCCGGCTACTACGTGAAGCGCGGCGAAGAGGACCAGATCGAGATCCACACGTCGAGCGCGCTCGCCGACATGGCGCACCCGGCCCGCCCGAAGCGCGCCGAGGGCGCCCCGGCCCCCAAGCTCAAGGACTACACGCCCCGCGAGATGCCCGGCCGAGGCCAGGGCGGACGCGGTCCCCCGCGCGGCGGCGGACCGGGACGCGGCCCGCCCAGGACCGGCGGGCCCGGGCGCGGGCCTCCCCCTAGCGGAGGTGGTGCCTGATGGTCGCTGCCGACCGCTGGGGCATCGCCCACATCTTCTCGAGCTACAACAACATCATCAT
>JACPAO010000049.1 GCA_016180755.1 Methanobacteriota archaeon
TATGGTCCCGGCGGTCGTCGTCGGCTTCGTGACCCTAGAGCCGGTGGACGTGGTGGTGGCAAAGGCTCGGGTCCGTGGCGAGCCCGAGATCGAGGTGGTGGCGCCCTCCGAGGTCCGCGTGAAGCCTCGTCAACGGGTGCGGGTCAAGTACCTGTACAAGCTTGACGAGACTTCCCGGGCCCGCGAGGAATGGGGCTTCCAGCTCCACTCCAACGTCGGCGACCAACGCACCGAGCCCATCGCCTCCGTCACCAAGGACCGGTTCATGCTCCACGACGAGATCTGGGGCGTCCTCGTCCAGGAGTTCCGCTTCGAGAAGCCCGGCCGCTACAAGGGCGATTTCCGGGTCCGCGCCTCGTACGCGAAAAGGAACTGGAGCCGCACCGGACCGCGGGACGAGGTCGAGGAGAACGCGAACGGCATCTTCAAGGTCCTTGTCCAAGGCGCCCGGCGGGCCCAAACGCGAACCCATTAATCGGACGGGGGACGCTCATGCAGGAATTCGTCCCGCGCCCCAGCCCTACGCCGCCTTCATCTTGAGCCGGCGCGGCAAGAGCTTGAGGCTCTTGGTGTGGTTCTCCTTGAGCATCTTGTGATACCAGCGGTGGTAGTGCTTCACGCACAGCTGCCGGCTGAACGAGGGGTTGCCGCAGCCGCGCTTGCGGCAGGGTTCTCCGGTCTGGCGGTACTCGCGTTGGTAGTGCTTCACGCACAACCCCCGCGCGAAGGCCGTGTTCTCGCACCCGCGCCGAAGGCAGGGCGGGCCGCGCTTGCGGTACTCCGCCTGGTAGTGCCGCGAGCAGAGCTTCCGCGCCCACACGAAGTTGGCGCAGCCCTTGACGCTGCAGGGCTCCTTGCGTGTGAACTTGATGATCGGACGGGCCATCCTTGCGGTGCTCCTAGCGGGCCGTGGCGGCGAGCTCCTTCTCGGCGCCGGCCGGCACCTTCAGCCCGGCCTTCTTGACGATCGACCAGAACTCCTTCGGCGTCACGCCCTTGTGCTCGAGGTCCCAGGCGCGGTAGTATCGGATGAAATCGGCCACCTCGTTCTTCGTCTTCTTCTCCGTGTAGACCTTGATCTCGTTCGCGATCTGAAGGAGCTGCTCCTTCGTCGCCGTCATCCGGTGGTCGGCAAGCCGCGCCTCGACGGCGCGCGTCCCGGTGTGCTTGCCGAAGACGAACCGCCGCTGGCGGTTGAGCATCTCGACCTGGATGGGCTCGTACGTGAGCGTGTTCTTGATGACGCCGTCCGTGTGGATGCCGGACTCGTGGGTGAAGGCGTTGTAGCCCACGATCGGCTTCGTGATCCCGAGCGGCACGCCGCTGAGCTCCTCGACGCGCTGCGCGGTCTCGTAGATCTTGTCGAGCTTGATGCCGGTCTTGATCCCGTAGAGGAGCTCGAGGGCCAGGACGACCTCCTCGAAGGGCGCGTTGCCGGCGCGCTCGCCGAGTCCGCCGAAGCACGTGTTCACGACCGCGACGCCTTCCTCGACGGCGGCGAGGCTGTTCGCCGTCGCCATGCCGAAGTCGTTGTGGATGTGGACGCCGAGTTCGACCTTGGGCTTGACGCGGCGCCGGAACTCTTGGATCCACCACTGGAAGACGCGCGGCGTCATGACGCCGACGGTGTCGCAGAGCAAGAGTCGGTCGGCGCCGGCCTCCACGACGGCCTTGTAGAGCCGCTCCACGAAGTCGAAGTCGGAGCGGACCGTGTCCTCCGTGACGAAGGTGACCTTGACCCCGTGGGCTTTCCCGTATTCGACGGATTCGACGCTCTTCTCGACGACCTCGTCTTCCGTCATCTTGAGCTTGTGCTTGAGGTGGACCGGGCTCGCCGCGATGAAGGGCGAGATCTCGTCGACGTCGCATTCGAGGCACGCGTCGATGTCGGACTTGAGCGTCCGGCACGCGCCCAGGACCGAGAGGTTGCGCAGGCCCTCGTTCGCGATCATCTTCACGGCCTGCTTCTCCTTCTCCGAGACGGCCGGGATGCCGCAGTCCGCGATGGGGACGCCGAGGTCGTCAAAGCGCTTCGCGAGCTCGAGCTTCTCCTCCGGCGTGAAGTACACGCCCGGCGTCTGCTCCCCGTCGCGAAGCGTCTCCTCCCAGAGCAGGACCTTCTTCGGGAAGTTGTACTTGAGGCCCGCTTCTTGGACGAAGTTGTGGACCAGAATGCCGTCCTTTGCCTTCCCAGCCAACGCTATTGCCTCCCCAGGCTTGGCGTCGTAGAAAAAAAGTGAATAAAAGGGTTCGCTACTGGGCGCCGCGCCCCTGTCGGCGGCGCCGCGGCGGGCGGTCGCGGCCTGCGACGGCGTCGCTGCGCGCGGTAAACTATTAACGAGACCCCTTCATCGGTTCGGCGTTGGCCGACGGGACGGATTTTTCCTTCGAGACGCTGTCCAAGGCCGAGGCCATTGAGCGAAAGCAACCCAAGCTGCAGCGGCTCGAGCCCTCCTTCTGGGACCAGCTCCAAGGCTACCTGAACGCGATGGAGGCCAACGTCCGGAAGGAGCAGGAGCGGAACCCCACGTCCCGGAAGATCGCGCTCCTCCATGACGAGCTGCGCAACGCGACGCGCAAGTCCGAGAGTCTTTGGGAGGCGCGTGAGAAGAAGGTGACCTTGCACGCCCTGAAGAACTCGCGTGCGCAGGACGCGCCACCTCCCGAGAACGCGCTCCGGTCCGAGCAGGAGCTCTACCAGGAGCTCCTTCGCGCGTACCGGGCGTTCGTGCCCCGCGTCATCACGGCCCTGGAGAAACCCGTCGAGACCGGGAAGCCAGGCCCCGGCCCGATGCCGGGCGCCGCGCCGCCCAGTCCTCCTGCGCCCGCGCCCGCGACGCGGGTCGCCCCGCCCCCACCGGAGACGGCGGGGACCGCCAAGGCGCCCGAAGAGAGCCTTACGGTCCGGGCGCTCGTCGACGTGCCGCCGTTCGTCGGCCTTGATGGTCGGACCTACCGCCTCAAGAAAGGCGACGTCCTCACGCTGCCGAAGAAGATGGTGGACATGCTCGCAAAACGCGGGCAGGTCGCCGTGATGGCCTAGGCAGCGCGGGACCGCAACGTCGCCGCGAGGACGTCGCCAAGGCGCGCCCCGAGTTCGTCCGACCCGATCCGCTTGTCCCAGATCTCGTGGGGCCGCGCCCGCTCGGTCACGGCGGCGTTCGCCTCGGACGGGGTGCCGGTGAGCATGATGCGTCGAGACTGCGGCGCAACACGCTGCGCGTGCCCCACGACCTCGACGCCTGTCCCGTCCGGGAGGTGGAAGTCCGCGAGCACGACGTCCACGCGCTGGCTTGTGACGGCGTGGCGCGCGTCGGCGACGCGCTCGAAGAACTGGGCCTCGAGCGAATGCTCGAGCGGAAGGCGGGAGAGGACGATCCGGAGCATCGCGCGGTAGTCGTCGTCGTCCTCAACGATGATAAGCCGGAGGGCCGGGTCTTCGTCGTGGCCCGCGTCATGGGCCGAACATGGGGCGACGCAGCGCTGTCGCAGAAGAACGGAGCCTTTCCGGATCGTCGGAAGTCCTCCGGGCAGGTTTCCGTTGGACGCTTATGTGCGTGTCGCCAAGGGCCGTCGGGGAAAACGGCCAAATGGCGGCCCGAGACCCACGAAGCGCGAGGCGGATGCCGTGCGCCGCGCGCCCCAAACGTCCAAGAAGTCGCGGGCGTTGGGCGCCTCCGTGCGAGGCTTCCGGGAGGAAGTCCAGGCAATGGCCCGGGGTGAGCTGGAACTCTCGCCCTTCGACCGCCTCGTGGGCATCCGCATCCTCGAGGTCGCCGGCGGCCGCGCCCGCCTCGCAATCGACGTCGGCGAACGGTTCCACAACCCAGCCCACGTCCTTCACGGCGGCATCCTGTCCGGGCTCGTCGACTCTGCGATGGCGTACGCCGTCTCGACGCAGCTCGATCCCGACGAGTCGTGCACGAACATCGACCTCACCATCCGGTTCGTCAAGGCGACCGTGGCGGGAGCCATGGTCGCGGAGGCCAAGGTCGTGCGGGCGGGCCGCACCGTCGTGGTCGTGGAATGCGACGTGACCGACTCCGAGGCGGAGCTCGTCGCCCGCGCGAGCAGCTCGTTCGTGCGGCGTCGCGCGCGCGGGGGAGCCGGTTGGCTCGGGAAACCCAAGGAGCGCCCCGCCTGATGCTCACGGTCCTCTTCGTCGACGACGACCTCGACCTCCTTGCCTCGGTCGAGGCCGCGGCTTCGATGGTGAGCGCCATGCGGCTCCTTACGGCCGGGACGCCGCGGCTCGCCCTGCAGAAGCTCAAAGAAGAGCGCGTCGACATCGTGGTGAGCGATGAGAACATGAACGAGATGAGCGGCCTCGCCCTCCTCGCGGAGATCCGTCGAACGCATCCGCGCATCCGGCTCGTCCTCAACTCGGGCATGGTGACGGCCGAGATGCGGGACAAGGCGCAGCAGGTCGGCGTCGAGAAGATCCTGTCGAAGCCGTTTCGGCTCGGCGACCTCGTGTCGCTTCTTGGGTCGAAGCCGGGCCCCGGCCCCGAGCTCGCGTAGGGCCCGCGCGCTACGGTGGCGGCAGCGCGGTGAACCCGTCCGGGAGCGCTTCGACGTAGGCGAACGTCGTCCAGATCTCGGGCTTGTGGTCGAGGCTCACCGAGTAGAACCCGCCGTTCACGCGAAGGCGCGTCGAGTTCACCTTGGCCATGGCCGTGATGCCGCTTTCGGTGATGGGGAGCGTGCCCCGGTTCTTGACGTACCCCGTCGTCGCCGCCGTGCCGTCGGTCGTCGCCGTGTAACCGACGTAGTACTGGAGGAACGTCTCGTTGTTCACGGCCGGGTCGAGGTTCGACTTCGCCCAGTGCGCCTGGCCCATCGCCTCGACGAGCCGCTTCCCGTAGTGAAGGTGGAAGATGCACGGATCGCAAAGATTGCTGAGGGCGCCGGTGCCGTTGGCCGCGGAACCGAACGTCGTGAGGAACACGTAGCTGTTCTTGATGTACGCCCGCTTGGGGATCGACTCGTGGTACGGCGCATCGAACAGCGCGACCGCCTTGAGGACGACCTTGAGCTCCGTGACCTCGCCCGCGACGACCGTGACCCTCCGCGCGGCGGCCTCGAACCCGACGACGTCGAACGCGATCCGGTAGTCTCCAGCCGCAAGGTCGTTCATCGTGAAGCGGCCCTCGGGATCGGTCAGGATGTCCAGGCGCGTCTCGATGTTCGTGACCTTCACGCCGGGGATGGGCCGTGCCTCCTCGTCGGTGACGAGCCCGGCGATGGAGCCGGCCGTCTCGTTCACGACGGGTTCGGGCGCCGGCTCGGGCGGGGGCGCGGACGAGGACGGGGCCCCTGCCGCGCTCGAGAGCGGCCGGTCCGCCTCGGCGCATCCCGCCAGCAACATCGAAGCGACGAGGATCACACGGAGGCGCATGGGGATCCGCGTGCCCTGCGGGTTCAAAATCTTTGGGGCGGCCGAGTGCAGGGAACACAAGATCGTCGCACGCCGGGACGTGGCCGGCGGCGATCCCGTGTGTCCCGCGCGGGGACGTCTCCGCGCGAAACGCGAGAAGCCGGCCCCCTTAACCATTATATAGGGGCCGTCCTTAGCGCGAACCCCCGGGTCCGACGATGGAACGCCCACGCAAGGTCCAACGCTACTGCCAGTCCTGCAAGAAGCACACGACGCAGGAACTCGAGCGCGTGAAGAAGCGCAAGGCGAGCGAGCTCAAGTGGGGGCAGCGGCGGTTCCGGCGCGCCACCCGTGGTTACACGGGTTTCCCCCGTCCCAAGCCCGAGGGCCGCGAGAAGCCCACGCGCAAGATCAACCTGGTCTCCCGCTGCACGGTCTGCAAGAAGAAGTGGAGCATGGTCGGGATCCGCTCGAAGAAGTTCGAACTCAAGGAGCAATGACCATGGTCCGCGACCGCAAGACGATCCCGCCCATCCACTCGAGGTTCATGAAGGTCAAGTGCCCGGACTGCCAGTCCGAGCAGGTCACCTTCAACCGCGCCACGGTGAAGGTCCACTGCCAGGCCTGCGGCGCGACGCTCCTCGAGCCCACGGGCGGCGTCGCGAACATCAAGGACGCCAAGTCCGAAGTCCTCGAGTAGACGGCCGATGCCGGAAGGAAGGGTCGGCCTCCCCGTCTCCGTCGCCGCAGGCGCCGCGGCTTGGCTCGTCGCGTTCTACGCGGGTGTCGTCTGGGCCTCACGCATCGGGAACCCGGTCGGCCTCATCGTGCCCTACTTCGCGGCCTCGCTCCTCGGACCGTTCCTCACCCTCGTCCTCGCCCGGGGCCACGCGAAGTCGGCCCAGCATCTTGTCGCGTTCGCGCCGATCCTGCTCGGTTCGATCCTCGCCGCGCCGATCATCTTGGCAGGCGTCGCCCCCACGGTCGCGGGCGGCGTCCCGGACCGGCTGCGCACCACGCTCGTCCTCTTCGAGCTCCTCTTCCTGCCCATCGGGCTGGCGCTCGCCATGTTGTCCCGTTGGGGCGCGCGACGCGGACACGTCGCCGAACAGTGACGCCCTTCAGCCGCGTCGGCCGGGGCTCACCCATTTCCGCAGGGGCGGGCCCACGTAGGTGCTCACGGGTCGGATGAGCTTGTTGTGCTCGACCTGCTCGAGCGCGTGGGCGAGCCAGCCGCTCATGCGGCTGATCGCAAAGAGCGTCGTGAAGAGGTCGTCGGGGATCTCCATGACCTCGTAGAGCCCGGCGCTGTAGAAGTCCACGTTGGGCCACAGCTGCTTCTCCCGGTACACGAGGTCCTGGATCTTCGCCGAGAGCTCGTACCAGTTCTGGTGGCCCTTGCGCTCCCCCATCTGGCGGCTGTACTCCTTGAGCACGGTGGCCCGGGGGTCCATCGTCTTGTAGACGGCGTGGCCGAACCCCATGATCTTCTCGTGCGAGGCGAGTTTGCGTCGGACCCATGCCTCGGCGTTCGTGACGTCGCCCACGTCCTTGAGCTGGGCCATGACGGCGCGGTTCGCGCCCCCGTGGAGCGGCCCTTTGAGGGTCCCGATGGCGCTCGTGATGGCGCTGTAGATATCGCTCAGCGTGCTGATGGTCACCCGCGCCGCGAACGTGCTCGCATTGAACTCGTGGTCGGCGTGGAGGACGAGCGCGACGTCCATGGCGCGCGCCTCGAACTCGTCGGGCTCGCGGCCGAGGAGCATCCGGAGGAAGTTCTCGGCGTGCGTCCCCGACTGCCGGGGCCCGATCACGTTGTTGCCGCTTCGGATCCGGTGGAAGGCCGCGACGATCGTGGGCGACTTCGCGATGGCCCGGCGGACGACGCGCATGCGTGCCTGGGGGTCGTCCGAGGCCGTGTCCGGGTCGATGGAACCGATGTAGGAGATGCCCGTCCGGAGGGCGTCCATCGGGTTCGCCTCCTTCGGAAGCGTCTTG
>JACPAO010000050.1 GCA_016180755.1 Methanobacteriota archaeon
TGAACTCCACTAGCGGGCCGGACGCCCGATCCGGGCATTCACGTCTTCTTCGGGTTGGTCTCGGGTTTCTGCTTCTCCTCTTCCTTCTTCCGAGGCCGGACCGGCGCGACCGGGCCGCGGTACTTGAGCACGCGCTGCCGCACGTGGCCGTCCTCCCAGTAGTTCTCGACCTCGTAGAGGTACTCGCGGCCCTTGATCGTCTTGCGCCGAAGGAAGACCAATGACGTCCCGTCCTGGTGCCTAACTGGGGCGCGGCACGATAAGGCTGACGGTCCGCTCTCCAGCGCCGCACCTAGTGGAGCGGCTTCATCATCCGGTACGCGTCGGCCCCGTCCTTGTACGCGGCCTCCTGGAGGCCCGTCACGCTGAACCCGTGCCGGCGGTAGAACTCGATCGCCCGGTGGTTGTCGGCCCGCACCTCGAGGTGCACCTGGCGCACGTCCTGCAAGAGCATGGACCGCTGGAGCCGCGCAAGAAGCGCGTGGCCGACGCCCTGGCCCTGCGCCTCGGGATCCACCGCGAACACGAGCACCCGGCCCTCGTGCCCCGCCTCCTTCGTGCCGACGATGAACCCCAGCACGGCCCGCGTGGCCGGGTCCCGCGCGATGAGCGAGTAGTCGGGCCGCAGCGTCGACATCTGGAGGAAGAACGCGTACGGAATCTCCTCGCCCAGGCTCCGCTGCACGAGCTTGAGCACGGACACGAGGTCGCCCGGCCGGAACGGCTCTATGACGAACCCGGGCCCGCTGAACAAGGGCCCGAACCATCCCTTCGGCCCTTGAAAGGCTTTTCCCGCGCCCTCACGACTTGCGGCGCCGGAGGACCACCGCGACGGCGGCCGCCGCCACGAGCCCGACGAGCTCGAATCCCGGGAGCCCGCCGCCGTCCGCCTCGGCCGCAGCCGACGCGGCCTCGTTGGGGATGTCCGCCGTCGCCTTGTCGACGACCGTCGCCCGGAAGCGCGTGACGGTCGTCACGGCCGCGTCGCCGCGGTCCTGTGCCACGATGAACAGTTCGGCCCGCTCCTCCGCGACGGCGTCGACGGGCGCCGTGACGGCGACCTCGATGACGCGTTTCTCGCCCGCGTCGAGGTTGAAGTCGGAGTCGCCGACGAGCACGGCCCAGTCCGCGTGGATCCCCTGGACCTCGACGTGGACGCCGCGCTGCGCGGACGCGTTGCTCGCGAGGTCGAACTTGAAGACCGCCGTGCGGCCCGCGTTGACCTGCTTCTCGAACGGCGTGACGGAACCCAGCTTCAGGGCCCCGACGTTCTCGAACTCCTGGTCGACCGGGTCATGGTACTCCAAGAGAGGCAGCCGCAGGCGCGCCTTCTTGGGGTCGAACTCGGGGGACGGCAAGGGGTTGGCCCCGAAGAGGTTCTCGGGGACGTCCCTCGTGACGAGCCGGATGCACAAGCCGAGGTTGACACCAAGCCGGTACGGGATGACGTCATACTTCGGGTCGACCGTGAGCTCCACGTTGAAGTTCGAGGCCACGCCCTGCGTGAGCGCGCCACCCGTCTTCCCCGTCGCGACGACCTGGTTGTAGCTGCGTGCGCAGGTCCCGCCGCCGCCCGTCGTCTGGTTGAGCTGGCAAAGGCCGAGCCCCGGGTTCGCGACCGGGTCGCAGTACCGAAGCTCCACGACGACCTCCGCCTGGCTCGCGGGAATGTCGGGCGTGATGCTCAGCGTCATGAGGCCTTTCTTCGACGTGTCGAAGTCCAGGCCCATAAGGAGGGGCGGGCTGAGCGGGAAGAACCAGCTCGTCACGAACTCGGGAGGCGTCTTGCACGAGGGGACGGTCCCCGGCGGGACGAACACGCATCCAAAGTACTCGTTGAAACCGCCCGGCACGGCGACGTCGGTCGTCGAGGGGTCGGGGTCGTCGAGGATGCCGTTCATCCACATCTGGTACGTGGGCAGGTACGGCTCCAACTGGTCGATCGTCCGCTCGTTGGGGACGACCCCCGTGTGGAAGAAGGTGCCGCCGTCGTCCGTCTCATGGTGGCCCGACGGTTGCGGGATCTCGGTCCAATAGATGCCGAGGTCCGTGCTGCCGTAGCTTCCCTCATCGTCGAGCGACTGCGCCTTCAGCGTGAAGGTGACGGTCTTGCCGTGGTCGTGCGTGAACGGGAGGCTCAGGATGACCGGGACCACGATCTTCTGGCCGGCGGGGATCGTCACCAGGCCCGGAACGCGCACGAGCCAATCGTCGCGCACGTTCTCGGGGGCGATCTGGATCCGCATGGGGACGATGTTGTGGTTGAAGATCTCCACTTTGTAGACGATCGTGGTGGCCTCGCCGTTGCTGACGCGGATGGGCGAGGGGGCGTCCACGGCCAAGTGGCCGTGGCTGTTCGAGCCCTTCACGAGCTTGAACGGGCTCGCGAACGGGCCCCCGTTCGGCGCCCGGTCGATGGCCGCGACGCCGCCCGTGGGGTCGCCGTTCGGGATGAACGGGACGCCGGCGTAGAAGTGGGAGCCGGTCGCCGTGATGTTTCGAAGCTCTGTGCCGAAGCGCGCCGGGACGCGGTTCTCGTTGTAGAGCCAAAGCTTCTGCACGGGGAAGACGATCGTGTTCTCGGAGCTGCGGACCTCGGCCGCGAACTCCTTCGCGGAGCGCTGGCCTTGGCTCCACTGCGAGCCATACCGCAGGCAGGCCTTTGTGGGCTGGAAGCCCTGCGTCCCGCCCTGGCAGGCGCCCCACGTGATCTGCCAGTTGATGCGTCCGTAGCTGAAGCCGACGCTGCGGAACGGGAACCCGGTCGGGTTCGAGTTCACGAGGTTCTTGAGTGTCAGGTACACCTTGAAGTCGGTGTCCGTCTCGTCGCTCACGACCAACTTCAGGATATCGATGTGGTCGAAGTTGTTGGTGCACGCCCCCGGCTGCGGGCACGACGCGTTCTGCGGGGCCGGGTTCTGCTTCGGGGCGATGAAGAACGAGACGTCGTCCTTGCCGTCGATCACGACGACCGTGTTGTCGACCTGGTCGATGGTCCCATGGCCTTGGTGCTGCGCGACGACCGGCACCGACGACGCCACGAGGAAGATCACGAAGGCAGCGGAGCTAAGGCGCACGGCGAGCAATAACGGACGCACGAAGCCTGCCGCTATTTGAGCTTTGTCGCCAACCCTTCAAAGCGGATTCTTGCGCCGGCGGACGACGACCACGGCAAGAAGGGCGGCCGCAAGGAATCCCGCCTCAAAGCCAGGGACCCCGCCGCCGTCGTCGACGGACGCGATCTTGCCCGACTCGTCCGGAATGTCTTCGACGGAGGGATCGACGACCGTCGCGCGCAGCCGCGTCACGGCGACGACTGCCGAGTCCTTGAGGTTCTGGGCGACCAAGAAGAGTTCCGCGCGCTCCTCCGGGATCGCGTCCGCGGGGACGGAGACGACGAGCTGGAACTGTCGGGCCTCGCCGGGGGCGAGCTCGATCTTCTCGTCGCCCACGATCCGGGCCCAGTCGTCGTTCACGCCTTGGACCTCGAGGACGACGTCCTGGTCCTCGGACGCGTTGCTGCGGACCTCGAAGTTGTACACGGCCGAGCGGCCCGGGTTGACGGGCTTCTCGAACGGGCTCTTCGATGTGAGGGCGAGCGTGCCCACGTTCTGGAACGCCTGGTCGACCGGGTCGTGGTATTCGATGAGCGGGAGGTCGAGGTGCGCCTTGTTGGTCTGGAACTCGGGCCCGTTGCCGACGAGGTTCTGCGGCGTGTCGGCCGTGAGGACGATCCGGATGCCGATGTTCGCGCCCTTCTTGTACGGGATGAGGTCCGCCGACGGGTCGACCTTGAGGGGGACCTCGAAGTGCGCGACGCTTCCCGTGCCGAGGGCGCCCCCGCGCTCGCCCGAGGCGAGGACGCGGCGGTAGCTCTGCGAGTTGTTGCCGCACGTTGCGCCACCGCCACCGCCTTGGCCGCCTCCGCCCCCACCGCCCTGCTGGAAGGTCGCGGGATCGCAGTACGCGAGCTGGACGACGACCTTGCTCGCCGTCGACTGCACCTTTCCGCCGATGTCGAACGCCATGAGGCCCTCGCGCGCGAGGTCGAAGTCGAGCCCGAGGAGGAGGCCGGGGCTCAGCGGGAAGAACCACGTGTGCCGGCTCTCCGGCGGGGTCTTGCACGTCTGGGCGCCGCCGAAGAAGCAGAACGCGCCCTCGTTGAAGAGCGCCGGGACGTTGTCGTCACGTGCGTCCGGGTCCGGGTCGTCGTCGAGGGCGTTCATCCACATGTTGTAGCGAGGGAACGCGGAGAACGCCTGCTCGATGGTGTTGCCGTCCGTGTCCGGCGACGAGTGGAAGTACGTCCCGCCCCCCGAGCCTTCGTGGTGGGCGCTCGGCTGCGGGACGTCCGTCCAGAACACGCCGAGGTCGAGCTGCGCCCAGCTGCCTTCGTCCTCGACCGCCTGGCCTTTCACCTGGAAGGTGGCGGTCCGGCCGTGGTCGTGCGTGAACGGCAAGGCGAGGATCACGGGGAAGCTCAGCGTGGAGTGCGCCGCGACCTTGAGGAGGCTCGGCACCCGCACCGACCAGCCGTCTTCCGTGTTCGCCGTCTCGAGCTGGACCGTGAGGGCTTCCGCGTGGTGGTTCGTGACGTCGGCCCGGTACACGATCGTGGTGGCTTCGCCGTTGCTAACGCGGATGGGCTCCGCGCTCGTGAGCCCGAGGTGGCCGCGCCCGTTGCTCCCTTCCTTG
Source organism: Methanobacteriota archaeon (assembly GCA_016180755.1). Classification (GTDB taxonomy): domain Archaea; phylum Thermoplasmatota; class E2; order JACPAO01; family JACPAO01; genus JACPAO01. The sequence goes on from JACPAO010000050.1 coordinate 4,696, forward strand.
AACGTGAACGGGGCGCCGAAGAGGGCCCGGTCGCTCGGGGCCCGGTCGGAGGCGTACACGCCGCCGGTCGGGTCCCCCCCGAAGCACACGAAGCACCGGGCGTAGGATTGGCTCGCCGTGACCGTGATGTTGAGGAAGCTGTCGCCGAACCGCGCGGTCACGCGGTTCTGGTTGAAGACGAGCGTCTTGTCGATCGTGAACACGTACGCGTTCTGATCGGCCAGGACCTGCATCGGGACGTTCTTGCGCGCCTGGGTCCCCTGCCCGTTGAGGCATCCCTGGTTGGGGTTCGCGGGCTGCGTGCCGATGTTGCCACCTCCCTGCTGCCGGCACTGGCCGGGCGTGAGCGTCCACCGCACCATCCCGTACGACCAGCTGATGACGCGGCTCGGCGTGCCGAGCGTCGGGTTCTGGGTGAGGGTCTTCATGTGGAGCTCGACCTTGAACTCCTTCTCCGTCTCGCCCGTGAAGACGAGCTTCCGGATGTCGAGATGGTCGAAGTACGTCCCCATGCTGGATCCGCTCTGCTTGGGGCCCCCGACCCCGCTTCCGGCATAGAGGTCCACATCCTGGGCGGGGTCCTCGACGGTGACGGTGTTATCGACGTCGCTTGCGGCCCCGCCTTTCGCCTGCGCCTGGACGCCCGGGAAGGCGAAGACCAACGTGAAAACTAGGAGAACGCAGACGCCGCCCCGCGTGGTGGACACCATCCGCTGACTTGACCACCCGGTATTAGAGCTTTGTCGCGCCTCCGACGCGCGGCCACCACCCCGTTAGGCACCAGGCGTCAGGAGGATTTCGACAAGGGCCGAGAGCCGAAACTCCCCCGTGCGAAGGGCCATGGCCCGCCTCCCCCATGAGGCAAGGTTCCATGGCCGACTATTTTGGAGCCTCCGCCATCGCCGTCGAGGAGCCCATCACCCTCGCCCTTCCGGATCCCGGTGCTCCCAAAGGGTCCGCCGAGAACCTGCTCGGCAGCTACCCGCCGCCGGGGGCCGGGACGTACCTCCTCGGCCTCCGCTGCCCTTGCGGCCACGCCTTCCTCGTGTACGCCGCCCACTTCGACTCCGACGCCGCCGTCGCGTGTCCGAGGTGCGAGGCCGACCTAAAAGGCCAGAGTTAGGCACTAGGTTCTTGTGCGTTCCGGCGAGCCCTTTTAGCCCCGCGCCGGCCCAAGCCTGACCGGGTAGCGGCCATGCACACCACGATGATCGGGCGTAAGCATCCCCTTGCGTCGACCGAAGGACTCCACGCGGACCCCAGCGCCCCGGCCGGGTCCTCCGGACGGCCCCTGGGGGACCTTTCCAAGATTCGCCGCGGACGCTTCCTCATGGGGATCCGCTGTTCGTGCGGGAAGACGTCTCTCGTGTACGCGGGCGCTGTCGAAGGCAAGGAGCCGATACCCTGCCCGACCTGCGGCCTCGACCTTCGCTAGTTAGGCACCAGGTGTGCCCCGTTGCAGACGTAAACTGCGCGGCGTTCCCGACGTTTTACGCGTAAACGAAGCCACACGACGCCCGGCAAGCATGTTTGCGCCCCGGGCGCGGGTTTAAGCTGACGCCCGACCGAGTAGAGTCCGAAACCCCGTGTCCGACCGCATCCTCATCGTCGACGACTCGCCGACCGTCCGGCTCACGACCAAGAACTGCCTCCTGCGCATGGGCGTCGAAGAGGACGCGATCCAATTGGCTTCCTCCGGCCGGGAGGCCCTCGACGCCTTCGCGGCCTTCAAGCCCGACCTCGTCTTCCTCGACCTCATCCTCCCCGGGATGAACGGCAAACGGGTCGCCGCCGAGCTGTTCAAGCGCAACCCCACGCTCAAGGTCGTCCTCGTCACCAGCACGAAGCCCGACGACCCACGCATCTCCGAGCTCCTTTCGATGGGCGTCTTCGACGTCATCGAAAAACCGATCCACCTCGAAAAGCTCGAGAAGGTCTTCGGCCAGATCGCCCGCGACGACCGCGGGCTCCATCGCGTGCAATGAGGCCCGTCGTCAGTCCGCGGCCGGCCCGCGACCTACTGGCATGTCGACCGCCTCGAACGCTCCGGCCTCCTCGGCCGCGACCGCGACGGGCGACGCATCCGGTTCTTCGCCTTCGAGCCCACCGCCGAGACGCGACCGGCGAACCCCCACGAGGCCGTCGAGGTCGCGTCGGGGCCCTACCCGCGCAGGAAAAGGCTTTTCTAGGCGGGTTACGACGGCGCCCGGTCGTGACCCGATTCATCGCCCTCGCCCTCGTACTTTCAGCGCTGGCGGCGGGCTGCGCGTCATCGCAGAAAACCTCCTCCAATCCAACACCGGCCGTCGGCGATGTCCTCATCGATGGAATCGTTCAAACGACGCAGCAAGACCCCGTTTCGAACGTGTTGGTGCGGCTCGAGGTGAAAGACCGCGACGGCCTCCAAATGACGACGACCGAGGATGGCAGGTTCGCGTTCACGATTCCGCCCGCGGATTCTTGCAGCCTGCATGCCGCGCGCGAAGGGTACCGCCTCCTCGTGGTCGCCCTTTCGTGTGCGGCCTCTCAGCATGCCACCTTGACTCTCAATGAGGTCCTACAATCATCCGCCACAAGGTCCCCCAGCACGAGTTCGCACTCCCCCAGCCCGGGTTCCCCGCCCCCCTCCGGAACGGCCTCCCCCTCGGACCCGTCGCGGCCGCCGATGGCGGGCGTCCCATCCCGGGCGCCGCCGTGTCGGCGTCGGTCGCTTCGACGCTTTCCGGCGCGGATGGATCGTACAGAATCTCCCTCGCGGCCGGGTCCTACGAGTTGAAGGCCCACGCCACGTGCTTCCAAGACATCTCCGCCCAGGTCGAGGTCGTGCAGGATCTCCAGGTCAATTTCCTTCTGCCACCCGTGCCCCCCGCCTCCGGATCGCCGGTCGGCCTTCGGGCTGCAGCCGGCCCCGGAAACGAGATGATTACGGTCGAATGGGACGTGCCCACCGACCTTCGCGAAGATTTCTACGCATTCCAAATCCACCGCGGGTCCTCCGCAACGAACCTCGCGCCAATCGCGAACTTGGGCAACGATCGCGCCTTCGCGGACACGAAACGGGTCGCCGGCAGTACGTCCCACTATAGCGTCAGCGCGCTGGACGTATGTGGCGCCGCGGGCGTGAAGGCCGCCTCGGTCTCCGCGACGTCCGTGGCCGGGTTCGCTCCATTGACTTCCGTCGCACCGACCTCGTTCGCGGCTACGCCGAAGGTCGAAACGTACGCGCAGCTTTCCGCCGCCGGCGAGCCAGCCGGGTCACGGGAGTGGCGCACCGTCGCGGGCACTGGGAACTGCTGCGAGGTCTACGTCGCCACGACGCCCGATGGACGTATCGTCGACCTCGGCGGCCACAACGTACGAATCTCCGCCGACGAGGGGCGCACGTGGACGCAGGTGGTCGACCCGCTGCTCCTCAACAACGGAGAGGGCGCCATCGCCTACGCACCCGGCGGCGACATCCTCGGCATGACGTGGCATCCGTATGAGGGCGACCGGTTTGACACATTCAAGTACGTGGCCCGCGACGGTACCTGGTATTTTTCGGAGAGTCCCCTGCACCAACCCTTCGCGGACCGGCCCTGGATCACCGTGGTGAAGGGCCCCTTCCAGACCCCCACAGGCGGCGTCAGCGCGTACGTTGGGATCGTCACCGCGCTGGGGGCCAATGATCCGCGGCACATCTACCACATCACCTACGACGGGTTGACCTACCAGGAACTGGCGCTGCCCTACGCGCCGCTGCCGAAGCGTTCCGTCGACTTGGCCAATCTCGTTCGTGACGCGGACCGGGACTGGCTCCAGCCGGTCAGCTATTCCCGCGTCTATCCGGTCACGCACGGCCTGGCCCTGCTCAGCTTCCAGGGAATTGTGAATGTCGGATGCGAATGGGGCGTCCTTGGGTACGACATGACGCTGTCTTGCGCGGACTTCGGCCAAGCGACACTTCCCCGCGGCTCCCTCCTGGTGGACTCCAACGGAAGCCTGCACGTGCTCTCGTTCGCGCCCGCGAATGAACGGTACTTCACCCGTCTAGTCTACCGGACCTCGACCGACGGCGGGCGAACCTGGAACGGGGAAGAGCATCCCCTCCCCGAGGCGTATTCCGCGCATTGGGAGAACACGGACTTCAAGGTCAACGCGCGCCTCGACCAGGCCGTCGTCTTCCTCCACGCTCAGTCGCCGTCGGCCGCAAGCCCGGAGCGAAACCAGGACCTGGCCTACCGTTTCCGAGGCGTCTCGGGGACCCCGTGGTTGTCCGAGGTCCTTCGACTCGGGCCGGTCGACGACCCCGATCGTACGGGCGGCGACCCCGTGGCCGGCAAATGCTGCATCGACTTCGTCACCGTCGGAATCCTACCGTCCGGGCACATCGTGGCGGGATTCACCGATGAATCGAGGCCCAGCCCCTTGCTCTTGGGAATCGAAACGTAGCTTTCTTCGAGCGCGGGAAGAAAGTGGCCGTTGTCGCGGGCTCGTAACAGTCGGCCTCATCGGTTTGGCGCCTTGTGGGCGCTCCTGAGCTTCCTGACCCGAGCCCGCGCTTCCACCGGCTCCCTCCAACCCGACACCCTTGCGGGTGCGAGGCAGCAGAGGAGACTGGAACCTACAAGGCGCCGAGCAATTCATCCCGTGAAAGGCGTCCCTGTTTCAGAATCGAGATCAAAGTCCCTTTCGCAAGCTCGGGATGGTTCGGCACCGTAACAAGGACGCGCTTTGCCTCGTGCCAGAGGTGCACGTGACTGCCAGACTGGCGCACCACGACGAAGCCGAGGCGAGCCAGGCCCTTCAGTACCTCCCGCGCCGACAGGACGGGAAGGCGGGCCATTCCTAAACCTCGACGTCAACGACCTGCATCGACGGATGCTTGGCGACCAGTTGGAGCAAGAGTTCGTGACGTTCCTGCAGGGCCTTCTTCAGCGCCGCGATCGCCGCGGTCCGCGTGCTGCCCTGGTCGGCGACCTGGGTCAGAAGGTCGGTCGCCACGAACCAGCGACCCTCCTTCTTCACGTCGATGACGGTCTTCATGGCAGGCGTTCATGCGTCGTCCGACCTTAAATGGCTTTCTTGGGCGAGACAATGGCCGTTGTCGCGGGCTCGTAACAGTCGGCCTCATCGGTTTGGCGCCTTGTGGGCGCTCCTGAGCTTCCTGACCCGAGCCCGCGCTTCCATCGGCTCCCTCCAACCCGACACCCTTGCGGGTGCGAGGCAGCAGAGGAGACTGGAACCGGCTTCCGTCTCACGGCCCTGTGCGGACCCGGGGTTGTCTCCACCATCACAGCTTGCCGTCACGGCTGTACGCTCAGGGAAGGACCCTAACGGGCGCGCGTTGTCGCCTCGGATGTCGTCGACCGCGGATCACACAGCGTTCGGCGCAGTCCCCGCAGCTCTCCATCAAGGCGTGATTCTTGCTCCGACCTGGTATCCTCCGTCATGCATTGTCGGGAGGACGTTTTGGGGTCCGAGCGTTTGTGCCCCCCGTTGGCACGGTCCTTCATCGGCACGCCACAAGGGCGCACTCCAGCCGGCTTCGAGAGAGGCGAGCACACCCTGACCCCTGGGCGCCTATTACTGTTTCGGTCAGCCCGGTCAGCCCGATGACGATGCCGCCGCGGCCCGCCGTTCGTCGCCCGTCGAGCCTGCGCCCCCGCCCGAAACCTGAACGTTAAGTCCCCCAGCGCGTCTTGCGCGGCCATGCGCGCGTGGGCGTGGGTCGCAGTGTTCGCCATGTTGTCCGCCGGACTCTCCGGCTGCCTCTCCGCAAGCGGCTCCCAAGGCCGCGGCCAAGGGACCCCTCCCGAGAGCCCCGGGAAAAAGCCGACCGAACCCCCCGGCCAGGAGAAAAAGGACACCGAAGGCGGGTTCTCGGACACGAGCGTCTTCCCCGGCGAGTTCCGGATGAAGACCGACCGCGGGACCTATTCGCTCGTCGCCAACCCCGGGCCCCTCGCGACCGGCAAAGACAACGTCAAGGTCCTCAAGAGCTCCCACCCCGGCCCCGCCGAGGACGCCGACATCCAGGTCGGCTACATCCTCCCCGAGGGCGCCACGACCACCGAGTTCCCCGTCATCGTCGTCGTGACCCCCTACCTCAACGACCTCGAGACCGGACCGCTGCGCACGCGCTACAACAGCAACCCCAAGCAGACCCTTCCCTTCCTCATCGACAACTTCGTGCCCCACGGATACGCCGTCGCGATCGTCCCGGCCCGCGGCACCGCCGGCAACGGCGGCTGCTACGAATGGTGGGGACCCCGCGAGACCGCCGACGTAGCCAAGGCCGTCGACTGGATCATCAGCGAACCCTGGAGCGGCAACCTCGGCTTCTTCGGCCTCAGCCTGGGCGGCGCAGGCGCCTGGATGGCCGCCGGCCTTGGCCGGCCCGAGGTCAAGACCATCGTGCCGAGCCAGAGCGAACCCGACCTCTACTCCTGGTTCGTCCGAAACGGGACCCCCACCATCGTCGCGACGCCCGGGGGCACGCAGGCCTACTGGGGCATCTACAGCGTGAGCCCCTTCACCGTCGACCGCGAGCCCTCGCGCGACCCCTCCAAGATCCCCGGCTCGGTCCTGTGCCCCGAACTCGCCAACGCGTTCGGCGCCTCGGGCACCATGGCCACGACGGGCTTCCGTGACTCTCTCGGCTACGCGGCCGCCCGCGACCTTCGACCCGCCGTGGAAGCCAAGTACAAAGGCAGCGTCCTCCTCCTCCACGGCTTCAACGACTTCCTCGCCTTCCCCCACCTCGTCCACCCGTGGGTGAACACGCTCGAGGACCGCGGCAACGTCGTGAAGCAGATCCTCGGCCAGTGGCGCCATCGGCTCCCCGACGACCCCAACGAGGGGCCCTTCTTCCAGCCCACGCTCCGGCCCGACTTCGCCGAGATCCTCCTCCACTGGTTCGACTACTGGCTCAAAGGAGACACGACCGTCGACCTCGGCCCCCGGGTCCAGGTCGCCGACACGCAGAACGCGTGGCGCAACGAGGACGCCTGGCCGCCCCGCGACGCGAGCCCCGTCAAGTGGTACCCCAAGCCGGACGGAGCGCTCGGTACGACCGAAGGCCCCGACGGCGCGAAGACCCTCGCCCCCGACGCGCGCCGCAGCCTCACCCGCGTCAACGCGACCTACACGCCCCAACAGAACTGCCCCGGCTGCGCCTACTTCGAGACCCCGTCCTTCCCCACCGAGACCCGCTTCGCCGGCCTCGCCACCCTACGCGTGAGCGCGACCCCCCTCGGCCCCGGCGGATACCTCGCCGCGACCCTCTACGCCAAGCAGGGCGGAAAGTACCAACCCCTAACGAACGCCGTCATGGACCTCCGGTTCGCCCAAGGCGCGGGCGCGGCCTACGTCACGCCCAACGCCCCCGTCACCGCAAACCTCGAGTTCGAGCCCAACGACGTCGTCCTCCCCGCGGGCACGACGCTCCTTCTCGAACTCGGCCAGTACGGCTACGGCGACGACGCCGGCCTCTTCATCGGCGAAGACGGAAGCTCCCCCGCCGTCCCCTCCAACAAGGCCGTCGCCCCCGCCGCCTACTACCGCAACCCCCTCTACTCGAATCCCGTCAACGTGAACCTCGGCGGAGCGAAGACCTACCTCAGCCTCCCCACGATCGAGCGCGGCGCCGAGGCCTTCTTCACGGCGCCCCTTCCCACCAAATGAGCTCCGAAAGAGGCATCAAGCCGCAAAACGCTTCGACCTCAGGATGGAACCCCTCCTCCTCGTCACCGCCGGCGCGAGCCTCCTCGCCCTCCTCGTCGCCGTCGTACCGCGCTCCTCTTCTCCGTCCCCCCCGAACGACTCCTCCTCGTCGCCCTCGCCGGCCACGTCGGGCTCCTCGCCCTCAGCCTCGGCTACGCCGCAAGCCTCTACTCGCCCCCCTCGGAGACCCCATGAAAGGCTACGTCATGATCCTCTACGTCAACGCCGCCGTGCTCGGCCTCGTCGCGGTCGCGAGCCTCGGCTACGGACTCCTTCTCCACCGCGAGTACAACCACTGCCGCGAACAGGGAGGCACCGAGGAAATGTGCGCCCAATCGAAGGACGCCGCGAACGGCACGTACCGCGTCGCGCCGTTCCTCCTCATTATCGCCGCCGTGCTCTTCACGGTCGGCTACATGACGAACCCAACGAAACCGGCAGAACCGGACCCGGACCCCCTCGCGCCGCCCGCCGAACCTCCGCCTCCCGCCCCGTGACCATGCCGGACCCCGACTGGCACAAGGCGATCCGCGCGGCCGCCGACGGATGCCTCGTCGACCTCGAGGTACAACCCGGCGCCGACCGCGACGAGGTCCCCTCGGGATACAACGAGTGGCGCGGCCGCATCCAGGCCCGCGTCCAAGCCCGCCCCCAGGCCGGCGAGGCCAACGAGGCGCTGCTCGCGGCCTTTGCCTCCACCCTCGGCATCCCCAGAAGCCGCCTCAGCATCGCCGACGGGGCCACGAGCCGACGCAAACGCGTCCACGTCCAGGGCCTTCCCGTCGACGAACTCCATCGCATCCTCGAGGAGGTCCTCGGTGGAGGCTGACGAACGCTACGAACGCCTATGGGCGTGCCTCGAGGCCCTCCGTCTCGACAACGCCTCCACGCCCGTCCTCGTCGAAGGCGTCCGCGACGAACGCGCCCTCCGCGCCCTCGGCCTGCGCGGGACCATCCACCTCTACAACGTCGGACGCAGCCTCGCCGCCACGGCCGAACGCCTTGCCCGCAGCCACAAACGCGTCATCCTCCTCCTCGACTGGGACCGCACCGGCGGCAACCTCGCCCGACGCCTCCAGGAACAACTGCACGCCCAGGTCGAGCTCGACCTCTCCTACCGCAAGGAGCTTGCGACCGTGAGTCAAGTGCGTTGCGTCGAAGACCTACCGGCGGCCTTGCGGAACTGGCGCAACCGCGCGGGACTCGCGTCGGCGGCCGACGAAGAATAGTCAGGCGGCCGTGAGGGCGAACTCCGTGTCCCGCGTCGGCTCGAGCACGAGGTGCCGCCCGTTGCGCCGGGACGCGAGGACCCCCGCGTCCTCGCACCGCTGCACGTGGCGGTGCACGATCTGTCGGCTCAGGCCCAGCGCCTCGGCCGCGTCGCTCGCCCCGACGCCCGGCTGTGCCGCGACAAGGGCCACGAGGCGGCGCGCGCCCTCCGCCTTGAGAAGGGGCGCGAAGCGCATCGCACGGCGGTCCTTCGTGCCCGCCGCGAAAAAGCACACGTACCCGTCGCTGCGCGACTCTTGCACGAGCCCCACTTCGACGAGCTTGCGGAGGTGGTGGTCGACGGTTCCACGCGCGAGGCCCGTCTCGCGCACGAGACTCCGGAAATGGATCCCGGGGTTCGCCGCGACGGTCTCGGCGACGCGGGCCCGCGTCGACTGCTCGAGGGCCGCGGGCCTCTCGATCCTGCTGAAGAGTGCGAGCACGAGGAGCTTCTTGAGCCACGGCCACGCGACGTACAGCGCGCCCACGAGCGACGCCGCCGCCGCCGCGCCGACGGCGACTGCCGCCGCCGGGGCCTGCCAGAGGTCGCGCGACGCGGGCGCCTTCGTGGCTGCCGGGGCCGAACCCGGGTCCCCGCCCGGGCCGAGGACCGCCGGGCCCTGCTCGTTCACGCCTTGGAATTCCCAGAACATCCGCATCTTGAAGGCGTCGTCGAACAGGAGCGAGAACGTCGTGGTCGTGTAGCGGACCTTGGGATCCTTCGGGTCGTCGAGGACCGACGCTGGGGGTGTCGAAACGCTGTAGTGGGAAAGCCCCATGCTGAACGGCTCGTCGCAGCGGATCCGGAACGACCAAACGTTGGGCCCTAGCGCCACCGACCGGGGCGAACCCACGAGTTGCAGCCGCGGCACCATCGAGGCCACCGTCGGCATGGAGGCCGGGCCGCACGACGGATCGACGGGCCGGCCGCTCTTGCGGCACGACGTGTAGGTGCCGGGCACCTTCGACTGGTCCGGATCCTCCGCGTACGTCGTGCGGCCGTCCTCGTGCACGCACGCCGTGAGGACGTCTCGACCGTCCGAGACCTCGATGACCCAGTACCGGTCCATCCCGCCCGTCCAGCGCGCCCAGCCGGTGTTGACGCCGGTCGCCGCCGCCCCCGGGTGGCCGCGAAGGAAGTCCCGGAACCGCGCCTCGACGGCGTTCTCGCTTGCCTGCTTCCAGGCCGCCGAGAGCGAGAACCGGACCGGGACCCCCGCATCGTCCGGGCCCCACGGCATCCGGGGCGCGAACACGAGCTCCTGCGCCTCCTTAGGCGGCCCCGCGGATGAAGCGAAGGGCGCGACGCCTTTTGCCTCCGTCTCAAGAAGCGTCCGCGTGATCCTCGCGGGGTTCGTGGCGTTGGGCACGTCCACGCGGACCGGGTACGGTGTGTCGGCCGCGAACCACGCCGAGGCGAGCGTGGAGCCCCCGGAGCCCCCTCGCAGATCGTACCGGACCGTATTCGCGCCGCCCCGCTCCATGGCGCCCGCGAGCGACCATCGGGCCAGCCTTATCCTGGCGTCGAGGCCGGCAAGAACGCAAGCCTCGGGGAACAGCGACCTCGACCCCAGCGGTCCTCCTTGCAGGCCGTGGAACAGCCCGCAGAACTGTGGGACGGACGCCGTCCACGGGTCCGGGTCCGAAAGGTTCGCGAACGTCACGCGGCGCACGAGGTGGTCGATCGACGACTCGTACAAGTTGGTCGTGTCGACGCGGCCCCCGCCCGAGACCGTCTCCTCCACCAACAGCCGGTGCGTTCCCGGCTCGAACGAAAGGAGCGCCTCGAACCCGGATTCTTCTCCGTCGGCCGCCGCGAAGGACCCGGAGTAGCCGACCCGGTTCGCGAGGGCCGTGGCCCCGCGCTCGTCGGCGACCGGCGCGTCCGGGAGGATCGTGACCGAGAGCCAGTTCTTCTCGAGGCCCACGGCCCGCTCCCCGCTGGCCCGGACGTCGACGACCGTGACGTTGAAGTGCGCCTTGTCCCCGACGCGCGGCCCAGGCACGCGGAACGCGGCCGGATCCTTCGAGGCGGACGACGCGTCCGTCGCGCCCGCCACGCCGAGGAGCCCGGAAAGAACCAGGAACACGGTCGCCGCGATCAACAAGCCGAACGCCATTCTTCGCCGAAGGTCCGCAGGAGGAGGGGAACGCACGCCTTTCACCGGACCGACCAGTCGCGCCTTGCCCATTTGAGGACGCTCGGACACCCGGTTGACGAACGCTCCGCCCACTCTGACAGCCAGGTGACGAGCCCCGGCAATAAGGTTTCTGCCTAACGGCGCCCGAAGGGATGCTTCCGGAGTTCCAGGGTCTGGTCCCGGCCGGGCCCCACCGATGCGATGACGATGGGCACGCCCAACGACTTCTCGAGGAACCCGACGTACGCCCGGGATTCCTTCGACAGGACCCAGGACTTTCCCTTCCGGGTCGCGGTCCGGGCCCATCCGGGGATCTTCTTGAACGTCGGCGCGGCGGACGCGAACACCGTCTCGTCGCTCGGGAAGACCCGCAACGACGCGCCCTTCGTCCGGTACGAGACCGCGACCTGGATCTCCTCGAGGCCCTCGAGCACGTCGACCTTCGTGAGCGCCAGATGCGTGATCCCGCCCACCCGGATCGCGTAGCGAAGCGCGGGCAGGTCCAGCCAGCCGACGCGCCGCGCGCGACCGGTCACCGTCCCGAACTCCTTGCCGACCTCGAGGAGGCGCTTGCCCACGCCCTCGGCCGCCGAGAGCTCCGTCGGGAACGGGCCCTCGCCCACGCGCGTCGCGTAGGCCTTCGCCACGCCCAGGACCGCTTCGATGTGCCGGGTCCCGATCCCGGAGCCCGGCCCCATGCCCGTCGTCGACGAGCTCGTGACGTACGGATACGTGCCGTGGTCGACGTCCAGCATGAGGCCCTGCGCACCCTCGAGCAGGACGCGACGGCCCTTGTCGAGGGCCCCCTCGAGGAGCTCGACCGTGTCCTCCACGTAGCCCCGCAGCCGTTCCCCCAAGG
>JACPAO010000081.1 GCA_016180755.1 Methanobacteriota archaeon
TCGATCTCCTTGCGGCGAAGCCGCGAACGGTTCCGGATGCGCAGCTCGACCATCGCGGGGCCCGCAAGCCGAAGGCACGTTTAAATACGAGTGGCGTTTTGGGCGGCCTCCCCGCCTCCTCGAAAGGAGTCGTTTCGTCGAACCGGATCGTGACAAATCATGGTGAAGGGCACCCCGTCCCATTTCGGTGGCAAGAAGAGCCACATCGTCTGCCGCCGCTGCGGCCGCCAGTCGTACCACGCGCAGAAACGCCGATGCTCGAGCTGCGGCTACCCGGACGCCCGCATGCGGCGCTTCGCGTGGTCGAAGTCGACCCACAAGCCGGGCATGTGGCCGCGCGGCCAATAGGGTCCGACTCCTTACGTCGCCGGAGTTTCTGAGCGTCTACTTATTGTGTTCCAGGTGGAACGCAGCTTCGAACATGACGGAAGCAAAGCGAATGGGCTGGAAGGAGATCGAAGAGATCGTCCGCGAGATGCCCGCACGGCACAACCTCGTGATCCCGAAGTCGGTCACGCCCGAAGCCCCGCCCCACCGGACGAGCCCCCTGGGCCGAAAGCGCGGCGCGATCCGGCAGTACCGCGACCACCGGCCCCGGGACACGCTCCACATCAAGGAGTTCCACGACCGCTGGATCGTGCACGTGGACCTCTGGAACCCCCACCACCACGTGGTGCGGCACCTTGCGATTGACCGCGGCTACACGCGGTTCATCCACCTCCTCCAATGGCTCGAGCACGGGCCCGCCGCCGCCCGGCTCGCCCAGCCCTTCGCCGCCGCCATGGCGTGAAGCGTCCGCTTCTTCCGCGGAGGCGCAATCGGTTAAGAAGGGGCCGCGCCGTTTCCTGAGGGCCGCCGCGACGCAGAGAGGTCGGACCGGATGAAAGGGAACGCCGCGCGAAGCCTCAGCCGCCCCTCCTGGAGCAAGGTCCTCTTCGCCGTGGGAGTCTTCTTCGCCGTCGTCGCCGCGGCCGCGGCCCAAGACCCGACCCCGACGAGCCGCGGCAGGCCGCAGGGCACCGACGGGCGTACCGATGGCGGCGGCCGGGCGAACGCGACGGACGACGACCCCGGGGACGAGCGACCCGGGGAGCGGCGCAAGCCGGCACGTCTCTCCCTCGAAAATGGAACGGCCGACGGACGCTACGTCGACTTCCTCTACGACGCGGAAACGTGCACCGTCACGGATTATCGCGTCTACAACACGTCGTTCTTCGAATCCATCCACCTCGACGGCGCGCCGTGCGACACGGGGCCACCGGGCGCCGAACGTGGAGCGTTCGAATTCGCCTCGTCGGTCGCGCGCCTGCGCATCCACGACGCGCCCAACGGCCTCCTGCGTTTTGAGGCTGGGCCGAACTCGTCCATCCGGTTCGTATTCGACCCCAACGCGGACGCGAACGCGACCGACGGCGGCATCGCCATCGACGCGGGGAACCTGTCCGCCCGGCTGTTCCTCACCGAGGAAGACCCCGGCGCGCTGATCGAACCAAGCGGGGGCAACGCGAACGCCACCGGCGTCGAAGGAAACTTTCTCGTCCATCCCGCCTCGGGGACAAGCGCCGAGCGCCGCGCCGTGCTCGCCGCCATCGAGGGCGGGAAGGTCGGCGCGGAGATCGACGTGCTCCTAGAGGAGGGCGCGGCCCGGCCCGAGTCGCTCGTCTTCGACGACGTCGGGGTCAAGGTCCGCCAGAAGGCGAAGGAGACGTTCGAGTTCGAGGTCGCGGCGAACCTCACCGAGGGTCGCGCGTTCGTCACGAACCTCGACCCGGCGCTAGTCGACTCCGGGCGCATCCGCATCGACTACTTCGACGTCGACGTGTCCGGCCGCACGCGGTCTGTCCTCATCCGCGAGGCGGACAGTCTGGAGGACGCTCTCGATGCGACGCCCGCCGAAGGCCCCGAGCATTGGGCCTTCGCCGACGCGGACGGTCTCCACGCCGTCGTCGCCGTCCCCGCGTTCAGCGTCCACATGTTCGCGGTCGTGGGCCTCCCGCTCCAGGTCGTCCCGCTCATCCTCTACGGCATCGTCCTCGCGGGCCTCTTCTTCGCGGCGGGCGGCGTAGGCGTCTACCTCGAGCGGCGCGCGGGCCGCGCGAAGTGAGGCCATGGCGAGAGTCCACGCCTCCCACGCCGACGACCCGGGCCCCGATCCGGCCACGCCAATTCCTTGGTGGGCCCGGCTGCGCGCCCGCGCCGACCGCATGAAGGAGCGCGGGAAGGGCCGCGGGGCGGCGTACTGGGCCCTTTGGTCGGTCCCATGGGCAACGCTCGTCACGCTCGCGTGGATCGGGTCCGGGCTCCGGGCGCTCTGGGAGCGCACGAAGGCGTTCTTCACCGAGGATCTCCCGTCCCTGCCAGGGAGGCTCCGCGGGAGCGCCGTCGCAAGCGTCAAGGAACTTTCCTCCGCCCGAGGCCGCGCAGGGCTGCGACGCGCCCTCTACGACGAAGGCGGGATGACGCGTCGCCGACGCGCGGCGGTCATGTTCCTCGCCGCCACCCTACTCGTCGCCGCCTGGCTACTAATCGAGCTCCTCACGTGGCTCCTCTGGGGAGAGCTCGTAACGTTCAAGCACGAGACCGACCTGCTCCTCTTCTACGGGATCGGGACGCAGCTATTCCTCCCCACTCCCATCGAGATCCTTCTCCTCCGTTCGGCCGCGGTGATCGGCGCGCCGACCGCCGTCCTCGTCGCGACGATCGGCTACACCATCGGCGGGTGGCTCGTGTTCCTCGTCGGCAGCCAGGCGAACCGCGGCCTCGAGGCATGGTTCGAGCGGCGCGAATGGGGACGCAGGTTCTGGGGCTGGCTCTCCCGCAACGCCCCCCGTTACGGGTACTTCCTCATGGGCGTCTTCATGTCGATCCCCTTCTGGCCCGACATCATCAACACCGTCTTCGCGCTCCTCGGGCTCAAGATGCGCTACTACCTCCTCACGCTGTTCTTGGCGACGACGCTCCGCCTGACCCTGTTCCTATGGCTCGTCGCGTAGCGGCGCCGGTTCGTCGCCGTTTTAACCCGGCCCGGTCTTCGTTCGTCCGCGCGTGGGTACCCAAGCCCGGTCAAAGGGGCAGGACTTAGGATCCTGTGCTTAGTGCTTCCCAGGTTCGAATCCTGGCCCACGCATCGTCCCATGGGCCCCGAATCCGCGACGTCGTCGTCGCTAGGGCTGAGGTCGCGCCGGCTTCGCCGCCAACTGTTCCAAATAGGCGCCAAGCTGGCGCTGGAAGGCCGGTGTGTCCATCGCCGTCAGGATGCTTTCTCCGGCGTCGCGGAGACCTTCCTCGACCGTTTGGTCCAGCATGGTCCGCGTGATCCGTTTTGTCGCGGCGACCGCCGCGCGGGGCCGCGAGGCGACGACGTCCGCGAACTCGAGTGCCCGCTGCAGAAACTCGTCGGCGGGGTAGATTTCGTTCACGAGCCCGATTCGGTGCGCCTCCGCCGCGGAAATCATGGAGGCGGTCATTCCAAGATACTTCGCGTTCCCAAGGCCCACAAGGTGGTGCAGGAGTGTCGGGATCGGGTTCACTCCGATCAGCACCTCGGTCTGCGCGAACACGGCCGCGTCGGACGCGACCCTAAGGTCGCAGAACACGGCAAGGTCGAAGCCGCCTGCGACCGCGGCCCCGTTCATGGCCGCGATGACGGGCTTCGGTAGGGTCCATATCGTCCGGAAAAGGTCGAGCACCGTCGTGAGGTACGCGCGGCGGTCAGGCGCGCGCAGGGCCGCGAGGTGCTTGAGATCGAGTCCTGCGCAGAACGTGCGGCCGGAACCGACGAGGACGACGACGCGGATCGCGTCGTCCTCCGCGCACCTCCGCAGCCCGGCCGCTCGGGCGGGCCGGTTGAGGGTGAGGACGAGCGTCGATCCGCGCGTCGCCGCCAAGATTGCCGGTCCCGAGGTGCCGTCTGTGGCCATGGCGCGGACATCGCGCCGCCTCGATAAACCCCACCCTGGCCGGAGGCGGCTGGGATCAGCCGTCCGGCAACGCGCTGAAGGCGCGGCTTCCCTCGCGGTTGTAGAAGTACGTCAACCACGACTCGGTGCGGTGGTTGAGGAAGAGCGTCGTGCCCCGAAGGATCGTGTTGCCGGTCGTGGGGTCGCGCACGGGCGGGATGGTTCCGTTGCCGTCGCTCCAGCCGGAGACCGCCTCGTACGTGATCTTGTTGGGCTCGGCGTCGAAGACGTTCTGGTAGTTGCCGTTCTTCGCGTTCGCCTGGACCCAGCCGCGCAGCGGCGGACCGCCCGACATGCCGAAGTACTTCAGCGTCGCGACCGTGAGCGCCTGGCCGGGCGGCGTCTGGATCCAGTACTCGACGTCCTTCCCGAGCGACTGCGGGTTCCACGTGATCTCGACAAGGAGCTCCTTGAGGCCCGGGTTGGGGACCTTGAAGGTGTAGGCGAAGCGTTCGTCGGGCGAGACGTTCGTGCCCGCGGCCCAGTCGGCGAGCTTGGTGCAGGGGACGCCGCCGATGGGGTTGCGGCTTGCGCAGATGACGAATGTGACGTGGTTCGTCGTGAGCTGGTACGGGACATCGAGGGCGACCGCGGTGAGCGTGATCGTGAGCGGGGGCGCCGGATCGGCGTCGATCCGCACGGTCACGGTCTGCGTCGCGTAGCCGGCCTTCTCCACGGTGACGACGTGCTCGCCCGCCTCGACCGGCCCGACCTTGAAGCGGCCCGTCTCATCGGTCTCCATGAAGCCGTCGCGGTCCTTCACGACGACCACGGCGGCCGCGACCGGCACGATCTCCTGGTCCACGACGAGCCCCTCGATGTACAGGGCGCCGCCACCCGTATCCTCCACGCCGGCCGGCCCCGCCGAAGACTGGCCGAAGCAGCCGCCGAACAGCAGGAGCGTCGCAGCAACGAGGGTGAGTCGCATGGGCAAGCGCCCCGCGGGCGTTCGCTCGATATAATGGTTTGGACCGCACGGCGTCGCAAGGCGGGCTCCCCGCCTCGCCGCGCGGGCCCCTTGTGTCGCGGTGGACACGACCGTCGGGCCGAGCGCTCAACTCTCGTAGGGATACTTGAAACCGGGCGGCATCGGCGGCCGGAAGTATTGCTCCTGCGGCCGCTCGACGAGCGGCAACTCGAGCGTGCTCTTCACTGGACCGCCGAAGACGACGTCGACGGGCGCGGAGGGAAGCGGGTTGTTCCGGTCCTTCACGGGCGGCGGGACGCCCGGGACCGCGCCGCCGCCGATGTGCTCCTCGCTGCTGTACTCCCACAGGCGCAGGAGCACGCGGTGGCCGGCCTCGATGCGGGTGTCCATCGGCTGGATCTCGAGCTTCGCAACGATGTCGCTCCGGGGCGTGAGGGTCTGGGCCTTCTCGTCGCCGTTGTAGTAGCGCAGGTTCATCGTGGTCCAGCCGATGCGTTTCTCGCCGCCGGCCGGGTCGACGTCGTAGAGCCACGCGGCGAGGTGCCCCGTCGGCCCATGGGGCGAGACGGTCACGTGCACGCGCGGCAGGCCCGCGATGTTCATCGTGCGCTCGAACGGCTTCGCGTAGAAGTCCGCGACCTGGCCGGGCAGCGCCTTGATTTGGTTCTTGAGCGGGTTGTCCGAGACGGGGTTCGGCACGAGGGTGATCACGGCGCGCGTGCCCGTGGGCTCCGCAACGAGGGCGCTCCCGCCGGCGAGGTGGAGCCGGGTCCAGTTCGCGTCGCGGGGGGGCCAGTGGTCCTCGGTGCGCCACCGGAATGTGTTGTCCTGGACGGTCACGGCCGGGCCGAGGTCGATCGACGTCTCGTTCTTGAGCCAGTAATCGAACCAGTCGAGGAGCTTCTCGGCGTAGTCCATGCGGTGGAGGCGGTTCACGTTCTGCGGGCCGGTCCCCTTGCGGTCCGGGTGCGTGTGGCTCCACTGGCCCAGGATCTGGTGGACCGGGATCCCGGTGACGTTGAGTTGCTCCGTCCACGGTAGGGACATGCTGGGGTCGACGTTCCAGTCCTCGAGGCCATGGACGTTGAGGATGCTGCCCTTGTAGTTATTCTCGACGAGCGGGCGCGCGTTTCGCTCGGCCCAGAACCCTTGCGGGTCGCGTCCGCCCTCGACGGTCGAATAGGCGCTCCACCCGAAGCCTTCCCACGCCTTGGGGCACGCGAACCCCTGCACACGCTTCTCGGGGGCGCGTTTGTCGTCGGTGCCGCCGCCGGCCGTGCCCACCGGGAGCCAGCCGTACTCGTAGTACGCGTAGTTGAGGACGATCTGGCCCCGGGTCTCGGTGCTGCCGTTCTTGTGCATGAGCCCGTACATGTCGTTCACGCCGCTTACCGGCACGATCGTCTTGAGGTGCGGGTTCCCGGTCGCGGCGACCTCCCACGGCGTGCTGCCGTCGTAGCTCAGGCCCGTCATGCCGACGTTCCCGTTGCTCCACGGCTGCGTCGCGAGCCACGTCACCGCCTGGCTGAGGTCCTTGCGCTCCTTCTCGTTGAAGAGTTCCATGCAGCCGCCCGAGTCGCCGGTGCCGCGGACCGACACCGCGGCGACCGCGTATCCGTACGGGAGGAAGTTGTGGTTGAGGAACGCCTTCGTGCCCGAGTTCGTGATGACGCTGCCCGCGGGCCGGTGGTAGGGGCTTGCGTGGAGCAGCACCGGCACCTGGGTCCCGTCGGGGACCTTGGGGAGCCAATACCCGACCTCGATGTCGAAGCCGTCGACCGCCGACTTGAGGAGCGTCTTCACGGGGGGAAGCCGCTCGTAGGGTCCTGCGGCCAGCACTTGGCTGAACTGGAGGTCGAACGCGTAGTTGCCCTCCTCCACCGCGGCCCGTTTTGACAGGGCCTTGCCTTTCAGGTTGGTCGCGCGCGCCGGGTCGTCGGCGGCGTCGCCCAGGCACCCCGAAAACGCGAGCCCCACAAAAAGAAGGAAGGCGAAGGCCGTCGAGAATCCAGTTCGCTGCACAGCGAGCAACGCGGCCGCCCCATTGATAAGGGTTCTCGTCGCGGGCCTGCCGCGCGCGTCCCCGTTTGTGTCAAAGCGAATCGAGGTGCGTCAAAGGACGCGGACGGCACAAATGGGCCGGAAAAGGCCTTTTCCGGTCCTCGCCAGCCCAACCGTATCGCTTAAGCCACGCGGCCAAATGGGCCCGCGTGGAGTCCCAGCGGTCCGGCCTGCCGAAGCAGGTGCAACAGATCTTCGAACGCGACGGCGTCGTCAACGAGGCGGTCGCCCGGGGCATCGTGAACTACCGCGCCCTCGCGCGCTGGATCATGGAGGGCACCGGCGTCGTGGCCTCGGAGGACGCCGTCCTCAGCGCCATCCGCCGCATTCGTGGAAGCCAGTCGGTGCGACCCTTCCGCGCGGCTCACAAGGTCGTCGCCGAATCCCACCTCAACGTCCGCTCGAGCCTCTGCCAGCTCACGGCGCCCCGCACGAAGGGTATCCAGGAGCGACTCGCCGCCATCTTCCGCGAGATCGACTTCGAGCGCGGGGAGATCCTCTACTACACCCAGGGCGAGAGCGGCATCAAGATCCTCGTCGACGAATCGAACCTCCGGACCGTCCAGGCCCACCTCGGGACCCACATCCTCCAGGTCACCAAGCACCTCGCGGCCGTGAGCATCGTGCAGCCCCGCGAAGGCCTCCAGACGCCCGGGATCCTCGCGCTCCTCACGAACGCGCTCGCTCTGCAGAACATCAACGTCGTCGACGCCGTGTTCGGCCTCCCCGAATATCTGTTCTTCGTGAAGCAGGAGGACACGCTTCGCGCGTACCAGGCCCTCGAGGCGCTCATCTCGGTCTCGCGCCAAGAAGCGCAGAACGAGAAGGTGCCCCGGGCCCACGGACGGCCGTTCCGTCGCCGGCCCGTCGCCCGCGCCTGAGCCGCATCAGCCGCCCGCGTCCGGCGAGGCCGCGCCTGGCTCCGCCCTCTGCCCGAGCTCCGCCCGCGTCCGACCCGTGCGCACCACCCAAGCAATGATCGCCGCCTCCAAGGGCACGATGACCCACACGAAGAAGTGCAGGGCCGAGAACATGGCGGGGTTCACCCACGGAGGCAGGACGACGCCGTCGAGCGCCGCCTTCTCCTCCCAATCCCGGAACTGGGGGCGCCACGTGATGAGGATTCCGCGGTAGGTCGAGAGGGGCGAGAGCACCTGCGCCACGTAGAACCAAAGCGGGAACGCGCCCGCCATGATCCCCTCGTACCCGAGTTGCCGGAAGATGCGCCACTTCACCCACTTGTCGTACGCGCTCAGGAACCCCAGCCCGACGAAGCCCCCCATGAGGACCCCGAACGAAGGGGCGACGACCGTCGGCAAGAGGCCCACCGCGAAGAAGGAAAGGCCGAGAAGGGCGTGCGCGGTGAAGAACGCCCAGTAGGCCTCGTTCGCCGTGGCGGCCGCGCCCCAACTGCCGACCTGCGTCGCAAGGAGCGCGCCGACCACGACCGCCGCGACATCCGTGAGGACCGCGGTCACGAACAGGCCGCTCGGCCGGGTGGGTCGTACTCGCCGAACGAGCGTGAGGCCGAGAAGGAGCGCCGGCAGGGCCGCGCCGAGCTCGAGGTCGTCCCGGACCATGGCGACGCCGTTGTCGAACGTCGAAGGGCCCGGCCAGCCGAAGGGATGCGACCGCGAAGGCGAAGCGTTCGAGAGGTGGGCCCCCAGCACCAGGATCCCGCCGAGGGCGAGCCCGTAAAGGATCGCAAAGGGCGCCGCGAAACGCGACTCCCTTCCGACGGCCTGCGTGGCGGGCCAAGAGGCGACGCGACGTGCCGCCGCGATCGTCACGGCGCGGCCGCGGCGACCGAGGTCGCTCGCCCGATGAAACACGACGTGGAGGGCGGCCGCGACGCGTCGGGCCACCGCCGCCGCGCGTTCGCGCGCGAACACGGCGGCGCGACGGGCCGCGGCCTTAACAGCAACGTCGAACGAACGTGGAACGCGGTCGGACAACCCTAAATCGAGGTTTGTCGGAAAAACACTATAGTCGAACGACCGGGTGTTCGAGCGTCAAACCTTTGGGCGGGCGCCCGTCGAGCCGTGGCGGGTTCCCTGGGGGGCCTGGGCCGCGACGGGTCTTCGGACCGCGGTCAGGGGCGCCCCGTCTGGAGCGGGGACTGCCATATGGAATCGTCTCTATCGATGCCGAACCGGATTCTACTCGAGCTCACCTCGCGCCGAAGGATCTACGACCACATCAAGAACGTCCCCGGCATCCACATGCGACGGCTCGAACGCGAACTCAACATCCCGCTGAGCACCCTCGACTACCACCTTCGACAGATGGAGCGCAAGGGCCTGGTGGCCGCGCGGAAGGAGGGCCAGAAGAAGAGCTACTTCGTCCGCAACACCATGGACCCGAAGGACCAGCACTACCTCTACTACCTGCGCCACCGGACGACGCGTTGGATCCTCCTCGAGATCCTCGAGAACCCGGGCACCTCGCTGCGGGGCCTCACGGGACGCCTTCCCGTGGGCGCACCGACCATCTCCTACCACCTCAAGAAACTCATCCGCGCCGAGATCGTGCAACCGGTGTGGATCGGGCGTCACCGACGCTACCAGGTGGTCGAGTCGGAGCGGCTGCAACGGCTCATCGAGGCCTGGCGCGGCACGTTCCGGCGGCAGCCGACGATGGCGGCCCGTCAGCCGGCGGCGACCCCGGCCACCGAGGAGGCCCAGGCCATCAACTGGCTCTTTGCCGAATCGGACCGTTCCCCCGCGAACTCTCGCTGAGGTAGTTTCGGAACGCTCGATGGGCCGCGATCCTGGCCTAGGTCGACGAGACCCTCTTGGCCTGGTCGTCTTCTCCCTTGGTGGCCGTTTCCGCCGCGTCGGCCTTCTTCTCCGCCGGCGGCTTGCCGGCCTGTTCGCGCTCGAGCGTGTACCGCGTGTGCCAATAGCTGGCGAGCTCGAGGAGGAGCTCCCGGGGCGCGCTCGGGTCGGGCCGGAAAAGGTCTTCGGGGCTTAGCGTGGCCACCGCAAGCGGCGGGGACGGCGAAGGCGCAGGGCTGGATGCTTCGACGGGGGCGGGCGCGTCGCGAGAAGGTTCGTGCGGTCCGTCCGCCATGGCCGACGCATCGGGCCCCAGGCCGCCCCCGGCCGGCGAAGGATCGGGCGCGGCGGCCGGCAGGACCGACGGTGGAGGGGCCTGCGGCGCGGCGACCGCCCCAGGAGGGACCGAAGGCGGTGCCGGCGCAGGCGCGACCTCCGGCCCGAGCGGGTCGGCCGGTCTCTCGACGTCGGCGACAACAAGGGGAGGGGGCGCCGTTGGCGCGGCATCCCGGGCGGCGGCCTCGGCGCGCTCATCCTGAGGCGGGGGCATGGCTGGCGCTGCCGGGACGGGGACCTCGGCGCCCGCCTGGGAAGACGCGGTGCGCGCCGCGCGTCGTCGGATACGCGCGGCGACGACCGGGGAGGGCTTGTGCCTTCGGCGGCCTGGACCCGTGGGTTGGACCAGGTCCTCGAACTCGAGCGCGCGTGCGGCTGAACCATTCTCCTGCGCGTGGAGCCGCTCCGCGAGCCCTCCCATCGGAACGACCAGAAACGGCTGGGGGCCGACGGGACGCCCCGCTCCGGCGGCCGGTACGTCCTCGGAAGCAAGAGGCACAGCGAGCTCCGCCGGCCCCGCCACGGGCGAACGGCGGTCGGGCCAGAACCGGACCCCGACGGTCGCGCCCGCGAGCGCGATGGCGAAGATGAAGCTCTGGGTGAACGCCTTCGTCGCGACGGTGCCGGTCGTGAGCACGTAGTACGCGGCGAGGAGCGCGAACACGAGCGTGACGGTTAGGAGGGCGCTGGAAACTCGCTGACGCGTGTTCCGATCCATGCAGGTGTCCCCGGGCCGGGTCATCGCGGGCCGGCCCGGGTCGTCGACGGCCGGGTGCCGGCTGGCGAATCTCGCCCCTCGAGGGGGGCCCGCGTCAAAAGCCGGTTGTGGAACGAATATCAAACTTGCTCCAACGCGACACGCGACTTTCACCCGACCCCCGCGAGGCCAGATGGACCCGCCCTTCCTGCAACCGGTGGGATGCTGCTCCGCCAGGCGCCGACCATCCGGGAGGTCCTCCACCACGACTGGTCTCGAAAGTTCTTCGCGCACGTGCCCGAGGACCCCCTCCTCCTCGACCAGTTC
>JACPAO010000082.1 GCA_016180755.1 Methanobacteriota archaeon
AGCACGCACTCTCCCAAGAATCTTCATGATTCGGTCCCGGCGCGGCGGCGCGAGATTTGATGGGTCGATCGTGGAATACGTTCCGCTCCGGGCCGCGACAATGGCCCGAGCGACCGTCATCACGCACTCAAACTCTAAGGAGTCATCGGCGAGAATCCAGGCCTGCCGTTCGAGCGTGTGCAAATGAGCGGCGGCGGCCATGACGTGTGAATCGCTTACGTAGCCGCGTTCCAGCGCGGCCGCAACCTCTTCAACAGCAGAGCGGGCAAGGGCGGCCACGTTGACACCGGCTCGGGCCTGGGACACCCGCGGCGAACCAACGGTTTCTTTTTAGTTTCGTCGGGGGAGGCACGGCCACCGTCCATGGGGCGGGTACCGCCAGGGGGTCGTGGATGAATTCCGAGACGCGTTCTTTCAGATACGTCTTTGGACCTCCGAAGACTTGATCCGAGAAATTCTCTAAGTGTATGAACGCCTTCCGGAGGAATTGCAGGTAGCCCTTCCACTGAAACGGATCTTGATGCTGATCCCGGAATAGTTGGTGCGGTGTTCCGCACCGCGGCGCAGCAGGTCGGCAATCGCGGCCTGTCGGCGGGTTCCCGCGGTTGCGAATTCTAGCGAGGGAACGCCGCGGGGGTGGTTGCGTGGTGTGGAATTCGGTTAGTGGCCGACGGAGTCGCGTGGGGTCGCCCGGGGGAGTTCTCCGCCGATGAGGTCGCGCCAGAGCCGGCGTAGCTCGAGGAGCTTGGCCTCCGTTTCGTCGCGGGGGGCAACCGGGGAGCCGTTTGGGTCGATTCCGGCGGCCTGCCGGGCGACTCGTTCCTTGTGGTCCTGGGAGTGGTGGATGTAGCGGGCGGCGTGGCGGCTGTCGCGGCGCCCCCAGTAGCGTTCGGAGAGGTCCACGAGGTTGAGGCCTGCGTCGCTGGCGCGCGTGATGCTCGTGTGGCGGGCGTCGTGGGGCCGGAAGGGACGCACGCCGGCGCGGCGCTGCACGCGGTGGATGACGCACCGGATGCCGTTGGAGAGGAGCCGGACCCCGGGCCGGGCGAGGCGTCGGTTGTCGTAGGCCAGGAGCAGGGGTGCGGCGGGGTCGCCGCGGTTCGGGTGGAGGCTGAGGTAGGATTCGAGGAGGCCCCTCGACTTGGCGACGTAGACGGGCCGGGGGCCGGTCTTGAGGCCCTCCTGGGGCGGGGGCATGGTGATCCAGGCGCCGCCTCGGTCGTCCAGTTGGACGTGGCCGACGTCGAGGAGTCGAAGCTCGGAGACCCGGAACCCGGCTTCCAGGAGCAAGGACACGATGACCTGGTCTCGGAGGGTCGGCGCGGTGGCGAGGAGGGCCTTCTCCTCCTCGTCCGTCACGATGGGACGTTCCGGGAGTCCGCGGTTGCGGATGTAGAAGGCGGCGACGAGGCGTGGGGGGAGCTTTCCCTCGTCGCGGTGCCAGCGCAGGAAGGCTTTGATGTAGGAGCCGCCGCTGCGGAGCGTGTCGTCGGAGTATCCGGCGAGGCGCTGGGCGGCGACAAACCGCGCGACGTCAATGTGGTCGATGGTGGCCCAGGGTTTACCGTTCAAGGCGGCATCGAGTTGGTGTAGGGCTCGGGCGTAGTGTTCACGTGTCGAGCTCCGCGTCCCTTGTGCGACCTTGAGGGTGAGGTATTCCTCCACGTGGGTCCGGTTCGGGTCGCTGAGGCGGGCGACGAGGTCGGGGATCCGCCGTTCGGCCTCGGCAGGCGTGTTGGCGTGGTTGCGTTCCATGCTGTCACCTTTTTAGCCCAGGTCCGTGTGCGGCCCTTCGGGGGCCCGCAGGGGTTCGAATCCCCGCGCGCCCGCTCTCCTTTCCCGCCCCGGGCTCACCGAATGGCACGAAAGCACGCATCGTCGGGGTTGGGGTTCGGCGGCGGCAAGCCGAACGCGCACCAGCCCAAATGATACGCCTGCAGCGTCGGCGTCGTCGAACGGACGGTGAAGGTCCACTCGCCCGGCGCCGGCGTGAAAGCGCCCAGGGTCGCGTTCGGCGCGCCGCCGGGGGCAACGCCCGAGGCCGGGGGCACGACGACGTTGCGATGGAGCTTCGTGGTCCCGTCGGGCGAGGCGACGGTCAGGTTGAGCGTGCCTCCTGCGCCCGGTTCGGTCACGCGCAGGCCAACGAAGAGGACCGGATGGTTGGGAGCGTCGATCTTCGCCTTCGCCGTGATGGCGCCGGCGGCCGGCGTCAACGTGTCGTTCGCCCACCCGGAGCGCCACGTCGGGAAACCACCGAGGAATGAACGCGCTTCGCCGGTCTTCGAGTCGACGGTTAAGATCAGCGAACGTCGCGAGTCGGAAAGACTCAGCGTCGCAAGCCACTGGGCGGGGCCCGAGAGCGTGGAGAGGTGCCACATGGCCGTCGCGTCGCGCTTCGCGGCCATTTCGGTCCACGTCGGCTCCGCCGCGGCGATCGCGCGCGCGGCCGCGTCGGAGTCGATGACCCATCCATCGAGCGGCTTCATCTGCTGCACGAAATCCTTCGGGAGTTCCTGCGTCGCGCGCAGGATCCCGTTCGCGCCTATGCTCACGTAAAGCCCCTTGCCGCCGCTTGATGCGCTCGAGAATCCGAACATCCACGAGACGCTCCGCCCGTCGCCCACCGACTCGTCCCGGGTCTGGGCCGCGTATGGGTTGGCGGCGCCCTCGCCGGCCGCCAGGCCGACCTCCATCGCCGTCGCCGACACAATAACGGCGTCCGCCTGCCACTTCCTCGCCTCCTTGGCCGCCGCGTCGCGCAGCTTCATCGCGGTCGCCTCCGGCGCGCTTTTCGTCCGGATGCCCCCCGCGCAGCCGGCCAACGCGACCGCGACGAGGATTGCAACGCCAAGAAGGGCCTGAGCGCGAAGCGCCACGGGCGCAAAGGGCGTGTCGCGGCTCATGAAGCTTTGCCCGGGCGGAACGCTTTTCCTTGCGGGGCCGCTGCGGCGCACCACGATGACGGATCCGTGGAGCCCCGTGTGCCCCAAGTGCGGCAAGCTCACCAACAAGGTCGTCGAGCCGAACGCGAACCAGGTGTTCGCGGGCCGACTCTCCCCGCGCGCGATCCCCATGGGCGAGCGGGTCCGCTGCCCGCGCTGCCTCACGTGGTTCCCGCTCGCCGAAGGCACGAGGTGGGAGCAACGCACTACGCCGGTCGAGAACGTCAAGCCGGAAGGGTCCGGCGCGGAAATCCCGGAGGAAGAGGAAGGCTGAACCGCCTCGCGAGGGCCTGGATGGCAAACGGGTTGCGCGTCGCCTCGATCGCGGCCCGCGCCGGGTACCATCGAAGGTCCTCGATCTCCGTCGGATCCGGCTGCAGCCTCGCCTTCTCGTCCTTGGGCTTCGCCGCGTACATGAACCCGTACATGAAGTACGGCGACTCGAAACGTTCCGTGTAGACCCCCAGGAGTTCCGCGACCTCGACGTCGAGGCCCGTCTCTTCCTTCGCCTCGCGCGCGGCGGCAACCTCGGGCGCCTCCCCGTACTCGATGAACCCGCCCGGGACGTTCCACATGCCCTTCGTGAACCCGCGGCTGCTTTTCACGAGGAGCACGTCGTCCTTCGAGTTCGCGAGCACGACCCCGACGACGCACCGGGCGAGCGACGCGTTGATGGCGCGCTGCACGAGCGGGTCAACGTCCGTGCGGAGCGGGACCTCGTCCTTGAACATCCAGTGCGACGGGAACTCCTTGAGCGCCGGGCGGCAGAACGAGACGACGACGTCGCGGATCTTCGTCGAGTGCCGCACGCCGTAGGTGAAGTCGAGCTTCGCGCCCTCGTCGGGGAACGTCCAGAGGCCGTCCTTCCTGACGAGGTACACCTGGCCGTCGGATTCGAGGTAGAGGACGCGACGCGACGGCATGGAGGCGCAACGCAACCGGGACGCGGTTCAAAAAACCCGCCCGTCGCGAACCATTAAGGCCTCCGCCGGGTTCGGAGGGACATCGTGCAGCAGGCCCCGCCGTTTGCTCCCATGCCGCCGCCCAGCGCCCAACCGCCGCCGCCCGGCTGGGGGCCGATCCCGGTCCGGGACACGACGCTCGGGGTCCTCGCCTACGTGCTCACGTTCGTCGCGGGTTGGCTCGCGCCGCTAGTCATCTTCCTCGTCGCGAAGAAGGAGGACAAGATCAACCGGTTCCACGCCATGCAGGCGCTCCTCCTCTCCATCGCGCAGTTCATCCTATTCTTCCCGCTCATGATGCTGTGGTTTTTCCCCCTGTTCGGCCTCCCCACGTTCGGCGGCGACGTGAGCCCCGCCGGGCTCGGCGCGATGATCGGCGTGTTCATGGCCTTCATGGCGGCCGCCTGCGGCCTCGGCGTCCTCTTTCTCGTCCTCAACATAGTCGGCGCCGTGAAGGCGAGCCGCGCCGAGATGTGGAAGCTGCCCCTCATCGGCGCAATGGCCGAGCGATGGTCCTAGGCGACGGCTGCGCCCCGAAGGATTAAAACGAGGCCCCCCTTGGGCACCCGGAATCCAACCATGGCGGCCGGACAGTTCGTCTTCCCCCTCGTGATCCTCGGCTTCCTCGGATACATGGGAAGCTTCCTCGTGTCGACGCCCGCGGCGGAGCCCATCGTGCCCATCGGCGAGCGCACCATGCGGGTCGAGCCCGGGGACCGCGTCACGGTCGAGCTCACCGCGTTCTACGGCGCCCCCGGCGAGTCGTTCGTCTTCTACACGACGCAGGAGGAGCGCGTCGCGAACCTCCCTCGCGGCCGCATCGAGCCCGGCTACGACCCAGTCCTCACGTTCAACGTGCCGCTCGAGGGCCGCGGGGCCTACGACCTCTCGAACCTCGTCATCGGCCACCGCACCGGGGACGCGTTCACGTCCCCCGTCATCCCGCCCTCGGCGTCGCTCGTGGGGGACTGGGAGGAACGGAAGACGATCCCCCGCGCGCCCACCACGTTCCCCGTCGAGGAGCGTCAGGACGGCTCGCGCGTCGTGAACGGCTTCAGCTTCAACGCCACCCAGTACGCCGACCGGATGCGCGAACTCGGCTACGACCTTGCCCCCGGCCTCGTGTGGCCGTGCGAGGCCGACCTCTGGCAGTGCCGGCTCGTCTCCATCGACTACGAGGCGAACCTCCTCGTCTTCGAGCGCGTCGTCGAGAACGGGATGAAGTTCCCGATGACCGAGCTCATGCGGGCGAGCGAGGTCCGCGGCGAGGCCGATTGGGACATCACGGTCGTCGATGCGACGGCCGACACGTTCAAGATCCGCCTCGATCCGCCCGTCGGGAACCGGTTCCAGCTGAGGGACCATCTCACGCCCGACCTGCGGACGGGGACCTACGAGGTGCTCACCGTCGATGACGCGTCCATCGAAGTCAACTACACGACCGCCGCCAACACCCACGCCGAACTCGTCGGGCAGCCGACGTACTACGACATCGTCGTCGTACGGATCGAACGCCCGGAAGCTCGCTGACGAGATCCGGCGGATCGTCGCGCGCGCGGACGAGGGCGTGCGGCGCTGGGACGCGACCCGCGAACGCCTCCTCGACTCGTCCCGCAAGCTCGTCCGGGCGAGCGGGCGCTGCATCCGCGACTGGCATCGAGGCGACGTCGAGGCCGCGCGCTGGGCCGACCTGGACCGGCAGGCCGAGGCGATCGTGCGCGACGTCGAGGCTTCGCCCGGGTTCCGCACGGCCGGCTTCCTCCAGCAGGCGCTTGGCGAATACGCCGAGGCCCGCCTCCTCAGCGCCCTCCCGGAGGACGCCGCGACGCTCCCCGGGATCCTCCCGACGCTCCCCACCGAGGCGCTTCTGCTGGGCGCCGCCGACGCGGTCGGGGAACTCCGCCGGAGCCTGCTCGACCACCTCGTCGCCGGGCGCGACGCGGAGGCCGGGCTGGCCTTCGAACAAATGGAAAGCCTCTATGACCTGCTTGCCGATGCCGAGCTGCCCGAGGCGCTCGTCGCCCTTCGACCCAAACGCGACCAGGCGCGGGGGATCCTCGAGCGAACCCGTGGCGACCTCATGACCGCGAAGAAGACCAAGGAACTCGAGAAACGGATCGACGGGCTCGCCTCCATGCTCGACGAGGCCGAGACCCGGGGCAAGCCCAAGCCGAAGAAGGCCGCGTCGGACGACCTCGACCTCGACGCCGCCTGGTCGAAGAAGTAGCTACGAGAAGAGCGGCAGGTTCGCGCGTTCGATGAGGAGCTTCGTGCCGAGCCACAGGAGGTAGGCGAGGAGCCCGACGACGAGGGCCCGCACCCACGTCGTCTTGTACACGGACGCGCAGATTGCGAGCCAGGCAAAGAGCGCGAGGACGAGGGCTACGGTCGGCGCGGCCGTAAGGAGCCGTTGGAGGAGGTACGCGACGAGGGACCCCGACGCGGCCACCACGATGGCCTTGCGGAACGGGGGCCCGCGCAGCGCGACGGCAGCGGCGAGGTGGACGAAGAGCGACTCGAGGAGGATGACGACGACGATCGTCAACAGGTCGACCCAGAAGGACACGCGGTTCCCCCAGGCGATGCCGGTTATTTCTTGCCTTGGGGCGGATTTCGTTTCGGCCCCACCCGACAACCTATTTAGCGACGACGCCACCTAAGGAAGCGTTATGGTGGCGACCCGGGCCCGCCTCGTCGCGGGCCTCTTGGCGGCGATGCTCGCCGCTCCGGCGTTCGTGCTCGGCGTGCAGGCCGCGTCCGGCCTGTCGGACGGACCGAGCGAGGCCGTCGAGGAGTTCAAGGTCCGGCTCATCGAGATCCAGGCCAAGTACGAGCGCGAGGCCTGGAAGAACAACCCCGACTTCTACATCCACGGCCCCGTGAACGGCTTCAGCAACGGGAGCGGGCGCTTCGACACGGCCGTCGGCTACCATGTGATCCTGCGCGTGGGGCTCACGGACACGCAAGGGAAGCCCATCACGGGGGGCCAGGACATCATGAACGTGGAGCTCGCCGCCTCCATCGACACGTCGCAGGGCGCCCGTCAAGCGTACATCGTGCGGCAGACGACAACCACGGCCGCCCCGATCGTGGGCCAGCAGACGAGCACGTCCCCCGAGTTCTTCCTCCACCTCGACATGGACGGCTCCAACACGGCCCCGGCGGGGCAACGTTCACCCATGGCCTTCGACGCGGGCAGCAAGATCGTCCACGTCACGATTAACCGGCGCGGCGTCACCGGGACCGTGGAGCGGGTCGGGAGCAACGACCTCCTCTTCGCCTACGACTCGCCCGGCCAGTCGGTCTCCGTCGGGAACCTCACGGCGCCGT
Source organism: Methanobacteriota archaeon (assembly GCA_016180755.1). Lineage (GTDB taxonomy): Archaea > Thermoplasmatota > E2 > JACPAO01 > JACPAO01 > JACPAO01. Next base: position 7,238 of record JACPAO010000082.1, read on the forward strand.
ACACGAGCCGCGTCCCGGACACGATCTTCAGGGGCTTCACGGACGTGGGCCGGGACAAGCGGATCCTTTTCGTCAGAGAGCCCGTCCCCACGAGCTCCCAGGTCGTCGCGACCTACGAGTTCGGCCGCGCGAACGCGACGATCCGTTGGGTGATCCACGCCGCCCACCAGGGCTGCGAGGCCCCGAGCGGGCCTACGGCCCCGGCCTGCGGCGCGGCCGTATTCTACGACAAAGTGCTCAAGACCGGCACGACGGACGCGCTCGGGACGGTCTCCTTCCAGGCGAGCGCCAAGGAGCTCCTCCAGTTCCCGACGCGGACCTTCGGCGCGGCCGTCGTCGTCGTCGCGGCCGCCCTTGACCCGGACGACCCGGGGACGACGAGCCTCGGGCCGGAATACGCGGCCGGAAGCCCAAGCCTCCTTACCGGCGCGATCGAGTTCGCGATCCCCATCGCCGACCGCACGGCCCGCGTCTCGAAGTACTCGATCGACACGAGCGCGTACGACGCCATCGCGAACAGCACGGCCCCCGACGCCGCCAAGGTGGGCACGCTCAAGCAGAACAGCCTCGAGGTCCAGTTCTACGACGACGGCCAGGGCTCGGTGCAGGGGGACGCCTACGCCGTGCTCGACGGACGCGACGCCGCCCTCGCGACGGCCAAGATCGCAAGCCACTCCGACCCCGGCTTCCCCAACTACCGCGTCGCGCGCCTCCCCGTGGGCGGAATCATCGACTCCCAGACCTCCCACTACACGGTGCTCGGGTTCCTGTACGGCCAGAACTCGGAACTCTACACGCTCGCGCGCGGCGACCGCGGCTACGTCGCGACGTACAGCCTCCCCACGTCGTACGTCGGCTCGCAAGGGAACGCCCTCATCAACCTCACGAGCGTCAACACCAACTACGACGGGGCCGCGAACGAGCCCGGCTTCGAGCTGCCCGTCGTCCTTCGCGTGAACGTCCCCGGACTCCCCTCGCACAACACGGTCCTCCGCCTCAAGCTCCCCGAGGGTGGCACCCTCTCCCAACCGTTCCGCATCACGTCCGCGAAGGTGGGCGATGTGCGGGTCCTCTTCAACGGCACGACGGGGGACACCCTGCGCGAGACGCCGGAGGTCATGCCCTTCGTGATGCCGCCTCCCAAGAAGACGTTCGCCGACCGCATCCCCGGCTTCGACGGCCTCTTCGCGGTGCTCGCGGTCGCCGCCGTCGGCGCCGCGCTCGCGCGCCGCGGCCGAAACGGGGAAGGCTTTTAGCGAACCCCCTTGTATCGCCGACCCCGCGCAGGAGTAGCCAAGCCCGGCCAACGGCGACAGATTCAGGGTCTGTTCCTTAGTGGTTCTCCGGTTCGAATCCGGACTCCTGCATTCCGCTTTCCAAGCGAATGCCAGGACCATTCGCACCCATTCAAGGTGCCCGGACACGAGTACGACACTCCACCTAGAAAAGCTTCCGTGAACAATGGACACGTGCATTCGAACCTCTACTTTAGCCATATGTCCAGGCATCGTTGGGAGGAAACGTTTCTCGATTTGATCAACCTCCCACGACCTGGGGGAGGGGCGTTTGCTCTGTCCGAGCGAGCATTTTTCCGGCCGCGCACGCTCATCAAAAACGGATGGGATCGCG
>JACPAO010000083.1 GCA_016180755.1 Methanobacteriota archaeon
GAGTCGAAGTACAAGCTCTTCGAGTTCCGACGCGGCTTCGTCCGCGCGGCGATGTTGGCGAAGGCGCCCATCGTCCCCGTTGCGATCGTGGGCGGGGAGGAGGCGAACCCGAGCCTCGGGACCCTCAAGCTCACGGACAAGCTGTTCCGGATCCCCTTGCCCGTGCCGAAGAACGTGCTCCCCTACCCCGTGAAGTGGCGCATCAGCTTCCTCGAGCCGATCCCAATGTCGAAGTATCGGGCCACCGACGTCGAGAACAAGCCGCTCGTGCACAAGATCGCCGCGGACGTCCAGGGCCTCGTCCAGGACGAGCTCGAGGTCCAGCTCAAGAAGCGGGGCAACAAGTACCTCTAGAACCATTTCAGGGACGTTATTGGCATCTCACCAAGCGGTCTCGATCAAGTGCCGGCCGGAGCCGCTGCGTCCCGTCTTCGCGCAATGACCTATCGGCGACCTCCATTCCGCGCGCACGCGAGCCAATCCACGACGCGCCTGGTACTCACTCGCATGCGAGCCAGAGAAGGTGCGTATGCTGCGCGGTGGGCTGCGAAAACGTCGTTGTCTTTTCGGCGTCCGCCCAGGCGCAGTATGGGTCCGAAACGTGAGGGACGCTTGTGTACGAGGCGATTGCCTTACCTTGCGGAACCTCGAATACGACGCACCCATATTTGTTCAGGGGTTTGCTATTGATTTCACGACTCTCGGATCGCAAGGACGAGGAACCATTCTCGAACGGTGCCATGGAATGGGCCTTGTGCTGCATCTTCGGATCGACTTCGGCGAAGATCCTCAATGTCGTATTTCCACTATTTTTCGGCGGCTCAAGGGGACACGACCGCTCCCGTTCGTCTTTCCACGAGGGCGTTCCTGGCGGCGAAGAATCCACTCCATCGTTTTCCCCTCCGCCTAGGCACCCGGCAACCAACAAGGAGGCCAGGAGGATCGCCGATGGATTTCCGAAGCACCCGCGTCTATCGATCACAGACATAGAATCGCGTTTGACCTCACGACAGATCTGGGCAAAGTGGAGGGGGGGTCCCTAGCCGGTGGCGAATTATGAGGGCTTCGGGTCAGCGTTTCCGAAGGCGGGCGGGCCTGACCTTTCCCTCGGCGTTGGCCCAAAGGCCCATCGCCATGACCCCGGTGACGATGAAGATCATCGGAACGACAAGAAGCGGCTGCGCGTTGTACTCGCCGCCCCCCAGGCTCTGCTGCACCACGGGGATGTGCCGCAGGTACGCGTCCCACAGGAACCGCATGAGGGCGATGAGGACGCCCACGAAGACCGTCGACACGACGAAGCTGAAGACCAGGATCCGAAGCACGCGGCTCATCCTGAAGTCGTGCCGCGGGTCGTGCTCGAGCATGGGGAGCGTCTCGGCCATGTCGGGCGTCGCACACGTGGCCTTCCTTTAAAGGTTGTCCGAGACCGAGAACCACGTTCGATGCGCTAATAAGAGGGCGGCCGGGTCCGGAACGTCTTCCCCCCGATGGCAACAAGCCCCTGGAAATCCATCCTCGGCCGCAACCTCATCGTCCTCTCGTTCGTGAGCCTGCTCAACGATTTCTCGACGGACATGGTCTTCCCGCTTCTGCCTCTCTTCGTGTACGCGCTTGGCGGCACGGCGGTCACGATCGGACTCATGGAGGGCCTCGCTGACAGCATCGCCGCCTTCCTCCGGTACTTCTCGGGCCGGGTGAGCGACCGGATCGGGCGCAGGAAGATCCCGACCCTCCTCGGCTACGCCCTCTCCGGCTTCGCGAAACTGTTCTACGCTGGCGCGACGAACGCGCTGCACGTCGTCGGCATCCGCGGCGCCGACCGCGTCGGAAAAGGCTTCCGCGAGGCGCCCCGCGACGCCATCATCGCCGAGAGCGTGCCGAGCGCCCACTGGGGCTTCGCGTTCGGCTTCCACCGGATGCTCGACACGACCGGCGCGATGCTCGGCCCGTTCGCGGCCATGATCGCGATCAGCATCCTGGGCACGGGGAGCGAGGCCCTTCGCAAGATCTTCTTCATCGCCGCGATCCCCGGCCTCTTCGGGCTCCTCCTCATCACGCTCGTGCGCGAGACGGGGAAGGGCCCGCGACTCTCGGCCGTCCCCGAACCGTTCGTCCCCAAGGAGGCGCTGCGGGGGCCCCTTGCGCGGTACCTCCTCGTCACCGTCCTTTTCACGCTCGGCCACCTCAGCGTCGCTTTCCTGGTCCTGCGCGCGTACCAGATGGGCTTCAGCATCCTCGGCGTCATCCTCCTCTACATCGTCTTCAACGCCGTCGAGGCGGTCGCGTCCTTGCCTGCGGGCCGCGTCACGGACCGAATCGGGCGCGCCCCCATGCTCGCCGCGGCGTACGCGAGCTTCTCCATCCTGTTCGGGCTCCTCGCCGTCATCGACCCCCAGAACTGGTACTCGATCCTCCCGTTCTTCGTCCTCGTCGGGATCGCGAAGGCGTTCCGCGAAGGCCAGGGCCGCGCGTTCGTCGCCGACCTCACGCCGATCGACCTTCGCGCCACGGGGTTCGGCGCCTACCACGCGACCGTCGGCTTCCTCGCCCTACCGGCCGGGCTCCTTGCCGGGCGGCTGTGGGAGATCGACCACCGATGGACCTTCCTGGCCGGGAACGTGTTCTGCGCGGCCGCGCTCGCCCTGTTCCTGTTCTTTTGGAGCCGCGGACGGTTTGGTCGTCGCCCAGGCGATGCCCAAGATCACCACGAGGCCCCCCACGTAGACGAGCCCGGGAAGCTCGGGATCGATCAGTAGCGCGTACGCCATGAGGGCCGAGATGAGCGGCTCCGCGAGGATGCTCGTCGACACGACGTGCGGCTGCATCCATCGGAGGATGTAGTTGATGATCGTGTGGCCGAGGATCATCGGGACGAGCGCGAACAGGAACATCCACGCGTACGTCATCGGGCGGTAGCCGAGGATCGGTTCGCCCCGCACGAGGACGAACCCTAGGAGGAATACCGTGGAGAACCCGTACACGACCGTCGCGTACGCGGAGAGGCTGAGGTGTTGGCGGACGTTGCGTCCCGCGAGGAAGTAGAGCGACGCGGCGAACGCGCCAGCGAGCGCGAGGAAATCCCCCAGGACCGGGTTGGGTCCGCCCTGGGCGGGCCCCGCGTCGCCGTAGATGAGAAGGAGGCTGCCGCCGAACGCGATCGCGACGCCGGCCCAGACGCGGGCCCCCACCGTCTCGCGAAGGAGGAAGGCGGCCCCGAGCGGGACCCAGATCGCCTCCGTCGTCACGAGGACGGCGCTCGAGGCGACGCTGGTGTACGAGAGGCGCTCGACCCACGTCGCAAAGTGGGCGGCGAGGAGCAGGCCCACGAACGCGAGGAACCCGACGCGACGGCGGTCGAGGGCTTGCCGCTCGCGCCAGACGGCCGGCAACCCCCACGGAAGGAGCATCAGGGTCGCGAAGAGCAGGCGGTAGAACGAGATGACGAGCGCGCCCGCGTCGCCCGCGTAGGCCGCCCCGACGGCGACGTCGGGGATCTTGCCGCTGGCGTACTTCGCGATGACGGACGAAGGGGAGACGCTCGCGACGGCCACCGCCAAGAGGAGGTAGTGCTTCGGCTGCGGCCGGTCCACGTTCCGCGGGACGCGCGGCCGGGGTAATAAAAGCGTCAGGGGGGAAGGTCTAGGACGGGTAACGCGTTCTCCCCGCGGTTCATCGGATGTCTTCGGATCGCTCCGTCCGCCTCTGCGTCGTCGGCTCGGCGCTCGTGGTCGCGGCGCTCGGGTCCGCCGTCATGCTCAACGCACCCGTCGACACGGTCGACCGATTGGGCGGCGAGTACTGGGGCCTGCGGGTCCTCGCCCCGGGCCCCGCGCCGATGGGGCTTCCCGTGATCCCGGTCGACGTGCGGCCCGACGGGACGCTCGTGGGCCGCGCCGATTACCTGCCGTGGTACCGGTACTGTGGCCGCGAGGCCGCGCCGGGGCTCGCCGAAGGGTACCGCGGCGGCAGCACGTTTGTTTACGCAACGCGGCCGGAGAAGGTCGCCCGGGCCGAAAGCCAGGGCATCGACCTCTGGTGGAAGGAGGAACTAGGCCAAACGGCCCGAGCGGCCGACTTCCCCGGCGTCTGGCGCGGGGCGCCGGTCCATTGGCGCAGCCAAGGCCAGGAGGGCGCGAACGTCGTGACCGCCGTCGTGATCCGCGTCGACCCCTTGGCGTACCCGGAACCCTTCCGGTCGGAGTTCGTCGGCGACGGCTTCCTCGCAGCCACCACCATGGACATGCACTTCTGCTGCACGGTGGGGTACGAGGAGCACACGTCGCCGAGGGCCCGCCTGCGCGACGATCCCGCGCACTCGCTCGTGTTCGACTCCTGCCACGACAGTCGCTACGATCCGCGCAGCATCAAGCTCTACGAGGGGCCGCCCCACGAGGTCAGGCCTTAGGCGGCCCGCTTCATCGTGTGGACTGGGAAACCTTCGGCGTCCTCGGCCGCCTCGGCCATCGCCTCGCCGAGCGTCGGGTGCGGGTGGACCGTCCACGCGAGGTCCTCGACGGTCGCGCCCATCTCCAGGGCGAGCGACGCCTCGCTGATGAGGTCGCTCGCCTCCGGGCCGATGATGTGGACGCCGAGGACGAGGTGCGTCTTCTTGTCGAAGACGATCTTCGTGAACCCGTCGGTCTCCAGGGCCGTGATGGCCCGGCCGCTTGCGGCGAACGGGAACTTCCCGACGCCGACGTCGTGGCCCGCCTTCTTCGCTTCATCTTCCGTGAGCCCCGCCGAAGCGATCTCGGGGTCCGTGAAGATGACGCCGGGGACGGTCGCGAAGTCCCGGAGCGCCGGCCGCCCGCAAATGACCTCGGCGGCGACGAGCCCCTCCTTGCTCGCCTTGTGGGCGAGTTGGGGCGCCCCGACGAGGTCGCCGATGGCGTAGACGTGGGGCACGCTGGTCTGCATCTTGTTGTTGACCTCGACCCAGCCCTTTGCGTGGAGCTTCACGCCGGCCGCGTCGAGGCCCAACGCCTGGGTCAAGGCGCGACGGCCGACGGCGACGAGGCAATGGTCCGCCTCGACCTCCTGCGGCTTCCCGCCGACCTCGAACGCGACCTTGACCTGGGCGCCCGACACCGTGGCCGACTTCGCCTTAGCTTCGAGATGGTACTCGATTCCCCGCTTGCGCAGGGCGCGCTCCATGTAGCGGGCGACCTCGGTGTCGACGCCGGGAAGGACCTGCGGCATGAGCTCGACGACCGTGACCTTCGTGCCGAAGTTCGCGTAGAAGCAGGCGATCTCGAGCCCAATGGCGCCGGCGCCGATGATGACGAGCCGCTTCGGCACCTCGGGGAACTCGAGCGCCTCGGTGCTCGTGACGATGCGCTTGCCGTCCGGCTTGAACCCCGGGATCTCGATGGGCGCCGAGCCCGCCGCGAGGATGCAGTCCTTGAAGCGGATGGTCTCGCTGCCGCCGTCCCGGAGCTTCACCTCGGCCGAGTTCGGGCCGGTGAGCCGGGCCGTGCCCCACACGACGTCGACCTTGTTGCCCTTCAAGAGGTTCCCGACGCCGTCCGAGAGGCGCTTCACGACGCCTTTCTTCCAGGCCTGGAGCTTCGTCCAGTCGAGCTTCACGCCGGACGCCGTGATGCCGATCTCCCCGGCCTCGTGGATCTTGCGGTACAGTTTGCTCGCGCTGATGAGGGCCTTGCTGGGGATGCAGCCGACGTGGTTGCAGACGCCGCCCAGGTATTCCTTCTCGACGACCACGACCTTCTTCCCAAGCTGGGAAGCCCGGATGGCGGCCGGGTAGCCGCCCGGCCCGGCGCCGATTACGAGTACGTCCGCTTCGCGGTTCATGGGGGCCGTTCCGTCCGAACCAGGTCGTCCCTAAAACCCTAATCGTCGCGCGGCCGCATCAGGTGATGCGCTTGGGTTCCTTCGACTCGAGCTCGGGGTAGAGCGGCTCCTCGTCCTTGTCCGGGGTCACGGGCCCCGGCTGGAACCGCGCGACGGCGCACCGGATGAGCCCGGCCGTGATGAGGAACATGCCGGGGAGCGCGAAGTACAGCGTCTCGGGCGGCGTCTCCGGCAGGAACAGGGTCGCCCAGCCGCCGAGCGACAACCCCATCGGGATGAAGGACCACCATTGGGCCCAGAACGGCGAGCTTGCGGCCGCCGCGACGCCGCTCAACACGAGCACGAGGAGGCTCCACCAGGGCATGATGTAGTACTCGTTGGGGGAGTTGATGGGCTGCCGCACGGCCTCGAGCTCGTGCGACCATTGCAGGCCGGCCGACAGGAAGTTGAGGGCGGCGCCCGCGCCGAGGGCCCACGCCCCTGCGTCGCGCGGCCACAGCGCCACGAGCACGACCAGCATCGCGAGCGGGAACAGGTACAGCCCCACGCCGCCGAGCTCGAGCGCGGCGAAGAAGACGAGCGCCGCGATGAAGGGCCAGTAGGCGAGCCGAAGGATCCCCACGTGCACGTCCGAACGCGTCGGAGGTTTCAGATACGCAAGGATTCCGCCCGCGAGGATCGACAGGGTGGCGGCCACGGCGAAGGTCGGGACCGTCATCTGGCCCCGGGTGCATTCGGCCGGAGGCGCCTCCTGGCCTGGAAGCGGCTGCTCCTGCGTCTTGTCGCCACACGTGAATTCGTACGCGAACCAACCAGCCGCGGCGAGCACGAGGACGATACCGGCCGCAAGCGGGACCCACCGTTGCATGACCGGCGCAAGAGAGCCCTTCTTGAAAACCGTGGTGGTGGGCCCGTCGAGGTCTCTTAAATGGGCCCGTGCCGGGCGTGCGCACGACGCCGGCCATTCCGTTAGGAATCGCGAAGCGGCCCGCCTCCAGCCGGAGGGCCCTTCCGGCACCGTTATGACGCGGCGACTCCGTCGCGGCCGTCCATGGCCGAAGGCAAGAAGCGGAGTCCCGGCGTGGACATCGTCCTATTCATCGTGACGCTCGGCGTCTACTGGTGGTTCTGGACGTACAAGGCCTTCCACGAGATCGCCGAGCGGGAGCGAAGGCCCCTACCGGCAGCCAAGTTCTTCCCGGCCATGATCGTGCTGTGGCTCATCGGGCTCGGCGTCTCCGGCTACGGCGCGGCCAAGACGTTCCAGGAGCGGCTCAAGGAACGGGAGGCGGGAACCTCCCCCGAGAACCCGTTCGCGGCCCAGTTGGACCAGTTCTCGGACCCGATCGTGATCGCCGGCATCGTGGCCTCC
>JACPAO010000084.1 GCA_016180755.1 Methanobacteriota archaeon
GATGGCGCTGCGCGCCGCGCGGGCGAGCCGGTTGCGGAACTCCGTCTCGTCGATCGCGAGGACGTCGGGCTTGTAGAGGAAGCCCTTCTCGAAGATGCCCTTCACGTCGAGGCCCACTTCGATGGGGTGGATCTCGAGCTTCGCGAGGCCCGAGGCGAGGTCGGCGCTGATGGTCTCGCCTTTCTTAACGACGACCTTCGTGCTCTTGATGACGACCTTGCCCTGGTCGATCGCGGCCGGGATCCCGGCCTTCTGCAGCTCGCCGACGACCGGGCCGGGCTTGAACGACGTCTCGCCCTTCTGGACCTCGATGTCGAAGGGCGCCTTCTGGCCGGGCTTGGCCGCCATCTTGGTGCGGCTCTGGGAGAACTGCTTGTAGAGGGCGAACGGGTTGAGCTCGGAGGCGACGAGCGCGGTCTGCCCGGCCATGAGCTCCTCGAGCTGCTTGATGCCGGGGACCTTCTTCTCGGCGCCCTCGAGGGCGAGTTGGAGGAGGTTGTTCTTGCCGCTGCGGACCTCGGCCTTGCCGCGAAGCCCGGCGCGGATTTTCTGCATGTTCGCCGAGGGGATGCCGCCGATCGACACGACGGCGATGACCGGATGCTTCGTGAGGGCGTCCTCGATTTTGACGACCTCGTCCTTCTTCCACTTCGCGACGTGCGCCTTGTGCGCCTGCGCCATCTTAGATCACCTTCGTCGCGGGGCCCATCGTCGTCTTCACGAAGATGCTGTGGATGTTGTTCCGGCCTTGCTCGAGCCGGGATTCCAGGCGCTTGAGGACCACTTCGACGTTTTCGGTGATCTTCTCGGCACCCATGTCTTCTGAGCCAACGACCGTGTGGAAGGTGCGGCGGTCCTTCGAGCGAAGGCGCACCGTGCGCTTGAGGCCGTCGACGAGCGCCGTCGGGTCGGCGGTGGGCGGGATCGGCCGCGGCATCTTGCCGCGCGGGCCGAGGACGACGCCCAAGGTCTTGCCGATCGTGGGCATGAGGGGAGCTTCGGCGAGGAAGTAGTCGATGCTGTTGACGAGCTTCTTGAAGCGCTTCTTGTCGGTGGCGAGGTCGCCCATCTCCTGGGGTTGGACGACGACGTCGGCCACCTTCTTCGCCTTCGTCGCAAGGTCGCCCGAGGCGAAGATGCCGACCTTGACCGACTTTCCGCGGCCGTGCGGGAGGGGGAGCTCGTCTTCGATCCGGTTCTTGGGGATTGCGAGGTCGATGTTCTTGAGGTTGATGGCAAGGTCCACGGACTGGTTGAACTTGCGCTCCCGCTCCTTGGAACCGGAGAGGGCGGCTTGCACGGCCTTGAGGATGTTCGGATCGGCCATTGGGTTCGAGCCTCCGTAGTCCCGCGGGAATACGCGTCGCGGCTTGCGCCGCTACTACGGTGTGGGCGAATCTCGGTGCAGGCGGGTCTCCTATTTATTGGTTCCTTCGCGGAACCGGCGGCCGAAAAGGATCACGACCGCCACGGCTGCCAGGACCCCGAGGGCCCCCGGACCTGGCTGTTTGGCGGGGGCCTCCGACACAAGCTTGGCCTTCGTGTCCGCGTCGGGTTCGTACGGCTGGACGTCGTCTTCCAGTTCCACGCCGCGGGTCGCGATCGCCGTGAGACGGAGGCCGGCCGCGGTCGAGCCTTCCTGCGTCGCGTTCACCCACACGGAGCCGCGTTCGCCCTCGGCCGCCTGCGCGGGGGCGAAGACTCGCACCGCCAAGCGAATGGCATCCCCGGAATCCAGCCGGAAGTCGGCGCCTGGGACGACGCTAGCCCGCCAAGAGGAAGGGGACGCGGCGAGGTCGACGTGGACGTCGTGTCGTTCCGGGGACTGGTTGATGAGGGTCAGGTTGAAGAGGCGTGCCTCGCCCGGGTTCACGAAGTCCTCGCGTCCGTCGGGGGCGGTCAACTGGAACGGGCCGGTCGCGCCGAGAAGAAGATCCTCCGGCACCTCGACGAGCGGCAGGGTGATCTTGCTTTCCCGCCCGACGACCATGAGGCCTCGTGCGATGCCGGCCGAGCCAGGGCCGTGAGGGATCCGGAAGTCCACGACGGCGGTGAGCCTGCTGCCCGCGGGGAGAAACAACCCGTTCGGGTCGGGGGGCGTGACGGTCACAGTGACGAGGCTTCCGCCGGACGAGGCCGAGCCCGCCGCCTGGCCGGTCCCGAGGTTGCGGCCTGGCCGCAACGGCTCCCCCGGGACCTGGGCGGCAAGGGTCACCTTGACGGCGATGTTGTCGATGGGAGCGTCGGCCTTCAACTTGAGGTCGACGCGAGCCGGCTGACCGGGAGCGAACGCGAGGGGAAGGGGGAACGGCGGGCCCGACTGCAAGGCCTCGAAGCTTCCGCCGATGCCGGTCGACCCGAAAAACAGCAACTGGGGGAACTCGTCCGGCACAACGGCCGCCGGATCCGACTCCCAGGCGGACAGGAACGGCGTGGCGCAAGGCGTCCATCCATTGCATCCCGCCGCGTAGGCCGGTGCGGGAAGCCCATCGAACGGACCGGGGTTCGGGGCGGCGTGCACGAAGACTACGTTCGCGTTGGGCCCCAAGACCGGGGAGGGCTGCAGGGGCACGGTCACGCCGGCGATCTCGGACTCGTAGCCGGTGCTAACCCCCCGCGCGACGAGCCGAACCGGAGGGTTGGCTTCGCCGGCGGGCACCGTGAGGGCGGCCGGGCCGCTGACCGAGTAGCCCGGCGCGTCCCCCGAGTCGGTGACCGCCGCGAAGGAAAGGAACACGAGCCGCTTGCCGGACGCCCCGTTCACGAGCCTCGCCGGAATCGAGATGTTGACGCCGGGCGCGACGCCCAGGGCCGTCGCGCCGCCCGCGAGTTCGAGGGCGATGACCCGGTTGGCGGTCGAACGCTGGAGGACGAATTCGGGACTGGGGCCTTGGTTCGGGGCCACGTCCCGCACCGTCTCGTGGTCGGTGCAGCAGATGTACGTGTCGAGCTGAGGGATGTTGCTCCCTGCCACGAAGTCGACGAGCCGCGAGCCCTGGTCCAACGGCACCGGGACAGGCGTCGGGCGGACTTCGAGGCTTCCGCGTCCGCGGGGGTCCGGCAGCCGCGCCATCATGGCGTCCTTGCGGACGACGATCCGGATGGCGAAATTGGCCTCGTCGAACTGCACGACCGCGGGTTGGATGCGGCCGCCGCCCTGCGGGCCGCCCCATTCTACGCACAGGTAGGCAATGGCGCTGCGGGCGACGAACGCGCCGGTCGCGCCTGGCCCATCGTAGTCGCCCAGGACACGGACGTCCACGCGGAACTTGATGTCCGTGTCCGCGAGGCCGAAAGCCAACTCGTACGTCGCCCGGCTGGACACCGGTCCGGAGAAACCGCCGCCTTGGCTTAACCCCGACCCGCCACAATCGTAGCGGATAGCGTTTGCAGGGTCCTTGGCCGGGCGGACCTTGAGATAGGATACAAGGAAGGCGAACTCGAGCGACGTTTCGTCCTCGTTCCGGATCGTGACGCCCCGGAGGTCGGTGTGGCTCGTCGCCGGGTTGGCCCCGACGGGGACCGTCTGGCCGCTCCGCGCGACGTAGAATTGGTCGCCGGTCCCGTCCGGCAGGCGCCACTCGTCTGCCGATTGCGCCCCAACGATGGGGAGCGCGCCCGCGATGACCAGGACGGCCGCCACGACGGCCATCCCTGGGGTCGTCCACCGGGCGCGCATCGCGACGAGGCGTCGCCTCGGCCCTACTTAACCAGATTGGTAGGCGTTGTTAGGCTTCCGGCGCGGCCGTGGCGGGCTCCTCTTCCCGCTCCTCCTCAGACTCTTCCTCCGCCGGCTCTTCGGAGCCGCCCTCGGGCGCGCCCGCGTCGGCCGCGGCGGTCGTGGTGGCGGGCGGCGCCACGGCGGCGCCCGGCTCCTCCATGACGATCGTCGGCTGCTGGAAGACCTCGGACTTGTTGATCTCGATCTTGCGAAGCGGGTAGATCGGCTTGCAGACCTTGTAGACCTTGTTGGCGAGGTTGCCGTTGAGCATCTCCTGCACGAAGGCCGCCATCGTCTTCCCGGCCGCGTCCTCCACGAGGGTCTTGCCGATCGCGTTGCGGATCGCCGTCTGCTGGCTCGATTGGCTGCGCCGGTCCGTGACGGCAAAGGGCTTCACGCGGATCCCCGCGCCGTCCTTCGTCGTCACGTCGAAGACGCAACTGATCTTGGAATGGTTGCGTCGGATGAGGCGTCGCACGTAGTCGCTTGTCAGGGTGTGGCCGACGAAGACCGATGATCCCTGGGTCCCGGTGACTTCCGTCACCTGGAACTCGAGCTTCACGTGCATGAGCTTGAAGTCGCCCGTAAGGTCCTGGAGCGTCGTAGAAGAGACGCGGTGGAGGAGCTTGTTGGGGTCGTCGGCGAGCGTTTCGGCGATCACGGTCTTGTTGAACATCGCGGGCGCAAGCAGCTGGTACCACTGCTTCGTTTTCCACTTGTCCTTGACTTTCCTTGCTGCTGTGCGTGCGCGGGCCTTGGCCATGCTGGGACACCTCGAGGGAGGCTAGCCACCTCGGACGTAGCCGGAGTGGGTAGGCCGCGCGTAGGAAGAACCCCTATATCTAGGTGCCCGGGCGGTCAAGCGCGCAGCCGCCGGGCGAGGAAGGCGACGCCTCCCAGGAGGACCAAGAACGTGAGCCCCGCGCCAAGTCCGGGCACGGACGTGATGGTCGGATCGGACCCGTTCGGGGCCGTCTCGTTGCCCGACGACGCCATGCTCTGTGCGGCCGCGGCCTCCGATTCGTCGAGGAGGCCGTCGCCGTTGGTGTCCGCCGCGGCGCGGAGCGAGGAATCGCCTACGGGCCCGGCCGTGACGACCGCGTCGTTCAAGGCGGGCTTTGACGCCGAAGAGGATGTTGCCCTCGTCGTGTACACCACGCCACCATACGTCGGCATGCTCGTGGCCGCGCGCACGGACGCCGACGTCGTCGGACTCACGTCGGTGTTCGGGGCATTTGTCTTCACCCCGATCTGCGGCGACAGCGTCGTCGTGGGCGCGGGAGGCGACGTCGTGCCCGGGCCGGGGTCGTTCTGCTGGCCACCCACTTGCGGAAGCGCGCTCTCTACCGTCTCCGTCACGGGCGGTGTGGTTGGCGCCGTCGCCTCGGAGGAGGACCTCAAGATGGGAAGCGGCGTCGCGGAGAGTTGATCGTCGAGAACGTCGAGGGCCGCTGTGAAATTGGCAGCGGTGACAACGGCGGCCAAGGCCATGCCAGACCCGATAATAGCTCGCCGTACCGTGCGTTGCATTACGCACCCCCTGTGGCGCTCACAATCACGAATTTTGACGTTCTCGCTTAAAGAGGGCCGTGGCGAAGCTTTTTGTACGGCCGGCCGGCGTCGACGCCGTTATAAGGGAGGCGCTGCGGCACGCAAGCCATGGGGAAGAAGCTGGCCTTCCAGGGCCCGCTCGATTTGGAGGCCACGCTCTATTCGGGGCAGGCATTCCGATGGGTCCCCGAGGGCCAGGGATGGCACTTCGGGTTCATCCGAAACGAACCGGTTCATGTGAGATCCGAAGCAGACGTCCTGACCTGGCGGTCCGGGCCGCGCCTACGAGAGGACCAGGTCAGGCACTACTTTCGGCTCGATGAATCGCACCTGGCCTTCCTCCAGGCAGCACCCAAGGATGCCTTCCTTCGCACGGCCCTTTCCCGCTTCCCCGGCCTGCGGCTGCTCCGCCAGGACCCATGGGAGACGTTCATCTCATTCATCATCTCGCAGAACTCGAACGAACGAAAGATCCGAAACACGATCGAAAAGCTGAGCCAGCGCGCCGGTCGACGGGCAGGTCGCGGACGGCCGGGCGTCCATCGATTTCCGACGGCGGCGGCGCTCGCGACCCTCGCCGATGCCGATCTCCGCGCGACCGGCATGGGATACCGGGCCGCGTACGTGAAGCGCGCCGCCCGCCTCGTCGCCCGCGGAAGGCTGCGGCCCGCAAGCTGGGTGCAGAGGCGCTACGAAGACGCCTTCGAGGAACTCCTTCGCGTGCACGGTGTGGGCGAAAAGGTCGCCGACTGCATCCTCCTCTACGGATGCGACCAGCGGCGCGCCTTCCCCTCGGACGTGTGGGTACGACGGCTCCTTGGCGAAACCTACCTTCCTCGCCCGCGGCGGCCGAGCTACGCCGCCATCCGGGACTTCGCGTGGAAGCACTTTGGAGCCGAGGCCGGCTACGCCCAACACTACCTTTTCCATTACCGCCGACGCGTGGGCGCGCTCGCCGCCAGCCCGGCGTGAAACCTCCAGCGGGCCCAGGCCGAATCGTGGAGCTCCTCCAGTCGCCGCTTCGCGGCCGACGAAGGCGGCGGGAACACGAGCGGGACCTCGACGTGCTCGAGCACAAGGGGCTCGGGCGGAGCGGGCGGGACCGCGCGTTGGCCCGGGGAGGCGAGTTGCGCGCGGACCGAGTCGACGGTCCGGCGCCCCTCCCCCACTTCGACGAGCGCCCGGACGATGCGTCGCACCTGCTCCCAAAGGAACGACGGGGCCGTGAACCGCAGGATCCGCTCGTTCCCGCGGCCGGACACACGGACCCGAGTCAGCGTGCGCACGGACCCGACGGTTTGGTCCCGCCGCGAAAAGCCTCGGAAATCATGCCGACCCTGGAACAGGAGGGCGGCCCTGCGCAGCCCGCTCCAATCGAAGCCCGGCCGGGCCCGGACGTGGTACACGTAGCTCCGGCCGAGGGCGTCGCGTCGCGGCGAGAACGACAGAGTGCACGCGGCCGCGCCAAGGAGGTGGAGGCCGGCCGGGACGTGGCGAAGATGCGGCAAGGACCGGGGGTCGGCGCGCGTGTCGAAGGCGCAAACGTTCCACCACGCGCTCACGCCGCGGTCGGTGCGGCTCGCGGCCTCGTAGCGCTGCGCACGAGGATCCGTCACTACGCCCGCGCGCGCGAGGACGCGAAGGAGTTCGCCCTCGACGGTGCGCCTCCCCGGTTGGCGGGCGAACGAATCGAAGCTCGTCCCGTCATAGGCGAACGCGAGCGCGACGCGGCCGGACAGATTTTTCATCGTCGCTCCTTGAGTTTGACCCAAATCCGAAGCAACGCTTAACTACCACCCCGAATTCTTGAGCGAAGGTCCACACGGATGGGTGCTCCCACCGACAAAGCCGTACTGGTCCTGGAGGACGGCACGATCCTCCACGGCCGCGCCTTCGGCGCCCGCAAGACCGTTTTTGGTGAACTCGTCTTCACGACCGAGATGACGGGCTACCAGGAGAGCCTCACGGATCCCTCGTACGAAGGCCAGCTCCTCATGTTCACCTACCCGATGATCGGGAACTACGGTGTCCACGCCGGGGATTCCGAGTCCGACCACGTGTGGGCGAGGGCCTGCATCGTCTGGGAGGAATGCCGGACCCCCTTCCACCCACAAGGCCGCCGAACGCTGCACGACTTCCTCGTGGAGCAAAACGTCCCCGGGATGAGCGGCGTGGACACGCGGGCGCTCACGATCAAGACGCGCATGTTCGGGACGCTCAAGGCGGCCCTCAGCACGGACGGCGCCGACCCGCAGGCGCTCCTCGCCGAGGTGAACCGCATGCCCTACCCGGACAAGCTCAACCTCGTAGCCGCGGTCTCCCCGAAGAAGCCCATCCGCCACGGCCGCAGCCTCGCAGGCGAACTCGCGGGCGCGGCCGACCCGAAGGCCCCCAACGTGGTCCTCGTCGACTGCGGAGCGAAGCGGAACATCGTCCGGCACCTCGTTCGGCAGTTCAACGTCGTGCAGGTCCCCTGGGATGCGGATCGTCCCACCGTGGAGTCGTTCGACCCAAGTGGGATCTTCCTGAGCAACGGCCCCGGCGACCCGTCCCACCCGGACATCGTGCAGCACACCGTGAAGACGATGCGGGGGCTCGCCGACGAGTATCCTGTCATGGGGATCTGCCTGGGGCACCAACTGCTGTCCCTCATGTACGGGGCAACGACCTACAAGTTGAAGTTCGGTCACCGGGGCGCGAACCAGCCCGCGAAGGACGTCGCCTCCAGCCGCGTCTACATCACCAGCCAGAACCACGGCTTCAGCGTCGACGAGAAGTCCCTCGAGGGAACCGGCCTTCGCGTCACGCAGCGCAACGCCAACGACAACACGGTCGAGGGCCTCGAGCACAGGGAGCGCCCCGTGTTCAGCGTCCAGTACCATCCGGAAGCCTGCCCGGGCCCCCGGGACACGAGCCACCTGTTCGAACGGTTCGAGAAGAGCATCGCGAAGGGGAGGCGCGCCTAGGTGCCGAAGCGGACCGATCTGCGGAAGGTGATGATCATCGGCTCCGGCCCCATCATGATCGGGCAGGCCGCCGAGTTCGACTTCTCAGGCAGCCAAGCCTGCAAGTCCGTCCGCGAAGAGGGGTTCGAGGTCGTGCTCGTCAACAGCAACCCCGCCACCATCCAGACGGACATCGAGATGGCGGACCGCGTCTACTGCGAACCGCTCACCGTGCCCGTCGTCGAGAAGATCATCGCGCGGGAACGCCCGCAGGGAATCCTGTCCGGCATGGGCGGGCAGACGGGGCTCAACATCTGCAGTGAGCTCGCCGAGCAGGGCGTGCTCGCCAAGTACGGCGTGGAACTGCTTGGGACGCCCCTCGAGGCCATCGCGAAGGCGGAGGACCGGGAGCGGTTCAAGCTCTCCATGATCGAGATCGGCGAGCCGGTCCCCAAGTCCGGGGCCGCCCACACGATCGCCGAGGCCAAGGACGTCGTGCGCCAGATCGGCCGCTTTCCCGTCATCGTCCGTGCGGGGTTCACCCTGGGCGGGCTGGGCTCGGGCGTCGCGCACGACGAGGCCGAGCTCGAGGAGATCGTCGGCAAGGGCCTCGTGTACTCGCGCATCCGCCAGGTGCTCATCGAAGAGTCGATCCTCGGTTGGAAGGAGTTCGAGTACGAGGTGATGCGCGACGCGGAGGACAACTGCATCACGATCTGCAACATGGAGAACATCGACGCCATGGGCATCCACACCGGCGAGTCCATCGTCGTCGCCCCGGCCCAGACGCTCTCGGACCGGGAGCATCAGGTCCTTCGCTCGGCGGCACTCAAGATCATCCGCGCGCTCGGAATCCAGGGCGGCTGCAACATCCAGTTCGCGGTCCACCCGGAGCGCTTCGAGTACCGCGTGATCGAGGTCAATCCGCGGGTGTCCCGGTCGTCGGCGCTCGCGTCGAAGGCGACCGGCTACCCCATCGCGCGCGTCGCGGCGAAGGTGGCCCTCGGCCTGCGGCTCCACGAGATCCGCAACGACGTGACGGGCCAGACCCCGGCCTCCTTCGAGCCCGCGCTCGACTACGTCATCACGAAGATCCCGCGGTGGCCCTTCGACAAGTTCCGCAACGCCGACAAGCGGCTCGGCACGGCGATGAAGTCGACGGGAGAGGTCATGGCGATCGGCAAGACGATCGAGGAATCGCTCATGAAGGCGGTCCGCTCGCTCGAGGTCGACCGCACGAGCCTGCAGGCCAAGAAGGACTGGACCGACGAGCAGCTCACGGACATCATGCTGAAGCCGACGCACCAGCGCCTCTTCGTCGTCGCCGAGGCCCTGCGCCGCGGCCGGCCCATCGACGAGATCGTGAAGCTCACGGCCTACGACGCGTTCTTCGTGCAGAAGGTCCGCCAGCTTGTCGAGATGGAGCGAGAGGTCGCCCGCGCGGGGCCCGGATGCTCGGCGGAGCTCCTGCGAAGGGCGAAGGCGATGGGGGTCTCGGACGAGTTCCTCGCCGAGTCCTGGCGCGTCGACGAAGAGGACGTGCGGGCCCTG
>JACPAO010000163.1 GCA_016180755.1 Methanobacteriota archaeon
TCTCCCTGATCGCTAGCAAGAAGCGCAACGGTCAGGCCGTTGCCTACAAACTCATCCACAAGTCTCGGAAGATCACCATCGAGCGGCCCCAGTACGCCGCCGTGCATCAGCTTCCCAACTCGAAGGTCACGAATTCCCTAGGGAATTTCTGGATTATCCAGGAGGCGACCCCGGGCCGGTTCCTCATGGGCCGCAACGAGGTCACCATCTACTACCAGGACCTCGAGAGCGCCAAGAAGGTCCTCAAGTACGCCCTCGACCACGACCTCGAGATCCCGACGAAGACGCCCAAGATGAAGCTCCCCCAGTTCGTCGAGGACCTCGCGCCGATGGTCGCCGAGGAGACGCCGGTCTCCTCGATCGACACGAGCTTCTACAAGCTCATCTAAGGGCGCCCGACGGCCGCAACTCGTTCACGTGTAGCCGAGGCTCCACGGAGCCGGCGGAGGCGCCGGGCGATCCGCGTCGAACCGCACCGTGTACAGCCCCGTCGTGCCGTCGAAGATGACGAGCGTCCCGTCGGGCAATGCCTCCAAATCGAGGACGAACGGCTTGCTGTTGACGCGCACGTCGGCGAAGAGGACCTGCAGGACCGTCGTGCCCTGGCCCATCCCGGGCCAAGGCTTGGGCGACTCCCGCGTCGGGAGGTAGACGCCGATCGAGGGCATCGTGCGGCGCGCCGCGTCCGTCGACACGTCGACCGCCCACACGCCGCCGTGGTAATTGCTTACGAAGAGGGTGCGGTTTACGAGCGCGATGTAGTGCGTCGAGAACTGGTACGTTCCCGTCCAGGAGACGTCGACGGGCAGCGTCCACGCGCCCACGAACTTCGGCGTCCGCGGGTCCGTCGTGTCGAGCGTTGTGACAAGGCACGTTGGCGTCTCCGCGGGGCGCCCGCCGCACTCCTCCCCGATGAACGTGTAGTGCCGTCCGTCCCACGCCTCGGGTGCGGGGAGGGCCTCGTGGACGAAGTGCCCGCCCGCGTTCTTCTTGACCTGCGACCAGTCGTGCCAGAACGCGATCTGCTGGGGACGCGTGAGGTCGTTGACGTTCGCAAGCGCGAGCCCGTGGGTGCCCCACGCGAGGTAGAGGAGGGTGTCGCCCGTGATGGGATGCTTCTGGATGTACCCGTCGTGGACGTAAGTCGCCTTGGGCGCCTCGGCCGGCGCGTTCGCGACGAACGGGACGAAGACGGAGAGCGCCTGGAGCTTGGGTCCGCCGGCGAGGGTCTGGATCTCGAAGAGCGCCGCGTAGCCCATCCCGGGGTTGAGGGCGGTCGTGAGGACGACGTTGCGTCCGCCCACGTCGTGGAAGCGGAAGTCAGCGATGACGGGGTTCCGGGGGTTCGTGAGGTCGACGAGGACGACGCCGGAGGCGTACGGGAGGCCCTGCTCGGGTCCGGCGAGGCTCCGCGTTTCGCCCGTGCACGCGTCGCGGAACGCGAACTTCGGGGCCTCGGGGACCGAGCCGACCTTGTCGGGTCCGCCGTCGAGGGGGCTCGTCGCTAGGAGGGCGTACCGGAGGTCGGGGCTCAGCGCGACGTCGTACACCTGCGTGTTCGACATGACGAGCTCCCCGATCTTCTGCGGGCTCGCGGCGTCGGTGACGTCGTTCACGATGAGGGCGACGTCGGACACGAAGGAGTGGACGATGGCGATGCGGCGGCCGTCGCGTTCGCGGGCCGCGCCGCAGAAGTAGCCGCCCGAGGAGCGTCCGTAATAGTCGCTCACGAGCGGATTGTACCCAAGGGTCTCGAAGTTGGCCGTGGAGACGTTCTCGTGGAGCTTGATGTCGGCGTGGTTGTGCTGGCCTCCCACGGCGAGGTCCGCCCAGTCCTCGCGAATCGCGAGCGCGGTCCCACCCGGCTTCGCGCCGCGCAGGTTGGCCGCGCCGCCTGACTTGCCTTGGTCCGCGCCTTCGAGGCAGCCCGCCACTGCCGCGAGGACGAGGACGACGACGAAGGCCTGCGGCCGATTCATGGCGTTCGTAGGCGTGCGACGGCCGTAAATAGGTACTACCGCGGCTTAGAGCCGCGCGCCGTAGTGCAAGAGCAGCTCGATCACGATGTAGAGGGGGTAGAACGCGAAGAGGATCGCGCCCTCCCATCGGTGGATCTGCCGTCCGGTGGCGGCGAACACGAGCAGGACGAGGATCTGGGCACCCATCACGATGATCGTGTTGAGTAGGTCCTCGACGATGAACGCCTGCGGGAAAGCGACGCCCATGACGCCGAGCGTGAGGAGCATCGTGAAGATGCTTGCCCCGATGCCGATCGCGAGGGCGAGGTCGGGGTGGCCTCGGCGGACGGCCTGGACGGCGGCCGCGATGTCGGGAAGGCTGGTCCCGATGGACACGACCGTGATTCCGAGGATGAACTTGCTGATGCCGAAGAGGTCGAAGATGGCCTCGGCGCCGCGCGTCACGAAGTGGGCCCCGACGAAGAGGAGGCCGAGGCCGATGAGGAGCCATTTGGTGCCGGCGCGGACCGTGATGGGGCGGTTGAAGAGGTGTCCGATGAGCTCGAGCTCGATCTCGGATTCGGTCGCGATCTCCTCGAGTTCCGCCGGTGGCCGCGTGCGTCCGCTCGAGAGGAGGTTCGCCGCGTAGGGAATGAAGAGGAGGATGAGGACGACCCCCTCGTAGACGGTGAGGTCGCCATCGAGGAGGAGGGCTCCGACGACGAGGGTGACGGCCGCGAGGAAGACGATGTCGCGCATGAGGATTTCGCGGCGGACCATGATGGGCAGGAACACGGCGGGGAGCCCGATCAT
>JACPAO010000085.1 GCA_016180755.1 Methanobacteriota archaeon
GTCTTCGCGTCGGGCACGCGGACGAAGCCGGGGTCGCCGCCCTTGTACGAGACGGTGGGCTGGCCGTTCGGGTCGACGGTCGAGAGGAAGAACATGTCGAGGGACTCGATCCATCCGGCGAGGGATTCGTTGAGCTCGTCGGCGACGGTCACCTCGACGAGGCGGTCGGCGATGCGCCGCGTGTCGAAGCGGTCCTGGAGGCGACGGGAGGTGTCGTGGTAGAAGGAAGGCACGCGGACGGGCGCGGTGGGCATGGCCCCGTGAGCGTCCTGGAAGCTTAACCCGTTCGGGTGAGGGCCGCCGTGTCACGGCGCGGGACGGATGAGGGCGGGCTGGGGCGTACGGCGGGCGGGGGCAGGACGAGCCTTCGCGTCCCGCCTGGACCACACCACGCCCGTCGAGTGGACTTCGCGAACGAGCAGGCCGTCGGCCTCGGAGACGGCGCAGGCGTCGTACGCCGTCTCGACGCTTACGCCCAGGACCTCGGCGATCTCGCGCGTCGCCACCCGTTCGCCGGGCGGAACGATCGTCGGCAGCGCGGGATCGGGCGTCGGCGCGTGCATCTTGCCGGTGAGCGACTGCGCGATGCCGAGGATCGCGGGTAGCGTCTGGAACCCTTGGACCACGTGGGTCCGATCGTCGAGCGTGAAGAGGACGGTCGGGTAGCCATGAAGGCTCTTCGCCTGCAGTGCGGCCACCTCCTGCTTGAACACGTCGCCGGGGACGTTTGTCGTGCGAAGCGTGAGGAACTCGGAGCGGTCGACGCCCACGCGCTCGGCGACGTCGGCCCCGACGTCGTCGCGGCTGATGTTGAGCCCGTCGAGGTACGCGGCCTCGCGCAGCGCTCGGAGGTAAGCCTCCTCGAGCTCGGGCGCAAGGAGGCGGACGGTGTGGACGTGGATGCAGGCGGGGTAGGTGCTCCGGGGCGGGTCCTTGCGGGGGCCGTCGGCCCGGATGGGCATGCCGGTGGTCCGCTGGACGATCGCGAAGAACCGGTCGACGTCGAAGCCGACCTGCTCGGGCCGCGGCATCTCCTCGAACATCCCGCCCAGGAGGAACCGGAACTCGAGCTCGGGGTGGCGCAGGGCGAGGGCGCGGCGCACGGGCTCGAAGCCCCAGCACCAGACGCTCCACGGGTCGGTAAGGAGTTCGATGCGCAGCTTCCCTTGGGGCAGGCGGGACGTGACGCGGGCGCCCACGTCGACGATCCTGGGGCTGGGCGCACGCTTCTCCGTCGCCATTGTGGAGGTCTGCACTCGCCGGACCCGATATAGTTTCCGGCGCGTCCAGGTTAGCGCTAGTTGCGGCGCTTCATGCTCGCCGTCACGAGGGCGACCGCGTGCCCGTTGGCGCCGGGCGGGGCGGCCTCGGTCGCGGGCGGGAAGAGCTCGAGGAGGGCCCGGTAGCTCTTCGCGTGGATCTCGATGAGCCGGTCGGGCTCGATCCGTAGCGTGTCCCACGTCATGCGGTTCGCCTGGCGCGAGACGCCGCTTGCGAGGTCGCGAAGCCACGCGTACGCGCCTTTCGGGATCCAGCCGAGGCGACGGTAGTACGCGAGAAGGAGGTGGAGGCCGCCGGCGTGGACGTTCTTTGCGAGGAACTGGAGCCAGGCGAGCGAGGCCTCCGGGTCGGGGCGCGCGGTGGCCGTGCCCTTCTTCGGCGAGGCGTGTCCGTTCGTGCCGTTGTGGCCGCTGGGGAGCGCGAGGGCCGGCTTGAAGTTCACGAGGCGCGCGTGCGCGATCGCTTTGGGTTTCATGCGGACTTCTCCTTGGATCTTCCTGTCGTCTTTGCGGGGGCTCCGCGGCAAGTGGCGGCCCTTGGAGGCGCGCGACGGCGCAGGGGCCTTCCGGGTCCGGGACTTCGGCTCGAGGACCTCGACGGGCGCGACGCGCCGGGCGGTCGGAAGCGGCGGGTTGAGGTGGAAGGAGTCCACCGGCGTCGCGGCCTCGACGGGCGCAGGCGCCTCGACGAGGGCGGGCACGGCGGCCTCGATGGGGGGCTCCAAGACTGGGGCAGGCGGCTCCGGCACGGGAACCACGACCGGGACCTCGATGGCGGCCGGCGCCTGCTCGATCGGGGCGAGCACGGGGAGCGGTTGCGCGGGGGCCGCCCCGGACGCCTCCACACCAGGTTCGGGCGCGCTCGTTGGTTTCGTCCCAAGGTGGAGGATGCGGCGGAGGAGGTTGGCCATGTTGGCACCGACGGGAAGCCGCAGCCGTCCCGCCGAGATAAAGCGCCGGTCCGACGGGCCGGGGCCCTGGTCCCCGTGTCCCCTTGTCCCCGACCGACAACCGCCCGGGAAGGGACGGCTACGTCCACGTGTAGGTCGAGCTCAACGCGGTCGCCCCGTTTTCGTCGGTCGCGCGGAAGACGACCTTGGAGCCGTCTGCCACAAAGAAACTCTTCGCCCACGTCCCCCAGCTCGTCTTCGACAGGGGCTGCCAGGCGCCGTTGTTGACGCTCACATCGACGGCCGCGATCGTGTGCGTGCTCGTCACCTTGACCTCCACCCACCAATTGTTGTCGGTGCAGCAAGGCTGGAACGTCGCCGTGAAGCCGGAGCCGGACAGCCACGTGAACGTCGGCGAGAACGACGTCGTGCCGTCGGAGGCGGTCGCCTGGAAGTCCACCGAACTTCCGCGGGCCACGAAGAACGACTTCGCCCAGTTGCCCCACGACTTCTTCTCGAGGGGGATCCAGGAGCCGCCGTTCACGCGGGCGTCGACGCCGGTCACGGTCTTGCTCCAATCGACGCGCACCTCGACCCACCACTCGTTGACGTTCGGCGACAAGGTGAACGTCGCTCCGCCGGGCGCCGGGGTCGTCGTGGCCGTCGGGGCGGGCGTCGTGGTCGTGGTGAGCGGCGGCGGCGTCGTGGGGACCGGGGTGACGCTCGTGGGCAGGGTGCTCGTCGTGGTGGTTGTCGGACTGGGCGTCCCGCTGTGGGGGAAACTCTCGTACGGCAGGTGCGGCCACGCCGAACTGTAGGCGACGCCGGTGTCGAAGACGAGGATGGCGGCACTCGCCTCGACGACCCATTGCATGGTCCCGGTGCGCCAGAGGTCCGCGACGATCGGGCCGCGCGCCACCTTGTACGGGTGCGTCGACACGAAGGACTCCTTCGCCCCGGTGTTGCCGTTTAGGTACCAGATGCCGTCCTCGGCGCCGTTCGGGCCGTTCGCGAGGACCTCCTGGACGCCGTCGGCATCGACGTCGGCGAGCGCGAGGTCCTTGTTGCTCCACCACGTGCCGAGTTCCGTCCGCCAGACGAGGTTCCCGAAGTTGTCGTAGCGGTAGAAGTTCGCGGGTCCGGTCGTCTTCCACGCGTCCGGGCTGTCCGGAGGCGGGGGCTTGTGGCCGACGGTGTTCCAGTCGCCCCAGTAGACCTCGTTCAGGCCGTTCTTGTCGGCGTCGACGACGACGGGATGCGTGTACGTGAGGGGGTTGGCGTGGGTGTCCTGCTTCGCCCAGAGGACCCGGCCCCCCGAGTCGAGCGCAAGAAGGAGCGCGTGGTCGTTGTCCCAGTTCGTCGAGTCGTGGCTGTCCCGCGCGCCCACGACGATGTCGGGGCCGCCCAAGCCGTCGAGCTGACCGATGCCGGGACCCACCGGGATGCTCCCGGAGCTGAGCCCGTACTTCACCCGCGCGTCGAAGGCCCACATCCAGCCGCCGGTGCGGCCGTTGAGGGCGGAGACGATGCCCGCATCGGAGACGTGGACGACGTCGGGCCAGCCGTCGAGGTTGAGGTCGGCGACGCCCGGTTCGGCGTTGCCGCCGCCGAGGCAGTTGTGCCAATAGGCCGCTCCGTCGCTTCGCAGCGCGAACAGGCCGCGCTCCTCGGTCGCGACGAGGATCTCGAGGCGGCCGTCCTTGTCGAGGTCCGCGAGGACCGGCTTCGCGTCCATGCCTGGGTTCGAGTGGCAGGTCGTGACCCGTTTTTCCCACTCCTTCACGAACGAGAACGTCGACCCGGAGCCCGTGAACTTGAAGGACGTGATGTACGCCGCCGAGTTCGCGACGATGAGCCGGACGCTACCGCCGGCCTGCATGATGGCGACCTCGGGGCCGTTGAAGCTGCGGGCGCCCCAACTCGGCGGGAACGTCGTCGTCGCTTCGAAGAGAAGCTTTCCGGTCTTGGAGTCGAAGACGTAGACGTACTGGTTGTCGTTCTGCGCGACGATCTCCATCTTCCCGTCGTTGTTGATGTCGAAGACCTTCGCGGGGTTGCCGTCGAACGTCTTGAAGGCGACCCTCGGCTGGGCGCTCGTGGTCGTGATCGTTACGACGCGCGTCGTCGCGGCCTCGGCCGACGGGAACGACGGCACGAGCAGCGCCGCGGCCGTGATCAAGGTCGCGGTCATCCACAAGGCGGTCTGGGTCTTTTTTCCGGCGTCCATGGAGTCCCCTCGCTGATCTGTGTGGCTCCCTACGCATCCAACCCCACCGCGGGACGGCATGCGTCGAAAGGTCCTGCGACCCGTTCAGGACGGGCCGAAGGACTGAGCGACGGCTCGCTTCAAGCGCGTATTGGGGCAAGCTCGACGGCCATCGAAAGTTCTCCTAGTACGAATCCCGCCTGCCGCTACGTCGTGAGGCCCCAGCGGCGCCGCACCCATGTCTCGACGCGCGCGAACAAGAAGACCTCGAAGACGAGCCCGATGAACAGCGTCACGACCATGACGGCGAAGATCTGCCCCGCATACCCGAAGCTGCGTCCCGTGTCGAGCAGCCAACCCAGGCCGGCGGCCGTCGAGATGAGCATCTCCGCCCCTACGAGCGAGCGCCAGGCGAAGGACCAGCATTGCTTCGCGCCCGAAACGAGCGGCGGTAGGGCGGCCGGGATCATGACCCGGGTGATGAGGCCGAGGCCGGAACTCCCCATGTTGCGCGCCGCAAGGAGGTGCCCGGGTCGGACGCTCTTGAGGGCATCCGTGAACGCGATGGCGACGGCGAACACGCTCCCGATGACCGTGACGAAGACGAGCGCGCTCTCCGTGATGCCGAACCAGAGGATCGCAAGGGGGACCCAGGCGATGCTGGGAAGGCTCTGGAAGCCAAGGAGGTAGGGCTTGACGCCGCGCTGGACCACCATGAACCGGGCCATGAGGAGGGCGAGGACGCCCCCGATGGCGACGCTGATGAGGAACCCGGTGAACAGGCGGCGGACCGTCGCGATGACGGCGCGTATCATCTGCCCGTTGCGGACAAGCTCGACCAGCCAGTCGAGCATGACGAGGGGCCCGACGAACGCGTTCGCCGACGTGCCGCCGAACCGGTCGACGAGCTCCCACAGGCCGATGAGGACGACGAAGAGGACGAGCGCGGGGACGGCCTTGGTCCAGTCGCTGGGCTTCGCCTTCGTCATCATTCGTACTCCCACTCGTGGGACATCTGCCACTTGACCTCGGTCGAGAGCGCGTCGCGGGCGCGTTTGGCGACGTCGACGACGGCGTGGTCGTCGACCGCACGGGGCCGCGGCAGCCCCACGGGCAGGACATCCTTGACCGTTCCCGGGCGGTGGCTCATGACGACGATCCGGTCGGCGAGGACGGCGGCCTCGCGGACGTCGTGCGTCACGAAGATAATCGTGGGCGTGTTCGCGGTCCAGAGTCGCTGCAATTCCTGTTGGAGGTTCTCGCGGACCTGGGCGTCGAGGGCCGCGAACGGTTCGTCCATGAGAAGCACGCGGGGCTTGAGGACGAGGGCGCGGGCCAAGGCGACGCGCTGCCGCATTCCGCCCGAGAGCTCATGGATCCGGTTGTGGGCGAACTGGTCGAGTTCCACGAGTTTGAGCGCCTCGTCGATCCGCCTCGCGCGTTCCGTCCGCCCCACGCCGGTGCTCTTGAGTCCGAAGGAGACGTTCGAGCGCACGTCGAGCCAAGGGAAGAGGGCCGCCTCCTGGAACACCATGATGCGCTCGGCACTTGGCCCGTCGACCGCCTTCCCGTCCGCCTCGATCGTCCCTTGGGTCTGCCGAGTCAGGCCGGCGACGAGGTAGAGGAGCGTGGACTTCCCGCAACCCGAGGGTCCCACGAGCACGACGAACTCGCGCGCGGCGACGTCCAGGTTGACGCCCGTCAGGGCCTCCGTCGCGCCCTTCGTGCCCGTGAACGTATGGCTCACGCTGCGGATCTTGACGTTGGCGCCCGTCACGCGTTCACCCGTCGCCCGTGGGCTCGGTCGGCCGGCGGATGTCCAAGGCATAGACGCGTTCCAGGTCCGAGGGCGGCTCCTTGGCGAAGCCGATGTCGTGGGCCATCTCGTATTGCTTCCTGAAGGTCTCCCGCAATGGGTCATTCGTGAAGCGTAGGTTCTGGAACGCGGCGGCGAGGGTCGCGTCGTCGATGCGTCGGCCGGTGGCCATTCTGATCCCTTCGTTGATCGCGTCGAGGGCCTCAGGCGAGCCCGTGCGGATCCGCTCGGTCGCTTTGTAGTGGGCGGCGACCACGCTCTCCAGGTCGGCCCTCCGCTCTTCGGCGAACTTCCTTGTCGTGACGAGGTGAGTGGTGACGAAGTCTCCGTTCTCCCACAGCTCGGATTCGTTGACCTGGACCCGGGCGTCCTGTTCCCGGACCAGCCGCGTCGCCCAAGGCTCGGGCACCCAGGCCCCTTCGACCTGGCCCTGCTCGAAGAGCGTCAGGATGTCGGCGTTGGCCTGGTTGATGACGTCGATGTTCCCTCCGCGGTCCTTGCTCTTGAGGCCCATCTGCAGGAGGTAGTGCTTGAGCGCCACGTCCTGGGTGTTGCCGATCTGCGGCGTGGCAAACTTCTTGCCCACGTAGTCGGCGGGCTCCTCCAGCGGTACGTCTTCCCGCACGACGAACATGGCCCCGCCGCTCGCGCTTCCGCTCACGATGACGACGAGGTCGAGGCCCTGGTTTGCGATGAGGTTGATCGTGGGGCTGGGGCCGACGTAGATCACGTCGACGCGATGGGCCAGGAGCGCCTCGATGGCGGTCGGCCCGGCGTTGAAGGGGACCGTCTGCAGCTCTGTGTTGCCCAGCTC
>JACPAO010000022.1 GCA_016180755.1 Methanobacteriota archaeon
CACGTCATCCCCCCCGAGCTCGAGAAGTGGTTCTACCGGGAACTGATGGCCCGGGAGCACCAAAAAAAATCATGACAAAACGGCTGGTTTTTCTAGGAAAACCCCACCGTTTCCGATGGAACTTCGGGTCCTCGACGACACGCTTTACCTGGCGTAGTTGGCCCCTTATCTAGGGGTTGTGGCGGCCCCCACT
The DNA here is from genome assembly GCA_016180755.1 of Methanobacteriota archaeon. Classification (GTDB taxonomy): domain Archaea; phylum Thermoplasmatota; class E2; order JACPAO01; family JACPAO01; genus JACPAO01. The sequence continues at coordinate 194 of JACPAO010000022.1, forward strand.
GCGGGGGTCCGACCAATGAAGCTAAGACGGCGCCAAACGACCCCTGTCAGGCGGTCATCCGAGCATGCTCAAATGCCGAGGCCGACCCTGGCTGGAACCATGAAGGTGGCTCGCTCCTCCCCCCCTTCCCTCAGCCTCCGTCGGGCCGTCCGGGCATCCATTCTTGGCGGACTCGCCTTCATGATGCTGGGCGGTGTCCTTGGGCTTGCCGTCGCCCACGAAGAGGGAGGAGGCGGACCTCAGAACCTCGTTGAACAGTACCGGGACCTGCAGCTTCCGTCGATGCGGGCCGGCGACGTCGTCGTCTACGACCGATCCTGGGGCGCCGAGAACGGCGCCCACTCCGACATCCTACAATGGGCCGAACCGGCGGTCGTCGCCGACCACCTTGGCGCACAGCGCCTCGTCAACCTCCTTCGCGTCGAACGGCACGGCGTCGCCTTCGAGGACCGAGGCGGTGTCCAGGTCCCGATTCCCTCCCGCTCGGATCTCCTCTTCGAAGCCGGCACGAACGAGTTCGTCGCGTTCCGCCAAGACCACAACTCGTCGCACGCAGCGAACGACGTCGGCTGGTCGGCGTCGACGAAGAGCTCGGCGATCAGCACGACGTTCGTGAACCAGTCGTTCCTCCGCTACGACGACCACGGAAACCTCGACGCCCTGATTCTCTACCAGTTTGACGCCATCGCGTGCGGCATCCTCAACCCTCTCCAACGTGAGCCCCTTGGCGACGCCGGCGTCGTCTCGCTCTTTGCCGACTGCCGGGAGCACCTCAACACGGCCGACTGGCCCGCGAAGTGGCGCGAGAACCACACGTTCCGGCTCGTGGCGAAGGGCCACCACGAAGGAAAGACCGTCCTGCGCTTCGACCTCGAGTACTTTGCCCTTCCCGAAGGCCGCGCCCCGCCGAACGCGACCGTCTGGATCGATCCGACCGTACCGTACCCCATCGCGATGGAGTGGAAGCCCGCCATCGGGACGAGCGGAAGGTACGTCCTGCGCGAGTACCGCGCCGGCGGATCACCCCTTCCCGCACAGCCCTGGGAGACCGGGACGGTCCCGTCGCTCGAGGTGCGGCCGGCAAAGCCGTGGGGCCCCGACGACGAGGGTGTGCTGCACCCGTTCCCGCTCTCGCATGCGTACCGCGTGGCCCTGGACGACCCCACGGACGATTCTTTGAGAACCTTCGTGCAAAGCCATTCCGGGGCCCGGACAGTGATGGCCGAGTACCACCAGACGGTCGACCACTGGGGAACCCACCGGATCTGGGCGCTCCACATTTCCGACGGAGAGGAGGAGTTGCGGCTCTGCGCTGTCAGAATCGAACCGCCCGGGGCTGGCCAACAAGCCCCGTACGAGGGCATCTCACGCGACCCGTCCCACTCGTGCCCGACGGAACGGCACCCTGGCCGGCCCATCACCTGCATGCCTGAGGAGTTTCCAACGGTCGCCTCCCTCGCCGAGCGATGGGTACGACACCACGGGACTGATCCGTGGAACGGCTGGGGCTTCCGGCTGAGCTGTGGTGCGCCCGCCCCCCTCGACGTCGCCTACCGCATCGGCCAAAGGAACCTCCACAGCGACGTCCGGCCCGACGGTGGCGCCGCCCTCCGCTTCCGAGGCGACTACGCCCAGCACGTGCTGACGCTCGGCTCCGACTTCGACAGCATGTGGACGTCCGAATCTTCGGCGCAGACTTCTTCGTCGCTAGGGCAAATCAGCGGCGACGGCGGGCGATCCTCCCCCTCGGGCGGCACGATCCTTCCCCAGGCCGCAGACATGGTCCCCGTCTCGCTGTGGGAGCTTCCGGCCGCAGCCCAGGTCGCCGGGGCCGGCTTCGCGGCCGCGCTCATTGCAGCGGCCTACTGGGCCTGGCCGTCCCTGAAGCAGCTCCTTGCACTTCCCTTGTACAGCCGGCTCGAACGACCGAAGGCCCTCGAGCTCCCTACGCGCTCCCGCATCCAGGCGGCCGTCGAGGCCCAGCCCGGTATCCACTTCCAGGCCCTTGCCCGCGTCGCCGAGCTCGCCCCGAGCACGCTCGAGTTCCATCTAAAGAAGCTCGAACAGCTCGGCCTTGTGAAGAGCCACCTGGGCCATGGGTACCGGAGCGTTTTCCCCGCCGCGACGGCCGACCGGCGGCTCATGACGGCGGCTGGCGCCCTCAAGTCCGCCGGCGCGCGGCAGGTCCTTGCCGCCCTGCTTGCGCAGCCGGAGGCGCCCGTGGCGGAACTGGCGCAGCGCGCCCGCCTCACGCGCCAAACCGCGCATGAGCACCTTGCGCGGCTCGCGGACGCCAAACTCGTCGAGGTCCGCCGTGAGGGGCGTCGCGTCAAGTACCGTGCGACGCCTTCGGCTTCGCTCGTGCTTTCGTCGCTTTCTTCCGGGCCGGCTTGATGCGACGGGACCAGCGCCGACCCTCGCGCTCGAATCCCTGCGACTTGAAGAGCCGCGAATGGCCGCGGTGGCGCGACGTAATCCCCGCCGTATCGTAGGGGTATCCTTCGACCACGTGGCCGCCGAGGGCCTTCGCGTAGCGCATCGCGCCTTCGAGGAGCGCCTTCGTAACCGCCCCGTGCCGGTGATCGCGGCGCACGAAGAAGCAGAGAACTGTCCACGTCGGCTCGTCGGAGACGCGCGGCATCGAACGGGAGCCGTCGAGCTTCTCGTAGGATTCCCGCGGAGCGACGGAGCACCAACCGATCGGTTCGTCGCCGACGTAGGCGAGGACCCCCACGGGCCCGCCGTCCTTCACGCGCTTCTCCATCGCGCCCCGTCGTTCCGCCTTCTTCATGAGGTGGCTCCGCTTGAAACGGTACGGCGTGCACCAGCAGTAGCTGGGGCAGCCGCGGCCCGTGAAGAGCCTCTCGAAGTCGTCCCAACGCGCCGGCGTGACGGGCTCGACGCGGACCTTCCTTCCGGCCACGGAAAGGAAACGGACAGCGGGCGCTTAAGGGATGCGTGCGGCGAACCTACTCGACGACCTCTTCGATGATCATGCCCTCGATCTGGAACGGGTTGAGCTGGTTCGCGAGCGCGACGGCCTCCTTGAGCTTGTGCTCGTGCTCGGCGTAGATCGTGTAGATGGGCTCCCCGATCTCGACGCGGCGCCCCTTCTTGAGGTGCAGGTAGATCCCCGCGCCCTTGTCGCGGGGCGAGCCCGCCGCCCGGGCGATGCGGTTGAGCTTCTTGTTCGCGATCGACTCGACGTACCCGTGCTGGACGGCCTTCACGTCGAAATGGAACTTCCCCGGCTTGAGGGACTCCGACGTGACGTTGCCGTTGCCGCCCTGGGCCGCCACGATCTCGCGGAACTTCGCGAGCGCCCGGCCGGAGCGGAGCGTCTCGCGCGCGAGCGCGTAGCCGTCGCCCTTTCCGGCCGCGCCGCCCAGCTCCAGGAGGATCCCCGCGAGGCTGCACGCCTTCTCGACGAGGCTCGTCGGGTTCTCGCTTCCCTCGAGGACCTGGAGGGCCTCACGGATCTCGAGCACGGGCCCGATCGCTCGTCCGATCGGCTGGCCCCCGTACGTGACGGCGCACTGGACCTTGATCCCGATGCGCTCGCCGACGGCGATGAAGTCGCGGGCCAGCGCGCGGGCCTTCTCCTCGCTCTCGACCTTCGCCCCGTCCCCGGTGGGCAGCTCGATGACGACGAACTGGGCGCCGACGGCCTTCTTCTTCGCCATCACGCTGGCAAGGAGCTGCGCATGCGGGTCGATCGACAGCGGGTACTCGACGCGGATGATGGCGTCGTCCGCTGGCGCGAGGTTCACGCCCCCGCCCCAGCAGAGCGTCCCGCCCACCTTCTCCGTCATCCGCTTGATCGACTCGGCCGGGAACTCGACGGGGGAGACGACCTCCATGAAGTCGGCCGTCCCGCACGCGCTTGAGATCGCGCGCGACGACGTCTTCGGGATCATGAGCCCGTTGGCCGCCACGATGGAGACGGTGATCGGGGCGTACTTGTTCCCCGGCACCCCGCCGATGGAGTGGACGTCGAGGACCGGGCCCCTGGTGAACGTGATGCGTTCCCCCGTATCGACCATCGCCTCGATGCAGGCGACGATCTCGTCGATGTTCATGTCGTACGAGTACGTCGCGCACGCGTACGCCGTGAGCTCGATGTCGGTGAGGTTCCCCTTCGCGATGTCCTCGATGATGGCACGGATCTCCTCGCCCTTGAGCGTCTTGCCGTCGAGCTTCTTGCGGATGTAGTCGACGCTCTTGGGCCGCGACGCCGGGAGGATCGTCACCTCCGCGCCCTCCTTCGCTTCGAAGTGGTCGCAGACCTCTTTTCCGATTCCTACAAAGCCCGCCGGGATGGAGCCGTGGGCGATCTTGACGATGCTCGATACGCCCTCGCGTGCTCCGTTGGGGAGGAGGACGACGCGGTCGAGGGCTTTGAGCCCGTAGCGCTCGGCGTCGGTCGCGTTGAGGAAGATCTCGTGGCTCCCGAGGTCGAAGTCGAGGAGCTTCATTCGCAGTTTCATTTCGTTTCACCTAGGACTTGAAAGACTCGTACGAGTACGTCTCATGGCCCCACTTGTCGAGGGCCTTCTGGAGTTCCGCGTGCTTCTTCGCGTGCTTCGCGAGCGGGACGCCTTTCGCGACAGCGTCGACGGCTTGGCGTAGGGCGCGCGCGCCCGCGAGCGTCCCGTCGGGGTGGCCGTGGACGCCGCCGCCCGCCTGCAGGACGAAGTCGTCGCCGAAGGCCGCGTGCTCCCGCTCCGCGGAGGCGGGATGCATGCCGCCCGACGAGACCGGGAAGATGGAGTTGAGGCCGTGCCACGGGTCGCGGAGCGCGCCGAGGAGGACCGGGAGGTCGGCGGGCCGCTCCATCTTCCCGGACGCGCTTCCCGTATGGAGCTGGTCGCCCCCGAGGAGCCGCGTGAGCTTGCAGATGACCCCCATCGAGATCCCGAAATCCTTGCTGCGGGTCATGGCGCCGTGCATGGCGCGGTGGACGTGGATGGGCACTTTCACGGACGCGTCGTCGCGCAGCGCCTGGAGCCCGTGGAAGCCGGCCGTGAGGACGTCCATCATGATGCAGTTCGCGCCCATCTCGATGGCTCGCTCGGCCCGCTCCAGCATGGTGCGTTGGTCGGCGGTCACGTTGACCGCGTAGAGCGTCGTCTGGCCGGTCTCCGACTTCGCCTCGGCGAGGGCGTCCATCACGTGACGAAGCCGGTCCTCGAACGGGCAGAACGATTGGTCGGTGAGCGTCTCGTCGTCCTTGATGAAGTCGAGGCCGCCGAGCGCGGCCTCCTTCGCGACGCGGGCCGTTCCCCGGGGGTCGAGGCCGACCTTGGGCTTCACGATCGTGCCGCAGTGCGGCCGCCGGTCGGTCGCGGTCCCGACGAGTTTCCGCACGCCTTCGATGCCGAAGCGGGGCCCCTTGAACCGCTTCGCGAACGCTCGCGGGAACTCGACGTCGACCCACCGAGCCCGCGTGAGCGAACCGAGGCCGAAGAAGTTCCCGGCGAGGATCGAGAGGAGCCCGGGGATGTTCTCCGGCTCGAAGATCTCGAGGGGGAACGCGACGCGGGCGGTCCCCGACTTGGAGTCGACGTCGACGACGCGGCCGGCGAGGCGCTCCTCAAAGGACTTGGGCGCCGTCCGCACCTCGGTCCACGTCCCCGTCGTCTGCTCCGCGGCGAGGACGCGCGCGGCGTCCTTCAAGGGAAACTCCCCGGCGAGTTCGTACGTCCCGACCACGAACCCGTCTAGATCCAACGTTTCGCGCCCCCGAACTCTTTGCGGATGAACGCCGCGACGGACCGCGGCGCGAGGAGGCCCCGCTCGGTCACGTACTTCGAGACCTGGCCGGGGGGCGTCTTGTCGAAGACCGGGTTGTGGACCTTCACGCCGGGAAGCTGCTTGGGGTCGACGATCTCGGCGGGCGCGCGCACCTCGATCGCCACCTCCTCCCCCTCGAGGGAGTAGGGCGAAAACTTGTACGTCTCGGCGCACACGTACACGGGCACCTTGAGGCTCCTTGCGGCGAGCGTGATGAGGCGCGTGCCGATCTTGTTGTAGAGGCTGCCGTCGGCGTCGATGGCGTCGGCGCCGATCACCATGGCGGCGACCCGCTCCGACTCGAGGACGTGGAGCGCCGCCGAATCGACGATGAGCGTGACATCGACGCCGGCGCCCCGGAGCATGCGGCTCGTGATGAGCCCTTGGCGGAACGGGCGAGTCTCGGTCGAGAAGACGCGGAGGCGCTTTCCTTGCCGGACCGCCTCGATGAGGGCGCCGGCCGCGGCCGTGGAATGGCAATGCGTGAGGATCGCCTGGCCGTCCTTGAGGAGGGCGGCGCCGCGCTTGGCGATCTCGCCCTTTGCTTCGTTGACGCGTTTCGCGAACGCCTCCGCGCGTTCGCGGGTTTTTCCTTTTGCGCCGGGGACGCTTGTCTCGTCCATCGTCTCGGTGAGGACGAAGTTGAGGGCGTTGCGCAGCGACACGGCCGTCGGACGGGCCTGCGAGAGGAGCTTCGCCGCCTCGACGAGGTCGGCGCGAAGGCGCTTCACGTCGTTGCCCTGGAAGGACTCCGCGGCTCCCGCTAGCGCGAGGGCGGCCTGCTTGCCGATCTCGCCGGCGCCCCGCGTCTTCATGGAGGCGATGTCCTGCCGCACCGATAGAAGGACGGCGCTGCCCTGTCGTGCGGAATTCATCAGAATCGGATCCGAAGTATCGGAACTAAGGATTCGGCGGACCGGGAGTATATGCCTTTTGGTACGGCCTCCCGGCCGCCGCGGCCCGTCTACGGGAGCGGGACAGGCGCGCCCCCAGCAGACGCGGCGCGGGCCGAGCGGAACCAGCGCCGCGCGTTCACCCCGATGAGCCCGAGCATCACGGGCAAGGCGACGAAGGCGAGCGGGTTGAAGTCCCACGCGCCCCCGACGTCCAGGTGGAGGATCCGCGAAAGCGCCCGCATCATGCCGCTCGAGTACGGTTTGACATGGAACACGTTTTCCCAGACCGACCGCACGGGCAGGTAGTGCAGCCGGTCCGTGGGCCATGCGGCGAGGATCAGAATGATCCCTGCGAGGTTGAGGACGATGGCCCGCGGCGTCCCGAAGGCCACGAACTCGAGGGCGACGCGAACCGCGCGTCGCATGGGCCGATCCGCGGTCGAAGGGTCTACTGCACCCATTGGATCCCGGCGAACTGGTGCTTCGTCGCGATGAGGATGATGTCGATAAGGGACCAGATGCCGCATCCTCCAAACGTGATGAGCTTGAGGATCCCGAGCCCCACGTGGCCCATGACGAACCGGTCCACGCCGAAAACGCCCAGGAAGATGGAAAGGAGAAGGCACACGAGCCAGTTGACCTGCTTCATCCCCGGCTGCGCTGGCGTCATCCCGGGTTGTCCATACGGGGCTGGTGCGTAGGGGGGGGGGGGAGGGGCGCCATATGGCTGCGCCGGCATGTAGGGCTGGGGCGGTGCCATGGCAGGGGCGCTCGGGGAGGCCGGAGCGCCGAAGCCGCAGTTCCCGCAGACGAGCTTCGCCGGGTCGTCGCCTTCGATGATGCTAGCGCAGCGAGGGCACTTGTAGCGTCCCAATTCCTAACACAACCCTGGCGCGCCACTACCTGTAGGCGCGACTTAATCTTTGGGTTCGAGAGACACGCGTGGCGGCGACGCGCGGATGTTCAACTTTTGATGGCGGCCGTCCCGGTGGTGGCCTTGGTCATGATCTGGATGCCGTCGATGATCGAGAAGATCCACCCGACCAGGAGCCACACAGTGAGAAGCTCGATGACGCCGCGAAGGATTCGCCCGTAGACCATCGTGCCGACGCCGGGTATCACGATGTTGAGCACGAGGATGACGATTCCCATGTTCTTTTCGACGGGCTTCGTGGGGTTCAGGATCCATTCGACCATGGGACTACCGGGCCTGGCATGGCCACCCGACTCTTCAAGCCCTCCCCCCGCCACTTAAAAGGGCTCCGTCCGTAACCGGCCCCAAGCATGAGAGAATCGCCCCGGCTCCCCGGCCTCCGGCCCCGCAAACGTATCACCAAGGCGAACGCCGCCACGAACCCCAAGTTCGGCACTTACCCCAAGGACCGCAAGCCCGAGGACCTACTCCAGTTCGGCGTCTTGAACCTCGACAAGCCGAGCGGGCCAACGAGCCACCAGGTCTCGGCGTGGGTCCGCGACATCTTCGGGGTGAAGTGGTGCGGGCACGGCGGGACCCTCGACCCCCAGGCCACCGGGGTCCTACCCACCGCGCTCGGGCACGCGACGAAAGGGGTGAAGGCGCTCCTTCTTGCCGGAAAGGAGTACGTCACCCTCATGCGCCTCCACCAAGACGCGAACGAGGCCAAGGTCCGCGAGGCCGCGGAGAGCTTCGTCGGCAAGGTGAAGCAGCTCCCCCCGGTCCGGTCGGCTGTCGCGCGGCGGGTCCGCAAGCGCGAGATCTACTACCTCGAGGTCCTCGAGGTCAAGGGCCGGGACGTCCTCTTCCGCGCAGGCTGCGAGGCGGGCACGTACATCCGAAACCTGTGCATCGACATCGGCAAGAAGTTAGGCACTAGGGCCCACATGCAGCAGCTTCGGCGAAGCCGCACTGGACCCTTCTCGATCGAGGACACGGTCACCCTCCAGGATGCGAAGGACGCGTACGTCGAGTACAAGGAAGGGAACCCCGCCGAACTCATGCGCGTCCTCCAACCCATGGAGAGCCTCTTCACGCACCTTCCCAAGCTCGTCCTGCGGGACAGCGCGATTGGCGCCGTGTGCCACGGGGCCCAGCTCGCCGTCCCCGGGATCGTCGCCCTCGACGAAGGCATCGAGCCCGGCGACGAGGTGCTCCTCGAAAGCCTCAAGGGCGAGGCCGTCGCCCTCGCGGAGGCCCAGATCGACTCGAAGAAATTGGCCGACCAGGAGGTGGGCGTTGCCGCCAAGCCGATCCGAATCCTGCTCCCCAAGGAGACCTACCCGAAGGTCTGGAAGCACCACGCCTCGACCCCCTAGGCGCGTCGAGGCCGTCCTACTGCCGCCTCCGCCTCCCGCCGGGGCGCCGGCGCCGCCGCCCACGCGCCCGGCGCGACGTCGCGGCATCCTCTGGCTCACCCTGGGTTTCGTCGCGCTCCACATCCTCCTCGACCTGTACCTCGACCTCGCCCCGGGCGCCATCCTCACGAGCCTCGTCGGGCCCCTTCCCGGCACGCGGCTCCTCGAGATCTTCATCCTCTGGTTCCCCATCCTCCTCGTCGCCGCCTTCGTGAGCTTCGGGGCCCCCGGACGCGTCTCCCTCGTCGTGCGGAGCCTCGTCCTCGGCGCCTACATCGCCCTCCTCATCGGCCTCACGATCCCCCTCTTCTCGGCCCCCGACACCCCCTGCACGGTCGGCTCGGAACGCGCCGACTGCGTCGCCTCCAACTGGTTCGACTTCGTCCTCCGCTTCGCGCCGATCCCGGCGATGTTCTTCGTCCTCGCCCGTGGCTACCAGTGGAGCATGAGCCGCTGCGTCGGCGTCGCCTTCATGTTCTTCTCGACGTGGCGCGCCATCCACGGAAGCTTCCCCGACCTCCTCGTCATCGCGGCGGGCGGCGGGACCCCCGGCCCCACGCCGACCATCGTGTGGTACCGCAGCTTCTTCCTCAAGGTGTTCTGGGACCTCGTCTACCCGCTGCTTGGACTCCTCTTCTTCTTCCACCGCGTCCCCCTCGTGCACACCGCTCCCGCGTGGGGGGACGAGCTGCGCCGCGTCCTCCATCCGCTCGGCAGCTGGGTCCGCCGGACCGTCCCCGTCGACTTCGCCTGGGGGGCGCTCCTCTTCTTCGGAAACTTCGTGGGAAGCGCGCTCATCTTCAGCCTCCTCGCCCGGACGGAGACCGAGGCCGTCGGCGACGACTCGCGCGTCTTCGACCTCTTGACCCTCGACCAGGTCTTCCTCCTCTCCATCATCGCGGGCGTCGGGGAGGAACTCATCTTCCGAGGCCTGCTCCAGAGCGGCCTCGAGCGGCTCCTCGGCCGGTTCCGCGTGCCGTGGCGGTTCTCCTGGCTCACGGTCGCCGCCGCGCTCGTCGCGCCCGCAGCCCTCGCGTTCGCGTTCGTGGGCGGCGCGACGGCCGGGTTCGTCGGCGTCCTCGTCGTCGGGCTCCTTGTCGCCCTCGCGTTCATCCCGTTCGCGCTATGGAAGGGCCCCGCGACCGTAGCGATCTTCGTCCAGAGCATCGCGTTCGCCATCGTCCACGCCGGGTACACCGACCTCAACCACGTCATCCTCCCCTACGCGTTCGGCCTCTTCATGGGCGTCGTCTACCGCATGTTCGGGATCCTCCCCGCCATCCTCATCCACATCGAGATCGACGTCATCGCCTTCGGCGACGAGTACGCGAGGTCGAACCCCGGCCACGCCGACGCGATGTACGCCTTCCTCGGGCTCCTCATCCTCCTCAACCTCGTGGTAGGGGCCGCCCTCCTCCTCTTCTCGCTCCTGCGATGGTATGAAGGCCGGCGACGCGTCCTCGCCGTCGTCGCGCGAAGCTGACGCGAACCGTCAAGAACCCGACCCGCCATCCCTGCGGCATGGTCCTCGGCGATGACGCGCGGCGGCGGTTCTTCATCTTCGGCGGGATCCTCCTCGTCGCGGGCCTCGCCTTCGACGCCGACCAGGTCATCCCCAACAATCCCTCCATCAACGACGAGGACACGTGGCGCCTCGTCTGGGTCCTCGTCGACCTTGCCATCACGGTCGTGGGCGGCGCGCTCTTCCTCGTGGCGTACGTGAACCACCTCGAGGCGAACCGACCCGCGAAGCCGTCCACGAAAGGTTAGAAGCCTCCCGGACGCTCCATCGGCCCCGTGGGCCTTTCCGAGTTCCGCCGCATCCTCAAGGCGAGCGGGACGCCTCGGCGCGCCGCCGCGCTTCATCGGTTCCTCCAGGCGGAGCGGGGAGGCTACGGAGAAGGGGACCGTTTCCACGGCGTCACGGTCCCGAGGCTTCGCGAGGTCGCGCGCGCCCATCGTGACGCGTCCGACCGCGACCTCGACGCCCTCCTCCGGTCGCCGTTCCACGAGGAACGGTTCCTCGGGATGCTGATCCTCGTCGACCGCCACCGGCGCGCCGTCGGCGCGGCCAGGCTCCGTCGTGCGCGCTACTACCTGCGGATGCGTGGCTCGATGAACAACTGGGACCTCGTCGACACCTCGGCGCCCGCAATCCTAGGGCCCCACCTCGACGAACTCGGGCCGGCCCTGCTCCGGAGGCTTTCGAAGAGCGCCGATCTGTGGGACCGGCGAATCGCCGTGCTGGCAGCCGGCTGGGAGATCAGGGAGGGACGGTTCGACCGAACGCTCGCGCTCGCCCGACGGCTCCTTGGCGACCCCGAAGACCTCATCCACAAGGCCGTCGGATGGATGCTTCGCGAGGTGGGCAAACGCGACATCCGCGTGCTGCAGGCGTTCCTGGAGCGCCACTCCGGGAGGATGCCGCGGACGATGCTGCGGTACGCGATCGAGAAGCTCCCCGAGCGAACCCGCAGGGCGTTCCTCGCTCGGCATTCCTGAAACCTTTTAACCGAGCCCAGTTCTCGGCGCATAGCTTCCCCCAAGCAGAGGTAGCAAAGCCCGGTCACCGCGCGAGATTGGAAATCTCGTGGGCGAAAGCCCGCGGGGGTTCGAATCCCCCCCTCTGCGTGAACCTTCCACCGCCCGCTGGCGGAAGGCCTTGGTTCTCAATTGAGAACACATGTTCTTGTTTGAGAACATGCGCAGACCTCCGTCTGCGTCGTCGACCACGGCCATGGCTTTTCTGGAGCGCAGGAATCCGGGATCCGCGCCCCACTCAGGCCCGTGCGCGCGGCACACCGGACGGCGTCACGATGCCGTTAGGGTTACCGCTGGGGAGCCGGATGAGGGCCACGCAAACCGAGCCGAACCAAACCGAGAACAGGAGCATCGCCACGGCGCGGACGGCCGAGGGGAGCGCAAACCAGGGCGTGATGGCGATTGCGGCGTGCAGTCCCGCGACCACGAACCCAGCCCTTGCCTGCCACGTGCGCCGCGGCTCCGCCGCCCAGAGCGCCCACGAAAGGAACAGGACCGCACCGCCCATGATGATGTCGAGGTAGCTGTTGTAGAGGACGTCGTAGAACCGGAACCACGTCCCGATGTCGCCCCCTCTCTCCACGGCCTCCACCATGGCGGGCACGAGGGCGCCCTCCACGAGGAAGGCCGGCGTGGCCGTGGCGAACAGGACGAGCGCCATCGTGCACGCGCGATGCCCAGTCGGGTTCTTCCCCCATGCTTCCCGGGCGCCGAAGAAGAACAGCAGCCCAAGGATGGCGCCGAAGGGAGCCCATGCGGAAAGCGGACCCAGCGCCGCGTGACCAAAGTATTCGCGCAGCGTCGCGGCCTCGGTGGTGCCGCTCGGGGGGTCGCCGGCGCCCACGGCCAAACTGCCTCCGATCCCGAACACGACCACGAGGGCGAGCATCCCTAGCCCCGCCACACCCGCCCACCGGACCCACGAAGCTCCGACGTTTTCGGCCATGAGGCAGACGAGACCCTGCCGATTACTTATCGGGGCGCAACCGCGCCCTGTAACGATGCGACATGCCCTTCCAGGTAGGACGCGAAACCCGAAGGGTAGGCGATGTCGCTGAACGGAAGAATCTCGAGTTCGTCGATCCCGGGCAGGCCCTCGGCCCGGTGGCGCAGCTCCTCGGCCTCGGCGAGGTTCGCGACCGAGCCCATGACGCCCGCGTTGATCCCCCGGCCGAACGGCCCGGCCAGGCGGTCGGGGAACGCCTTGGCCAGGCTGCCCGCGGCCCGTTCATCGCCTCGCACCAGGCGGTAGTGGACCAAAAGGGCGCCTTCGATCCGGGACGGCCGGACCATTGGAAACATGCCACCGGCCCCCGCGCGGTAGAGACGCGCCGCACGGCGCTCAACCGTCCGGGCCGTGCTGCGGAGCTCCCTCGCCACGGCCGCGAGGCTCCGCGTGGGCTTGCGTCGAAGCGCCAGCATGAGGCGGAAGTCAAGCCCCGACGGGGCAAGGCGGTCCGCGGGCGAGGGCGGGTACTGACTCGATGTGAAATGCCGTTCATGGCGCGTGGCACCGACGCGCGCAGCGAACGCGTTGGCCCGGGCGGCGGCCGCTTCATCCGTGGTTTCCCAGAAATGGGGGAACATCCAGTCGATGCCAAAGGGGGCACCGGAAACGGAAGGGAACTCCCGAAGGAGCTCGGCGGCGCGTTCGGCTCCGCCGGGCCGGAATCCGTGGAACATCCAACCGACGCGCACGAGCCCCACGAGGCGCGGCCATGGATCGAAGTAGGCGCCCTCCACCACGCCGCCCTTTCGCAGCGCGCCCAGCCGCGCCCGGACCGTGTTCGGGTGGGATTGGGTCCGCTGCGCGAGTTCCCGGACCGGAAACCGTAACGCCCCCTCCGGTTGGTTGCCTTCCCAGCGAAGCAGCTCCCGCAGGATGGCCCAGTCAAGGGGTTTGAGCAGCACTCTGCCCGGAATGGGCGGCGGTTCAAAGATTCCCCTGTGTGCGAATCCGCCAGAGGGGACCTTCATCGCCAAAACCCCCAGCGCGAGGGCCGAGAAATGCTTTTGTACGTGATACGATACATATGTATCGGATTCAGTACAATGAGGTTCCATCGCCCTTTGGAAGACCTGCTCCGCGGCCAGACGTCGATCCGAGTTCTCAAGACGCTGCTCCGGCATCCGGCGAGAGATTTCACGGGACGAGAACTTGCCCGTGAGGCTAACGCCAACCCGTCCGAGAGCCTCCGGGTTTTGGATCGGTTGCGGTTGCATGGCGTAGTCCAGCGGCGCACCGTTGGCCGCGCGCACCTTTGGGAGGTCAACCGCAAACACTGGATGGTCGGTCCATTGAAGCAACTGCTCGCCGTGGACGATGGGGCCCTGCGTTCTCTCCAAGCCGTCATCGCGGACCAATTCCGACAGCTGCCAGGAATCCGACGAATCGTACTCTTCGGTTCGGTCGCTCGAGGGGATGAGCGCCCCAACAGCGACATCGACCTTCTCGTCATCGTCGATTCCGTGGGCCGGAAGGGGGCCATTGAGGGCACCATGCGTCTGCTGCGCGAACGCATCGACCGCACTTTCACCAACCCCCTCCGAGAAGTCATCTACTCCAGGCCCGAATACGACCGGAAGCGGCAATCTCCTCTGGTACGAAACATCGAGCGCGATGGGATTGTGCTTCTGGACCTGACGAAGGATGAGGACCGAAAAGCTGGCCCCCGCGAAGGCTGACGTGTATCTCCGCAAGGCTCGAGAATTCGCGCGGCTGATGGACGACTCGGCCGCACGCGGCGACTGGAACGCGCTCGGCCTGGCCGCCGTCCATGTCGGGATCTCATCCATGGATGCCGTGACGACATGGTTCCTGAAGGAACGGTCGAGCGATGCCGACCACGGGGCCGCTGCCCATCTTGTGAGGCGGGTGCCACTGCCCGATGCACGCGACCGAGCCGAACAATTCGAAAAACTTGTTCGAATGAAGGACACTGTTGAATACGAAGCCAGATTCTTTGGGTCCAGGGAAGCGCGGGCCAGCCGCGATCGAGCCCAGCGACTCTTGGCCTGGGCGGAAGAATCCATAGGCAGGCCTCCTCGCCCCTAACGCAGCTTCGCCCCCTGCGTTACGTGTGGGCGGAGACCCAGGGTCCGCCCAACGAGGTCGCCCCTGAACGGGCGGCGCAGAGCCGACCCTTATAGCCGTGTGCCCGCCTCCCTTCGTGCGAACGTGACGTTCCCCCTGCGCCCCCAGGAGTGGTTCTTCGCCGCGTCGGCCCTGGCAATGCTCAGCCTGGCCGTGTGGCTGCTCGCCCTAAACATCCGGAGCCCCGCGAACCGCGCGTTCGCGGCCTTCCTCCTTCTCTTCGCGTTCGACAACGCGCGCCTTGGCTTCCACTCCTCGGCCGCGGAGCTTGGGAACACGGCGCTCGCGAACGACCTCGTGTCGTTCTCGGCGCCGGATCCTGCTGTTCTTCGTGGTGGCATACTTCGCCGCCGTCTATCCGCGGCCCCGGCGCCCACGCGTGCGCCTCGGCATCGCCGCCGCCGGAGTCGTGGCCCTCGCGCTTTTTTCCTGGCGTCCTACGCTCCACAGCACCCTCGCGTCGAGCGCCGACGGACCGCTCGAGGTCGTCGCCATCGGGCCCCTGTTCCTCGTCGACCTCGTCGCGGGCCTCCCCATCGTGTCGGGCGTCGCTCTCATGTTGGCCCGTCACGGGGCCCGCGAACGAGTCCCTTCCCGAGCGGCCTCGGCGCTCCTCGTGTCGCTTGGGTTCGGCTTGCTGGCCGTCTGGTGGACGATTGACCGCCCGCTTGGCTTTGCCTACCGGTTGGGCCTCCCCATGCCTGGCGGCGACCAGCTCGGCCCGTTGGATCCTTGGGACGCGATCTTCACGTTCGTCCTCGGGCCCCTCCATGGCGTCATGCTCGGCGTCCTGGTCATCACCATGGTTCGCCCCATGCGTCACGGAACCGACGCCGGCGCGCGTTCGATGGCCCGACGCTATCTCTGGGGGCTGCTCATGCCGACCATCACGGCCGTCGGGCTCTACGTGGCTATGTACCTCCGCGAGGACGCCGCCCGCGAGACCATCGACTCGGTGTTCGCGGGCGTGTGGCGCCTCGCGATGCCGCTTCTCATCACGCTCGCGCTCGTACGCCACCAGCTCTTTGGCATCGAGGTGCGCGTCCGCTGGGCCGTGAGCCGCGGCACCATCGCCGCGATCTTCACGCTCGCGTTCCTCGTAGCGACCAACGTCGCCGCCAACCTCTTCGAGGCGGCCGGATGGGGCGTGGTTCTTGGCGGCGTGGCGGCCGGCCTCCTCGTGTTCGGCCTCACACCCATCCAACGGTTTGCCGATTCCTTGGCCAACGCGGCCGTCCCGTCGGCCCGCGCCGTGAACCGCCTGAGCGGCGCCGAACGGATCGCCATCTACCGCGAGCAGGCCGCGCTTGCGTGGCAGGATGGAATGCTGTCGCGCGACGAGCGCGTGCTCCTCGACGGATTGCGCAACCGGCTCGGTCTCGCACGGGAGGATGCCATGCGCATCGAGGAGGAAGAGGCCCGCGGGGAACCGAGCCGAAGGCGGTCGGCGTCGGGCCGCACGCGCCGGGACCCCGCCCGCGTGCCCCCTTAACGCCTCCGACCTCGGTAGGGGACGTGCGCGCCCACGCTTCCAAATCCCACCTCGGCGTGAATCGTCGCATTCCTTCGGTCAATGGGACCGACGCAGCCGCCGCCTCTCCGCCAGGTCGGCGAATGCCTTGAACGCCAAGAAGTAGGATTCCAAACGTCGGTCGTGTTCCGTGAGCGCCCGTCGATAGGTGGGGTCGGCGGCCTTCGCGAAGATGTGGACTCCGACGACGAGTTCCAGCTCCGGCAGACAGAACAGCGTCGCGCGGTGATCGTAGACCAGCTGAATCCGGAGGCTCTTGGGAAAGCTGCTTCCCTCTAGCCGGTCCAAATGCCCTGACCGAACGCGGCCCTCGAGGAAGTTAGAAAAGCGCTTGGCCTTGAACTCGTCGCTGAATTCGGTGCGCAGCTAGGCCCCAAGCGTCTCGCCAAGGCCTCGGGCGGCCGCGTCAAGCCGGGCGAGGTCTCGCGTCGCCTCGCCAAGGAAAATCAGGTTCCAGGCGGCCACCAGCCTGGTTGGCTCACGCACGTTGATGGCGCTTGCGGGGGGGTGGCTGAAACTGGTTGCGCGTTCGAGGGTCCTTCTTGAGCGCCGCGAGGGCGTATCGCTGCCATTCTTCGTAGAGCCTTGCGACGCGCTCCGCGGGAAGATGGTCGAGCGCGAGGTTGATGAGATCGTCCGTGGTCAGCGGTCCCTTCACGGCGTTGATGCGATCTTTCGTCTCGGGCCGTACCTCGAGCGTGGTTCGGGCAGAAACCATGGGTCCTATGGGAGACTATGTAGTCACCATGGTATTTGAAGGTTGGCCCGGGTTCAAGGATTCCCCTCTGCGTGTCTACCGCGCCGGTTTCCCCCTTGAGGCAAACATCGTTACCACGTTGTTCATCACCTGGTGCGCCAAAAGCACAAATAGACATTGAATGTATAATGTCAAGCGCTACGTGGTTTGGTTGACCGACGAGGATCAGCTCACGATTGACCGCGCTTTCGACTCCGCGCATCGCCTCGCGGCCGCCTCCGTGAACTATCGGGCCCGGATCCGCGGCCGGTGGCGCGTGGTCGGCCGTTACGACACCGCCCACAACGTTCCGCACCTCCATTGTTTTTGGAAGGCCGGCAACCCCGTTCGACCGCTTGCCGGGCTTGGCGCGGGCGAGATGGTGGATCGCGCCAAGCGTGACCACCTACGTAACTGGGCCAAGTATCGGGCGAGAATGGAGGCCAACCTGTCATGAAACCGGAATCCGGGCGGGTCGTGCCGAGCCGGAAGGCGATGAGGGCGGTCGAGAAGCTCCTCGACCACATGCTGAAACATCCAGAGGCCTTCCCCGATTTTGTCGTCGTCCTCCCGTTTGATCCGCGGTTCCTGTCCAGCGTCTTCACGGAGGAACGACTGCGGCTTTGGGCTGAACTGCGGCGGACCATGCCGCGAAGCATCACCGAGGTCGCCGAGAGGCTGGACCGGAACGTGAGCCGTGTCCGCCAGGATCTCTTGCTTCTCGAGCAGGCCGGCCTCGCCAAGCTTCAGAAGCGGGGAACGAAGGTGGAGGCCACCTCCGATGCCCTCCACATCATGATTCCAAGCCCGGCCTAGCGATGCACCGACCTCGGGATCCAAGAGCCAGACGTGCCGGCCTACGCTGGCGCCGTCGCTTCCGCCTTGAGGAGCCTTGCCCACTTCTGGCGGAACTTTGCGACCTTGGGGGCGACGACGCCGCGGCAGTACGGCTGGTACGGGTTTCGACGGAAGAACGACTGATGGTACTCCTCGCCCGGGAAGAACCTCGTGAGCGGCGCGATCTCCGTGACGATCGGGTCGTCCCAGATCTGCGCCGCCTCCTTCTTGGCGGCCTCGGCGGTCGTCTTCTGCTCCGCGGAGTGGTAGAGGATGACGGAGCGGTATTGCGTGCCCACGTCCGCGCCTTGGCGGTTGAGCGTCGTGGGGTCGTGCATCGTGAAGAAGACGTCAAGGAGCTGCCGGAACGTGACGACCGTCGGGTCGAACGTGACCTGCACGACCTCGGCGTGACCCGTGTCCTCGTTGCACACGTCCTCGTAGGAGGGAGAGTCGGTCCTGCCGCCCGCGTAGCCGCTTACGACCTTCTCGACCCCGCGGATCTGTTCGTACACGGCGTCGAGGCACCAGAAGCAGCCCCCGCCGAGCGTCGCCATCTCTTGCTTGGCCATCGGTTGGCCATGGGACGTCGCGGTTCAAATGCGCTTTCCCAGATTGAGGCCCGCCGGGGGCCGGCCCGAACCCTTTTAGGTCGCCGCGGCCGTGCGAGGCGTCCATGCCCGCCGAACGATCCCTCAACGTGGGGCGCCTCGTCCTCCACGGCCGCGACATCCGCTTCGAGAAGGCCCCGAGCCTCGATTTCGAGGTCAATCGGGACGAGCGGCCCTTCCTCGAGCTCGACTACGTCTTCGAGGAGGCGAGCGTCGCCAAGGAGCATGCCCTGCTCCGCCTGAAGGTGGACGTCGAAGGCGGGGCGGGCGGGACCGCCGAGGCCGAGGTCACGGACGCCATGTGGACGAAGACCCGCGTAACGGGGACGCTGCGCCAAGCCATCGGGATCCCTCACGGCGCGGGGACGAAAGGGTCGATCGAGATCGACGCCCTCTACGACAAGAAGGCCTGGCTCGGGTTCCGGAAGACGCTCGTCGCGATGTTCAACCACCGCGAGACGTTCTCCCTCCTCGCCCGCACCGGGAAGCCGGTCGTCGAGAAGGCGCGGGCGAAACGGTAGCGTCGCTACGGCATCGCGCCCTGGTGCGCGACGACCGTGAGCGTGAAGCGGACCTCCGTGCTGTCGACGTTGAGGACGTCCGAGCCGTCGTCCATGAGCCAATTCCAGTTCGACACGAGCGCGTAGAAGGGATCGGCCTCCTCCGGGGTGACCGGGACCCGGTACACCCGTTTCATCGGGTCCGTGTTGGAAGGTTGGAGCTTGCGGTATTCGCCCACGTCGTAGGCGTCGGAGCCCTCGAGGACGTTCGCCGGCTTCACAAGGAGCGTCCAAGTGTAGATGGGCAGCGAGGAGCCGCTCTGGTTTAGGTAGACCTCCAGCCACCGGGTCTCGGGCGGAACGAGGGTCTTCCCGGAGTTCCAGGTGAAGTACTTGTTCGGGAAATCGCAGAAGCAGGGCGCGTACCATTGGTCCTTATTGACGAGGACAGGGACCGTGCTGTTCCCGTTCCAGAAATCGCGATGCGGCGGCTCGAGCGGCACCTTCCCCTTGTGGATCGAGATCTCGACGTGAACCGGTCGGAGGAAGCCTTGGACGGTCGCCCGCGGAAGGCTTCCGCTCGGCGTCGCCTCGCCCTGCGCGTTCGTGGGGATGTAGAGGAAGAAGGTCCAGGTGCTGTACTTCTGGTGGCCGACGTCCGTCATCTCCCAGTTCGTCCGGATGTGGAACGGCTCCCCGCTCTGCCGCGGATACAGGAGGGACGCGTTCTGCGTGCGCGCGTCGTGGTTCGCGTGGAAGCCCAGCCCGAACCGGTCGACGGGGTCCGTCGGGTCGAGCGTCACCTTCACTTGGACGTCGCGGGTGCCGGGGAGGACGAGGTTGGTCGCGTCGGAAGCCTCCTGGGGCAGGCGGAAGTTGTAGCGGCACATCGAGTAGATGAGCGTCGTCCCGAGCGGAGCGCTCGTACCCACACAGGCCCCGTCCGGCAGGACCACATCCCCGTACGCGGGGTTGAACCGGTAGTCGAATTCGAGATCCTCGTCAAGGACCTGGATCGATTCGCTGTCTCCCCAGTAGTCGTGCCGGTGCGGCCGGAAGTCGCTCGTCTTCGCGGCAAAGAGCGCCAGCACGACCTCGATCCGCGTGATCTTGCCCCCGACGACCTCGAGCCCTCCTTCGAAGCTCTTGAACTCGGCGCGGTCGATGCGGATCGTGTAGGTCCCGGCCGTCACGTTGTGGAACTCGAACTTGCCCCGGACGTCCGACTCGGCGAAATGGTCGGACCCGAGAAGGGCGACGTGCGCGCCCGAGACGGGATTCCCCAGATCGTCCGAGATGAGGCCCACGACCGTGCCGGAGCCGTCCGAGCCTGGGCCCGTCGCGTTCCCGCCGGGATCCAGGATCGTCACCGTCGCGGAGCCGCCGGACGGGGTGGGTGTCGCCTCGCCTTCGGCCGTGGTGAGGTTCGGCCCCGTCGAAAGGCATCCCGCCAAAGGCCCCAGGAGGAGGACGACGACCAGGGCGGCCGGGACGTGCCTCCGACGCACCAGAAGGGCAAGCGGCGCCAAGGCCCCGATCGCAACCATGCCCGCCCCCTCGTCGGCGCCGGCCTCGGCCGTGTCCTCCGCGCGCAGCGCCGCCTCCTCGGGCGGATAGAAAGGAATCCAAACCGCGCTTCGGTGCCCTTCTCCGAGCCCGTACTTGAAGGGATCCGTGTCGCGCTGATGGACGACGCGAAGTTCGATGACCGAACCCGCGGCCAGGACGTCGAGCTCGGGATGGATCCGGTACGCGTGCGCGCAGAATCCAGGCGGTTGGGCAGGGGCGGGAGACCCGTAGGCGATCGGCACCCCGCCGATCTGTCCGGCCAGGAGGGTTCCCGCGACGCGAAGCTCGACGTCGAGAAGCGGGCAGGCCTGCGAGCCCTTCGTCGTGAAGAGGTCGAGCATGATGGGCCGGGAAACGTTGAGGGCGAGCGTCGCAGGAAGCGGTTCGCTCGTGAACGTGTCCGCAGGGATGAGGGATTGGTCGCTCCCGGTGTGGGTCCGCGACATCCAGCCCACGCTCGTCGTGAAGGCGGCGGTCGCGTCGCGCGTGGGGCCCCCGGGGTCGTCGGTCGGGGCCCCGGCCGCCCAGGATAGGGTTCCCTTTCCGGCCGGCCATCCAAGGGTCCCGTACTGGTAGTACACGTCGACAAACGCGGTCGGCTTGGCGGGCGTGTTGTCGGGGATAGGCGTGGCGGTCGCGGCCGCCGCGAACACAACGTACGCGCCGAAGAGGAGGAGGATGAGCTGGAGGGCGCGCATCGTTCCAGCGTCGAGGTCGGCCCCCGGTTGAACCATTTTTCGGTAGGGCCACGAAGGTGTCGCGCCGAGGCTGCGGCGCGCCCCCAGGGCCCTCGAACGCTCAAAAACCCCCCAGAAATGGGCCATGCCGCCCTGATAAGCATGTCCGCCGCGGCACGGGGGTATTTGAAGATTCGGCGGGACCGCTAAGAGCGGGGCCTCGGCAAAACGTCGACTCCGAACCCGGTGAACGACACACCCTCCGCCAAGCACCTAATGAGCCGCGGCGCGCGGGCCCACTGGTGGCGTCGGCTAGGGACCAAGGAGCAAGGGTTCCACTATGTCGAAGCCGACGACACGCCCATCAAGGACGCCGCCCGTCTGCAACGCATCAAGGCCCTCGTCATTCCCCCGGCCTGGTCCGACGTCCGCATCTCGCCGCACCCGCGAAGCCGCCTCCAGGCCCTGGGCCTGGACGGGACGGGCCGACCCCAATACCTCTACCACGAGGCCTACCAGGCCCGGCAGGAGCGCAAGAAGTTCGAAAAGATCGAACGGTTCGGCGAGTACCTGCCTCGCTTGCGGCGCGCGACGTCCCAGCACATCGCGCAGGCCGGCCACTCCAAGGAGCGCGTGCTCGCGATCGTCACTCGGCTCGTGAACAGCCTCTACTTCCGCGCCGGCAGCCCACGCGGCGTCGAACGTCACCGCACCTACGGGATCACGACGCTGCGAAGCCGGCACGTCCGCGTCGAGGACGACGGGCGGCTCACGTTCAGCTTCGACGGAAAGCACCACGTCCACCATCGGCGCGTCTTTGTCGACGAGACGATCGCGTCGGCCGTCCGCGAGCTCAAGGCCCTAGGAAACCCGACGCTCTTCCAGTACCTCAACGGCGACGGCCGCTACCACCCCATCAGGGCCGAGGACCTCAACGAGTACCTCAAGGCCCTCACCGCGCCCGAGTTCAGCGCCAAGGACTTCCGGACGTGGCACGGGACGCTCATCGTCGCGAAGGAGCTCGCCCGCATCGGCAAGGCCGACTCGAAGAAGGCCCTCAAGGCCAACGTCGTGGAGGCGGTCCGGCGCGCGGCCGAGCAGCTCGGCAATACGCCCGCCGTGTGCCGACGCTCGTACCTCCACCCGCTCATCCTCGAACTCTACGAGCGCGGGATCACGCTCGAGGACGTGCCCCTCGAGGCCCGCCGGATCGTCGCCGAGCAGACGGGCCACCAGCCGGAGGAGATGCAGCTCCTCGAATTGTTCCACGTCGGCCGCGTCCTTGCCGCGCAACGGGCCAAGAAGCCGCTCCTCACGCCCGCGCCCGTTTGGAACCAAGCCGTCCCCGCCGCCATGGCGGGGCCCCCTGCGCCGACGCCGGAGCACGCCTAGTTGCAGATCGGCGAGATGCAGGGCTTCGAATAGATTCCGTGGAACTGGTGCGTCGCGCCGACGCTGCCCTTCAACGCCTGCCGCAACGCCGTCGCGTTCGACCCGTCGGCGAGGTCCAACGCCTTCGTCTGCGCGAACGAGTAGAAGAAGTAGCGGTGCTCCCCCGAGCCGTCCGGCGGGCAGGGCCCCCTGTACGCGCGGCCCACCTTGGCCCCGAGCGCCGCGGGGTCCGCCTCCGCGGCGATTGTCGTATTGGCGCGGGGAAGGTTCCAGAACACCCAGTGCTCGACGACCCGCTGGGGGGCGGTCCTGCTTGGCACGTCGGGGTCCTCCATGATGAGGGCCACGTTCGTCGCGTTCACGGGCAGGTTCGAGAACGTGAAGGCAGGATTCTTGTTGGGCCCGTCGCACGTGTATTGCCGAGGGATCCGCCCCATGGGCTGGAACGCGCTCGACGCGGCCCCGAATGGTCCCGTCGGGGGCGCCGGCCCCGAGGTCGCCGGGCCGGTGGGCCCTGCGTCGGACCTCTCTTCGGCGAGGCAACCCCCGAACGGAAGAAGCGTCATGCACAGGAACCAGGCGAGCCGGCCGAACACGGGGGCGGCAACGGCGAAGGAATACTTAATCGACCGGGGCCGTGCCCCGTCCCGATGACGATAACGTGGGACGAGTTCACCAAGGTGGAGATGCGGGTCGGCCGGATCACGCGCGCCGAGTCGTTTCCGAAGGCCAAGAAGCCCGCGTACAAGCTGTGGATCGACCTGGGGCCGTTTGGCACCAAGCGCTCGTCGGCCCAACTGACGCGGCGGTACCGGGCCGACGAACTCGTCGGCCGCCTCGTAGTCGCTGTCACGAACTTCCCGCCCAAACGGGTGGTCGATTTCCAGAGCGAGGTCCTCACGACCGGCGTCGTCGTCGAAGAAGGCGACGTCGTCCTCCTGCGCCCCGATGTCGACGTGCCGCTGGGTTCCAGGATCCTTTAGCGGGAAACCAAGCCTTCATGTGCCGGTCCTCCCCATCCGTTGGCGATGGACACCAAGGCCGCGGACTACTGGAAGGAGTTCGAGGGTATCCCCCTGTGCCACACGCCGCGCACCCCCGAGGAACAGAGGGCGCTCGACGCCAAAGGCAGCTGCCGCTGCGGCTAAGGTTAAAGGCCCACGGAAAAGGTATTTCTCCCCCCATCGAGTCCTCACGGCCCATGGCGGCGCGTCAAGACTACAAACTGGGGAAATTGGTGGTCAAGGGGAGCAGTTTCGAGTTCCGGCCGCCGGAGACGTTCAGCTTCGAGGGAAAGATGGGCGACCAAGCCGGGCTCTACCTCCAATACGGTTACAAGGAGGCCACGCGCGCGAAGGAGTTCCTCCACCTCCGCTTCGGCGTGAAGCTCGAGAACAACGACCTCGGCGTGAAGGAGGTCAAGATCGAAGACCAGCCGCTCACGACGGACGAGGAGTGGGGCCTCATCAAGCTCGAGACGCCGCTCGAGAAGAAAGGCACAATCAGCGGGCGCTTCACGATTGAGGGGACGTACACCGAGACCGCGTGGCGCGGCAAGGGGCCCTCGAACCAGACACCGTTCCGGCACGAGGGCAAGTTCCAAATCAGGGTCCGGTGAATCTCCGCGGGATGAAGGACCGCCTCTTCCTGCTCACGCCCGACTTCGCGGACGAGGGCTTCAAGCAGTTCTGCAGCGAGTGCGCCATGGTCGAGGGGATGCTGAGCTTCTATCCGAAGATCCGCGAGGCCCTCGACGTGAAGTACATCAAGTTCACGCGGCCCCGCCCGGAGATCGTCTCCGAGCTCGGTCCCGACAACCAGTCGTCGCCGGTCCTCATCCTCGGCGACGCGGCGCGCGCGAAGCGCGCGGGCCCGAACGTGAAGATCCAGACGTATCAGGGTCGGCAGTTCGTGAACGACCCCTACATGGTCTGCGAATACCTCGCGTCGGTCCACGGCGTCGGCCGACCACGAAGGTAGGGGATGCGGGGCGGACCATGGCGGACGGTCAGGCCTGGCATCGTCACACGGTCCAGGTGGGCGTCGCGATCTGGGTCGTCGGGATCCTTGGGCTCGCCGCGCTCTACGCGCTCGACCCACGCCAGGCGGGAGCCGCAGCCCTTGCCGTCGTGACGTTCTACTATGCCGGCCAGTTCGGGGCGATGCCGCTGGGGCTCGCCGCCGGCGGCCACCCGGCCGTCATCGGCGTGTACGTGTGGGCCGCGGACGCCGCGGGCCTCCTCGTGTTCTTCCCGCTGACGCAGATCGGCGTGGACCGGCTCGCGGCGCGCAAGGGATTCGTTTCGCGGTGGATCCAAGGCGTCCAGGCGCGTGCCCACCGAAGGCGCGCGTTCGTGGAACGCTACGGGCCCATCGGGCTCTTCGCGTTCACGTCGCTTCCGTTTCTCTTCAACAGCCCCATCCTGGGCGCGGCCATCGGACGCATCGCTGGGATCGCGTCAAGGCGGATCCTCACGGCCCTCCTGGCCGCGGTCAGCCTCATGAGCGTCGTCTGGATCGTCGTGTTCTCCTTCGGGCTCTCCCTGGCGCGGTCCTACGGTGCAGACCTTCCCTGGTTCTTCGCGCTGGGGACGGTCGGGACCACCCTTCTCGTCGCCGGGGCCCTCGCCGTCTGGCACCGGATCGCCGACCGCGCCGAGCCTACGGTCGGACCTCGTACCCCGCCTTCTTGAGCTCGGACAAGAGCGCGTCGCGGTGCTTCGAGCCCTGCGTCTCGATGTCCAGTTCCACCACGGTGCGGCCCAACGGGATGCCCATCCGGTTGCGCTGATGGACCACGTCCCGCACGTTCCCGCGGTTCTCGGCGACGACCTCGAGGAGCTTGCGAAGCTGGCCGGGGCGGTCGCCGATCTCCGTCGAGAACCGCACGATCCGCCCCGCCTCCTCGAGCCCACGCAGGATGATGCCATCGAGGACCGTGATGTCGATGTTGCCGCCCGAAATGACGACGGCCACCTTCTTGCCCTTCACCTTGAGCTTGCCAGACAGGAGCGCGGCGAGCGGCGCGGCGCCCGCCCCCTCGACGACGTTCTTGGAGCGTTCCAGAAGGAGGAGGATGGCGTGCGCAATCTCGTCGTCGGTCACGGTCAGGGCCTCGTCGACGACCTTCTTGATGACCTCGTAGGTCTTGTCGCCGACGCTCTTGGTCGCGAGGCCGTCCGCGATCGTGTTGGTCGCGGTCGCCGGGACGATCTTGCCCTTCGCGAGACTCTGCTTGAGCGACGAGGAGATCTCCGGTTGGACGCCGACGACGCGGGTCCGCGGGTTCTTCCCCTTCACCGCTGTGCCGATCCCGCTGATGAGGCCGCCGCCCCCCACGCCCACGACCACGACGTCGACGTCGGGAAGATCATCGAGGATCTCGAGGCCGACCGTGCCTTGGCCCGCCATGATCATGGGGTCGTTGTAGGCGTGCACGAGCGTCAGGTTCCGCTCCTTCGCGAGCGCGAAGCACTTCTCCTGGGCCTCGTTGAAGTCCTTGCCGTGGAGGATCACCTCGGCCCCGTAGCCGCGCGTCGCCTCGGCCTTCTGGATCGACGCGTGCTCCGGCATCACGATCGTCGCCTTCGCGCCGTTGAGGCTGGCCGCGAGGGCGACCCCCTGCGCATGGTTCCCGGCGGAGGCGGCGACGACGCCGCGCCGCTTCTCGTCCGGCGAAAGCTGGAGGATCTTGTTGAGCGCCCCGCGGATCTTGAAGGAGCCCGTCCGTTGGAGGTTCTCGAACTTGAGGTAGACCTCGGCGCCGGTCAGCTTGCTGAACGTGGTCGAGTGGCGAAGGGGCGTGTGGTGGACGTGCTTGCGCACGCGTTCCCGGGCCGCCTCGACGTCGGCAAGCGTGATCATTGCGCGGCGTATCGGGCCCGCGCATAAACGTTTGCGTTCGCCGGGCCTACGATCACACGAGGAACGGGTTGGATTCGGCCTCGCTCCCGATCGTGGTGGGGGGCCCATGCCCGGGGTAGACGACCGTGCCGGCTGGCAGCGTGAGGAGCCGTTTCTTGATGGACTCCTGGATCTGCGGGAAGCTCCCGCCCGGGAAATCGGTCCGGCCGATCGAGCCAAGAAACAGCGTGTCCCCGGTGAAGACCGCCTTCATCTCGGGCACATGGTAGCACGTGCTTCCCGGCGTGTGCCCCGGCGTGTGGATCGATTCGATCACGAGCCCCGCGAAGTCGAAGGCGTCGCCCCCCGTCACGAAATCCTTCGGGGTGGGGATATCAGGCACGGCGATCCCCCACAGTTTCGTGCGGGCCGGGACCATCTGGAGGATGGGGATCTCATCCCGATGGATTCGGTACGTCGCCCCGAAGCGGTCGCGGACCGCGTCGACGCCGCCGACGTGGTCGAAGTGGCCGTGCGTGTTAAGGATGAGCCGTGGCGTGAGGCCGCGCGCCTCGAGGGCGGCCACGATCCGCGGACCCTCGTCCCCCGGGTCGATCACGACGGCCTGGTCGGCGCGCTTCCAGAGGATGTAGCAATTGCATTGGAGCGGACCGACCGGGATCGTGACGAGCTCCACGCCCGCACCAACGCCGCGCAACCGATATAAACGGACGCCATCTTCGACCGGCCTTCGACCCGAACCAGGCGGAAACCATGCTCATCGAGGAAGTGAAACGCGTCGGCATGGACTACGGCATCTTCGAGCGGCTTCGCGAATCGTGGTCCTGGTGGCAGCGCCACGTGCGCGCCCGCGCGCATGTGCGGATCGTGGCGGACGACGACTGCGACGGTGTCACGAGCGCCTTCGTCGTCGGGACGGTCCTCGAGCGTTTCGGCCACAAGGTGGACTTCAAGGTGATGCTCGTCCACTCGCCGGCGGACGTCGACGTCGCGATGGCCGAGCCCCGCGACGCGTACGTCATCCTCGACATGGGGAGCGCCACCCTCGACCGCATCGACTCGTTCGGGGTCCCGACCCTCGTCCTCGACCACCACCGCGTCCACGACGTCGAACCCAAGCACACGTTCGAGGTGAACCCGCGACGCGTGGGCGGCGACAAGGCCGCGCACGTCTCGACCTCGGTCCTCGCCGGCCTCTTCGCGGCGACGGTCGACGAGAAGCACTGGGATGTGTCCTACGCGGGGGTCGCGGGCGGGATCAGCGACCGACAGCACCTGGGCGGATTCAAAGGCCTCCTCGGCTACCTCGCCGACGGGGCCGCGGCGCGCGGCGTCCTTCAGCGATCCAAGGGGCTCACGCTCGTTGGCGACACGGTCCTCTCGGCCGTGACGGACTCCCTCGATCCGTTCTTCGAGGCGTACACCGGCAAGCCCGAGGCCGCCCGCACGATGCTGAAGCGCCTCGGCATCCCGCCGGAGCAGTCGCCGGTCGACGTGAAGGGCGACGCGGCCGCCCGCCTCGCCGCCGAGCTCGAGGGCGCGCTGAGGAAGAGGGGCGTCGTCGTGGACCGGATGTACCCGCTCGACGAGGAGCGCTTCCTTCTTCCGCACGTCCCCGCGGTGCCCACCGTCTTCGCCCTCGCGCAACTCATGGAGGCCACGACGGCCGCGGAGGCCCACGACCTCGCCTTCGGCGTCCTCCGCGGCGAGCCCGGGGCGATCCGCCACGCCCACGCCCTGCACGACCGACGGCAGGAGGGCCTTCTCAAGGAGGCCGCGCGGCTGCGGGACAAGAAGCAGGAGCTCCCGAACCTCCGCTGGGCCGAGACGATCGACGAGGCGAACACGGGCGTGTACGCGCACACCCTCCTCACGTTCGTCTACGGCGACGACAAGCCCTTCCTCATCGTGGTGAAACGGGGAAGCGACGCGAAGATGAGCGGCCGCGGGAGCTCGCGGCTTTACCTCAAAGGCGTCGACCTCTCGATCGGGATGGACGAGGCCGCCCGTCACGTCGGAGGCCACGGCGGCGGCCACCCGGGCGCGAGCGGCGCGACCGTCCCCTACGAGAAGCGCGACGCGTTCCTCGAGCGGCTCAGCGAGGTCCTCGGTCGCCTGCGGCGGGGACCCGTGTGAGGATCGTCAGCCTCGTCCCGAGCCTCACCGAGACCGTCCACGACCTCGGCCTCGGCGGGAGCGTGGTCGGTGTCACGAGGTTCTGCGTCCACCCGGAGACCGCCCGCGAGACGGCGGCCGTCGTGGGAGGTACAAAGGACCCCGACGTCGACCAGATCCGGAACCTTCGCCCCGACCTCGTCTTGTGCGACGAGGACGAGAACAAACGGGAGCACATCGGCGCGCTGCGCGCGGCCAACATCCGCGTCCACGTCACGCGCGTCGAATCCGTGGGCGACGTCGCGCGCGAGCTTCGCGCGATCGGCGCGCTCGTCGGGCGCACGCACGAGGCCGAAAAGCACGCCGCGGACCTCCAGGAGAAGGCCGCCCAGCTCGCCTCGGCCGCG
Organism: Methanobacteriota archaeon; assembly: GCA_016180755.1. Classification (GTDB taxonomy): domain Archaea; phylum Thermoplasmatota; class E2; order JACPAO01; family JACPAO01; genus JACPAO01. The sequence continues at coordinate 29,088 of JACPAO010000022.1, forward strand.
GCGCTCGCGAAGCCGCTTGCCTGTTTCGTCCCGATCTGGAAGAAGCCTCCGATGACCATGGGCGGCCGCACCTACATGAGCGACCTCCTTCGTGTCGTCGGCGGCCGCAACGTCTTCGACGATGCCGAGAAGAAATACTTCGAGGTCGACACCGACGAGGTCCGCGCGAGGGAGCCCGACGCGATCCTCCTCCCGACGGAACCGTACCGTTTCCGCGAGCCCGACCGCGGGCCCATCGCCGAACGCTTCGAGGTCCCCTTGGACGCCGTCCGGATCGTCGATGGCGAGTCGGGCCTCGACGTAATCGCGGCGGCCGTGGCCGGCCTTCGGGTGGCCTCGGGGCCGTCCGTTAACCAAAAAACGTAAGAACGCCGGGGGTCGCTGTCGACCCGATGCGGCAACTCCCGGTCGTCGCCGCGCTCCTCTTCATTCCCTTGGCGGGTTGCCTGGAAGGGCCGGCCGCCCCTTCGGCGGTGTCTCCATGCGAAGGGGAGGCCCCGACCGTGTTGTCCGCCGTCGACGAGCTGGTGTTGCGCCCGAACAAGACCTACCTCCTGGAGTTCCATGAGCACGACGACCGCTGGGGGCACTTGGTGTTGGAACCGTGCACCGCCATGCCGGTCACGGTCGTCCCCCGGTTCAAAGGGTCGCGCGCAAGTCCCGAGGACTTCGCGTTCCTCTACGTGTTCCCGGAAGGGGACGCCCCCCTTGCAGACGACCCGTTTGCCTCCGATTGGGGTGTGCCCGCGGGATCCGGGGCGTGCGGCAGCAACTCCTTCGCGGGAGGCTGGATTCGTTTTGCGAACGCCATCGACGGGCGTGGGCGTCTGGAGCTTGTCGTCGCCGGTTCCAATCTCTATGGGAGCATTGCGATCCTGACGGGGACCGATCGGACCGATCGGCCGACTCGTTGGGACCTGGGGCAGCACCCCGACCTGCGCGTGCTGAAGCCGGCGCCGTCCGCGGTAAACACACAAGAATTCCAGGTGCCGCCCCGGACGCAACGTTTGTCCTGGAACCAGGCCCAGGACCCGGGTGTACCGTCGGTGCTCAACGTCGCATCGTGGAGGGTCCGGCAATCCGGCGCGTCGGTGGGCCAGTTTTGGGACTCCCTGACGATCAAGGCGGGGCAGAAGAGCGAAGGCTACCAGATGTCCGGCTCCGACACATGCCTGCCCTTTTCGCCTGGCATCGCCTACCGCGGCGCCATCCTCAACGCCGAGGCGGAGCCGGTCACCGTGACGCGACGATTCGACGAGTCCTCGGTGCAGACCTCGCCGACCAACGTCGGCGTCGCGCTCCTCAACATCCCGCTCGCGCCGGTTGCGGGCATGGCCGATTAGGCCACAACGCCAAATACGCGCGCCGTTTTCGGGCGCCCGTGGTCCTCGGGGCGCACGTCTCCTCCGCCGGCGGCGTGAGCCTCAGCCCCGCCCGCGGCGTCGAGCTCGGCTGCGAGGCGATCCAGATCTTCGCGAAGAACCAGCGCCAATGGAAGGGGAACCCGATCCCGGACGCCGAGGCGCAGGCGTTCCGGGAGAACTACGCGAGGTCCAAGCTCCGCGGCGCCATGGTCCACGACACGTACCTCATCAATGTGGGGAGCCCCGAGCCCGCCATGTGGACGCAGAGCCGCGACGCCCTCGTCGATGAGGCCCGGCGGTGCGCGCAGCTCGGGATCCCGCTCCTCAACATGCATCCGGGCGCCCACATGGGCAAGGGCCTCGCGCCGGCCCTCGAGCGAATCGCGAAGGCCATTCGCGAGGCCCTCGACGCGACGCAGGGGAGCCCCGTGCAAATCGTCCTGGAGTCGATGGCCGGGCAAGGCACGACGATCGGGGCGCGTTTCGAGGACCTTCGCGCGATCCGTGAGCACTGCGGCAACGACCCCCGCGTCGGATACTGCCTCGACACGTGCCACCTCCACGCCGCCGGGTTCGACATCGCGACGTCCGCCGGTTGGAAGGACACGATGAAGCAGGCCGAGGAGCAGCTCGGCATCGGCCGCATCAAGGCGTTCCACCTCAACGACTCCAAGACGCCCCAGGGCAGCCACGTCGACCGCCACGCGAGCATCGGCCAAGGCTCGATCGGCGCGAAGGGCTTCGCCCCCCTCCTTTCCGACAAGCGGTTCGCCGACCGTCCCATGATCCTCGAGACCCCCTTGGGGGAGGAAGGGTACCCCAAGGACCTCGCCGTGCTCCGACGAGTCCTCAAGGACGCCTCAAAATAGCGTATTTGAAGCTGACCCACAACGCCTAAGTAGGACGCGCCCTCGAAACGAGTCCCGAGGCGAAACGACCATGACCAGCCGCGTCACCGAACGCGAAATCATCCGCGACGAGGTACACGACCTCTTCCACCTGGAATTGGACGAACCGCTCGATCTCCGATTCCTCGACGACGCCCAGCTTCACCAGCGCCTCGCCC
>JACPAO010000023.1 GCA_016180755.1 Methanobacteriota archaeon
CGCCTCTGGCCGCGCCGGGGTTGGCGTGCGCTGCGCCCTGCGTGTCGGTCATCGACCAGGGGACGCGATGGGCGCCCAGCGTCACGGTGAACCCGCGGGACCCCAACGACATCGTCGCCGCCAGCATGGACCAAGGCTTCGACGCCTCGGGCGTGCGTCGTTCGTGGCCCCTCGCGCACGTGAGCCACGACGGCGGCGGCACCTGGACGACGCTGCGACTTCCGATGGGAAGCGAAGCGGGTGCGGGGCATCCCTTGGCCGCCCACAACAATGCGGACGATCCCATGGTCCTGTTCCTTCCCGACGGCACGCTCCTGTACTCCGCCCTCACGTTCGCGTTCCTCTCGGCCGAGCGGACGGGCGTCGTCATGACCGCGCCCTCCATCAGCCTCTGGCGTTCGACCGATCGGGGTCGAAGCTTTCCCGACGCCCGTGTGTTGCATGCGGGCTCGGGCACGGCGTCGTCCACAGGTCTGTACGTGGAGTTCGACAAACAATGGCTCGCCGCGGGCGACGACGGCCTCGTCTTGATGGCCTGGAACCGGAACGAGCAGAGCACTTCCTGTTCCCGAGGGTGCACGCAGACCTGGGCCGCGTCGTCCTCCGACGGCGGCCGCTCCTGGACGGCGCCCGGCCTCGTCTACAAGGGCGTCTCCTCCGGTGCGTTCCCGCTCGTCCTGGCCGACGGATCCTGGGTCGTCTCGTACCGGGAGACGGACGACGCAGCGATCCACGTCGCCGTGTCGACCGACCGCGGCGCCACCTGGGCCGTCAACCGGAGCATCGATTCCACGACAAAATTCCCCGTGCTGGCCAAGACGTCCCTGCCGGGCCGTGCCGGCGAGCGCGTGTACATGGCCTATCCGATGACATCGGAGCGCCGCGGACAGCCCGACGTGCCGCAGGTCGTCACGCTCCGATGGTCCGACGACGGCGGCCGTTCGTGGAGCGCCGGAGTCGCGCTGGACACAAGCGATGCGCCCGCCCGGACCTCGCCGGCCCTCGCGGCCGTCGAGGGGAGTGCGATCGTGACCCACTGGCACCCCACCGGGTCGGACGCGACCCTGCGCGCGACGTTTCGCGCGGTGGCCGTCTCTCCCCAAGGTCTCGTCTCGGCCCCCCTCGACCTCGACACCCACGAAGGCACTACGCGCAGCGCGGGCGACTACATGGCCCTCGTTTCCGTGCCCGGCGTCCGCGCCGCTTATGCGGTATGGAACGCCCGCCACGGCGCCGACCACGTCATCAGCGGCGCACGGTTGACGCTCGCGGCGGCCGACGCGTGACGAAGGCGCGACGGCGATCGGCCAGCGGCCGGGCCGTGGCCAGCGTCACTCGAAGACCCGCCTCCACTCGATCCAATCCAAACCGTATCTCGTCCAGGCCAGCGCACTGTGGTGGAGCATGAAGTCGTGGCCCGCTTTCGCGTGGACCCAGCTCGCAATTTGGGAATGCGCGTAAATACCGGGGCCGAAATTCTGCGCCCGCCAGGATGAGCCCGAACCACCACGTGCATGATGCCGGGTCCAAGGGTTTTGCCAAGGGCCTTGCGGAGGACCTGGCCATCGTGCTCCGTGACGCGGCCACCGACGACCTCCTCGTTCTGGACAGTACGCATCCCGCCCTGGACGCCGCGCTGTCCAGATGGGCCCGCAGCCTTGGATACGCGATCGTTGAAAAGACGCCCCGGCCGGGAGGCGGCGTCCGATACCTTGTTCGCCTGGGAGGCGTCCCCGACCTTGGCGACGACGGCGAGGGCGCGGCTACCCGCCTCTGGATCTACTCGAACTTCCAGTGCAACCTCGCGTGCGACTATTGCTGCGTGCGATCCAGCCCGCGAGCCGAGCCCGGAATGATCGACGTGGCGACGATCCGCCGCCTGGCCTCCGAGGCGCCAGGGCTCGGATTCCGCAGAATCTTCCTGACGGGAGGCGAGCCCTTCCTTCGCCCCGACCTCGACGAGGTCGTCCTCGCCTGCACGGAGAGCCTGCCGACGACCTTGCTCACGAACGCCATGCTCTGGGAGGGCCCCCGGCGCACCCTCCTCGAGCGCATGCCGCGCGACCGCCTCACGCTTCAAGTGAGCCTCGACAGCCCCGATCCGACCCTGCACGACAGACACCGTGGAAAGGGCAGTTGGGCCCGTGCCCGCGCCGGAATCGCCCTCGCCCGCTCCCTCGCCTTCCGCGTTCGCGTTGCCGCCACGACACACTCGTCGGAGCAAGCTGACGAAATGCGCCGCTTCCTGGAAGCCGAGGGAATCCCTCCAGCTGACCGGGTCGTGCGGCCGGTGGCGCGCCGCGGGGCGGCCCAGGAGGGCGTCCCGCTGCTTCGCTCGGATCTTCGGCCCGAGTTGACGATCACGGCCCGCGGCGTCTACTGGCACCCGGTGGGCGCCACGGACGACGACTTCCGCGTCCTCGACGGGATCGGCCCTCTTGAACTGGCGGTGGCGGCCGTCCGGGAGCGCGAACGCCAGGACCGCCTGGAGCCGGACCGCTTGCCTTCCGTTTTCCACTGCGCGTAACCTCGACCCGCGACCTTGCCCGACCCCGATAGCGGCTTCCCGGGCCGAAACCCGATTTGGGAATAGGGCTAAGTAAGAAATGCCAAACTCCGGGGGCCGAACCTTGAGGGAATCAGATGGGACCAACCGAGACGACCATCGACGCTCCGGAACCGCCGCGTGGGCCCGCCGTGATGCCAAGGCCATCGGCGGATCCCCAGGAAGCCGAGGGGCCGGGCAGGGTCGAGAGCGCGGAGGGCTTTCGTGCGCACTGGAAACGCATCGGTCTGCTCGGGGTCCTCGCGGCCTTCACCGGATGCATGGTCGGCCTTGAGCGCGCCCTTCTTCCCCTAATCGCGAAGACCGACTTCGGAATCCTTTCGGCAACGCTGGGTCTTTCTTTCTTGATTACGTTCGGCGCGACCAAGGCCTTCGCGAACCTGGGGGCCGGGCGCCTCGCTGACTTGTATGGGCGCCGGACCATCCTCATCCTTGGATGGCTAACGGCCGTCCCGGGTCCCATCATCATCATTTTCGCCCCGTCGTGGGCCTGGGTCGTGGTGGCGAACGCCTTCCTGGGCGTCAACCAAGGCCTCGCATGGTCCATGGCGCTCAACATGAAGATCGACCTCGCCGGGCCCGCCAGGCGAGGCCTGGCCATCGGGGTCAACGAGTCCGTGGGATACACGGGCGTGGCGGTCGCGGCCTACCTCTCGACGTGGCTCGCGGCGGCCTACGGGCTGCGCCCCATCCCGTTCGTGGTCGGCGTCGGCCTCGCGTTGGGGGGATTGACGTTGGCGCTTCTCACAAAGGAAACCATGCCGACGACCGGCGACCCGGTCCGACGACCCGTGAAGCCTTTCGCGCTCCCAAGGGGCTTGCTGCGGGACCCAAGACTTTCCACCGCGAGCTTCGCCGGCTTCGCAAACAACCTCAAGGACGGCCTTCTCTGGGGACTCCTGCCGCTCCTGCTCTTGGACCGGGGAGTCTCCCTGACGGGGATCGGCTTCGTGGTCGCCCTGTACCCATTCTCCTGGGCGGTGGCGCAGCTCGGCTTCGGCTTTCTCTCGGACCTCCTGGGAAGGAGAGCGCTGATTGTCCTGGGCTTTCTCACCCAGGGCCTCGGGCTGGCGCTGCTCGTGGCGGCCCCAGCCTACGCGAGCACCGTGGTGGCCGCCATCGTCCTCGGCCTCGGCGTGGGGATGGTGTACCCCACGCTGATCGCGTATGTGGCGGACGGGGTGGCCACGTCCGTGCGAGCCACGGCGATCGGCGTCTACCGGTTCGTGCGGGACTTTGGCTACGTCGGCGGCGCCTTGGTAGGCGGGGTTGTCTCCGATCTTTTGGGCGTGCATTGGGCGCTCCTTTCCGGCACTCTGTTCCTCGGTGCCGCGGGCGCCATGGTGGCCCTGCGCGGCACCGTCACGGCCGGCGCGTCGCTTCCGACCCGTGTGCCGCCCCTTGCCGGGGGTGAACCCTAGTGCCGCCTCTTCTTTCCCCTGGGGCAAAAGGGTTTGAAAACGCGGCTCCCTCCGCCCGCGTGGACTTTCAGGCGCATTGGCAGGCCATCCACGAAGAGAACGGCCCGACCGACGTGAGCTGGTACCAAGCTGCGCCGACATTATCGTTGAAATTCGTCCAGGAGACCAAGGTCGGCCCTGAGGCAAGGATCCTCGATGTGGGATGCGGCCAGGCGGGACTCGCCGGCCCGCTCGTCGAGCGCGGCTTCCGGAAGGTGACCGCGCTCGACATCTCCGACGAGGCGATCCGGCGCGCCAAAGAAAGGCTAGGCGGGCGGGCCGAGGCGGTGGTCTGGATCCGGTCCGACGTCCTGGATTTCTCCGCGCCTGAACCCTTCGACCTTTGGCACGACCGTGCCGTCCTGCATTTCTTCACGGACCCGGAGGACCAGCGGCGGTACGTCGCATCGATGACCCGCAACCTCGTGCCGGGCGGGCACGCCATCATCGCCGGTTTCGCTCCCGACGGCCCCGAGAAATGCAGTCGCCTTCCCGTGGTCCGACGGGATCCTGACAACTTCGCGCGGCTGCTGGGTCCGGGCTTCGCCCTCATCGGCAGCGAACACGAGATCCATACGACACCCTGGGGGAAACAGCAAGCGTTCCAATGGGCCGTCTTCAAGAGGCACTAGGATGGCCGGAAGTCAGCGCTCCCCGCGCCTTGGACGCGCGCCAGCTTCTGGTCCCGCCCGGGGCGCCGCGCGGGTCGGCGACCGAGAACGGTGGACGGTCTCGGTTCACGGAGCGGTGCCGCCGTGATCGAATGGGACCCAAGCCGGGAGATTCGGCGCCGGCGGCGAATCATGATGGGGAAGGGAGAAGGCCGCGAAGGCGCCCCGACGCCCGCCCCGCCAGGAGCGCCGCCCGCCCCGCCAATGGGCCCGGCGGAGCGTCTCGAATTTGTCGGGATCACGAAGGCGAAGCTCTTGCTAGCGGTCGGCGTCGGCGTCCCCCGCCCGGCCGCCTTCATGTTCTTCGGCATCCGCCTCCTCGCTGGCTTCCTGTGGCTGGTGAACGGCCTGGTGAAGAATCCTTGGAACGGTTGGGGATATTTCCCGGAATGGACCGAGAAGTTCGCGGAGAACTCGCCCATCCCGCCCTACAAATGGTTCTTGGACAACGTCGTCTCCCCGAACCTCTGGTTCTGGGGCTGGGTTCAATTCCTTGTCGAGGTCGGCCTCGGCATCCTTCTCGTCGTCGGGCTGTGCACGGGATTCGCGGGACTGGTGGCGACCGCGTGGGCCGCGAACATCTTCATCGGATCCGTGTTTGTTCCGGGGGAATGGGTCTGGGGCCTGCTCGCGTTCCTCGCCATCATGCCTCTCTGCTGGGCGACGCGGGCCGGACGCTACCTGGGAGCCGACGCGTTCCTGCGACCTCAATTCTTGACCGACAAGCGCCCCATGGTTCGGTGGATCGCTAAGTGGACGATGTGAAAACCTTCCTGCCACGGCTGTGGGGCCGCCCCCTCTTCGTACCCGCCTACCTGACCTTCTCGCTCCTGGTTGGCTCGGTGCTTGTGCTGACGGAGAATCCGTTGGCGAGGCTGACCGATGAAGACGAGTACATGCCCCTCGGCCTCCAAGACCTACTGCAAGGCCGAAACCCGTACACGACCGGCCGGGCCTCCGACCACGCCCTCGACTCCACCTGCGCGTGGCACGACGCGAGCCGCTGCTGGTACTCCCTGCCCTACCTGCCCCTGTCTATCCTGCTCCAGGTCCCGCTCCTCGACTACCGATGGACGGCGTTGCTCGCCTTCGGCGCGTTGGGCTGGGCGGTCCGCGACCGGCCAGGGGCGTTCCTGGCGTTGGCGAACCCGGGCGCCCTCATCTTGGCCGCAAGCGGATTCACGGACCTCGTCGTCGTCGCGCTGCTAGCATGGTCCATCCGTTCCAAAGCGCCCATCCTTTCTTGGTTGTCCGCCGGAGCCAAACAGTTCGCCCTACCCTTGCTCATCCTCCACCACGGCCTGCGAAAGGAGTGGACCAGACTCGCCGGCGCCTCGGCGTTCACCTTGGGCGTCATCCTGCCTTTCTTGTTTTGGGACCCGGCCGCCTTCTACTATTGGACCGTCCAGGTCCATGTGACCGGCGCGGACCACAAGTGGTGGGGGATCCTGGGCATCGGCCACGCCAACTACCTGCTCTACTACGCGTTCGCCGCCACCGTCTTGTACCCCCAATGGCGGGAGGGCGCCGCTTCCAGGCTCTCAAAACAGGGTGTGCCGTCCGCTGCGGGCATCGAATTGTCCGTGGGGGCGAAGTGACCGTGCGCGCGCTCGTCACGGGCGGGGCGGGTTTCATCGGGAGCCACTTGGCAGATGCCCTCGTGGCGCGCGGCGACGACGTCGTCATTCTTGATTCCCTTGCTCCCGACGCCCACGCCGACGCCCCCGACTACGCGGTGCGTTCACGGCGGTTTTTCCACGGCGATGTCCGCGACCCCGCCACCCTTCGCGCGGCCTTGACGGGTGGCGTCGACGTTGTGTTCCACGAGGCCGCCTTGGTCGGCCTGGGCCGGGGCGACGCGGATCGATCTCGATTCCTCGACGTGAACGTCGAGGGGACGCGCCAGGTTCTTCGGGCGCTCGCACCGCTTCGCCCCCGTCCGCGCGTGGTTCTCGCATCGTCGATGGCACTCTACGGCGAGGGCGCGTACCGTTGCGAATCCTGTTCGGCGTCCCGCGAGGGGATCCGGACCAAGGCCCAGTTGGAAAGCGGGGATTGGGATCCGCGGTGCCCGGCCTGCGGGAGCCCCCTGCGGCCGCAAGCCGTGCCCGAGAGCCACGCCTGGCGCCCGGGAACCGCGTACGCGCACTCGAAGGCGGACCAGGAGCGGGAGGCGTTTGTCCTCGCCTCATCGCTCGGAATCCCCCTCGTCGCGCTCCGGTACCACAACGTGTACGGGCCCCGTATGCCCCGGAACACGCCCTACGCCGGCGTCGCGTCCCTGTTGAAGAGCCGTATCCTTTCCGGGCGGCCACCCGTCGTGCATGAGGACGGTCGGCAGCTACGGGACTTCATCCACGTCAAGGATGTCGTGGCCGCAAACCTCCTTGCAGCGGAGGCGCCCGAGGAAGCCGTCCGCGGGCAGCCCTTCAACGTCGGCAGCGGGAAACCCGTCACCATCCTCGACCTCGCAAACGTGCTCGTCCAAGAAATCGCGCCCGACCAAACCCCGGAGCTGCGAGGGTCCTACCGTCCCGGAGACGCTCGCCACGTCTTCGGAAGCATCGAGAAGATCCAGCAAGCGCTCGGCTTCCAACCGCGCATCGGTTTCCAAGACGGTTTCCGATCCTTCGCACATGACCCCATGCGGACCGCCGTCGAAGGGCTCCCGCTCCCATGAACGCCGACCAGGTCGCCGTCATCCTGCCCGCCCGCAACGAGGAAGGCGCCGTGGCAGGCGTGGTGGATTCTTTTCGCGCCATGGGCGTCCGCGTGGTGGTGGTTGACAACGCGAGCACCGACGACACGGCCACGTTGGCATCCAACGCGGGCGCGGAAGTCCTGTTCGAACCGCGCGTTGGGTATGGCGTCGCTTGCCTGCGCGGGATCCAACACCTTCGCCGAACGCCGCCGCAGATCATCGCGTTTGCCGATTGCGACGGGACCATCGATGCGGCGGACCTGAAAGCCGTGGTCGAACCCCTTCAATCCGCCGCCGCGGACTTGGTCCTGGGTCGGCGAACGAGGATCGAACCGGGCGCGTATCCTTGGCACCAGCAGATGGGCAACCGCGTGATCCTCGCGATCCTGAACCGGCTCACGAAGGCGAGCGTGCGAGATATTCCGCCCCTTCGGGCAGTTCGCGCCGACGTCCTGTTCGAGCTCGACCTTCGGGACATGACGTATGGCCTTCCCGTCGAAACCGTCGCGGCGGCCTCCGGCCGCGGCTTCCGGATCCGCGAGGTCGACGTGTCCTATCGGCGTCGGCGAAGCGGGAAGAGCAAGGTGTCCGGTTCGATCTTGCGATCCGCCGCCGCAGGTGGAGTCATGGTGAAGACGCTGGTCGGCGCGTGGCGAAGGAGCCGGCGGCGAACCGGAACCATCGTGGTGTTTGGCCGAGCCCCCGAATTGGGGCGCGTGAAGACGCGTCTGGAGCGCAGCTACACGCGGCCCTTCGTGTTGGCGCTGTACCGGGCCATGCTAAGCGACACGTTGCGGGCCGCGCGGCTGGCGGGGGCGCGAGTGGTCCTGTCGCACACGAAGGCCCCGCCGTTTGAGGAGCAGGGACAAGCAGATATCCTGATCGAGCAACGAGGCGAAACGTTTGAGGAGCGGTTTGACGACACCCTCGCGCGGGCCCGCCGCGCAGCACCGGCCGGGCCTTTGATGATCGTCGGCGCCGATACACCCCACCTGCGGCCTGGCATGATGCGGGCCGCCCTGCTGGACGCGATGCATGGGTCGGCCGTGATTGGGCCGGCCACGCGGGGGGGATTCTACGCGCTCGCGTTTCCGCATGACCCGGTACCGGTGCGGGGCGCGTTTTCCGCCGCCGACCAGGTAGGGGCCCTGCGAACCGTCGTGGAAACATCCGGCATCCCGACGACGACCATGGCGGATTTGTTCGACATCGATGAACCACGAGACCTTGAACGGCTGGCACAGTCGCAGCCGTCCGCCGATTGGTTTTGGTCATCCACGCGCGCAATCCTCTCCGGGCCCGATTTCCCGCCTGCAACCGTGCCCCGCCCGCCGCCGGCACCTGGGGCCACGCTGCCCCGCCCGCTTGCCCAAGGGGGACACGTCCACACGCCGGCGCCGAGGGCCAGGTCGAATCGGTGACCGATTCCGGGACGTCGCGCGGGGGGAACAAGTAACGGGGCGTGCGCGCCCACGGCGGCAAGCCGGGTCGTCGGTTTCGTGCCCAACCACACTTGACAAGGCGAAACTCACATATGGCCAAGCGCCTGAGCCCCATCGTGGACGACCTCGACCTCCAGATCATGCGGCGAATGGGCTTGGCGCCGTTCCTGGTTTGGCCGCATTCGCCGTCCTCGATTCGCCCGGCCCAAGTGGCCCGTTCCTTGCACGTATCGACGGACACCGTCAAGCGCCGGTTGGCCGCGATGGCGGCCGCGGGCGTGTTCCACGGTACGCAGGTGTTCCCGAACCCTCGGCTCCTGGGGCTGCGCACGGCGAGCTTCCATTTCCGGATGGGGGACGCGGCGCGCAAGCGCGTCCCGCGGGCCCACGTGTCCCGCGTGGGCGGGGTCTTGGGCGTCTTCGACATGGTCGGGGGCGACCGCTGCGTGGACGTCGCGTTTGGCGACGATGCGGCCCGCGAGACGCTCCGCGACGAACTGTCATCACTGCTTGGCGCGTCGTCGAGCCACTTCGTGGACTACGCCACGCCGGAACCCGTTGGCGAACTCTCGCCCTTGGATTGGAGAATCCTTGCGGCGCTGCGCGCCAAACCCGACACGAGCCTGGGAGCCGCCGCGGCGGCTTGCGGCGCGAGCCTCAGGACCGTAAAGCGCCGGTTCGACCGTATGGCACGCGACGGAGCGCTCGAAGTCATCGGCCTCTTCGACCCGGGAGCCATCTCGGGTCAACTGGTCGTCGATCTCCTCTTCCATCTCGTCCCTGGGGCCGGGAAACGCGAGCTCGCCACCGTCCTCAACGCGTTCCGCTCCAGATGGGTCGCGCAGTGGTCGCCCCCGGACCACCAGCTTGGGCATCTTGCGCTCGTCGTCGTGGCGACGTCGCCTCGCGAGGTCGAGGACCTTCGCCGCGAAGGCGAGAGCCTGGCCCCCGTGGAGCGATGCGACGCATTGATCCTGGAAGGGGTCGACGAGAACTGGTCCTGGATCGACGCGCGGATCGCGCAGCGCACGGGTCAGCCGCGCAAGGCGTTGGCGCCGTCGCCGGCCTGGCCCATTCCCCTTCGACCCCGAAAGCCTTAGTTGTCCATTTTCACGCACGCCGTGCGGGCCAATCTGAAGTCTTGGTGCGCCCCATGGACATCTGCCCGGCACGAAACGGGCGGAGTTGGAAACGCATGACGGTTGTGAGCAAGGAAAAAGCGAACGTCGAACTCAAGGAAGGTCCGATCGAGGCCCGTGCGCACCAGGTGGACGGATGGAACGTTTCGTTCGAGCGCTGGCCGCCGGGCGACTACGGTCCCCTCTTCAAGGGCCTCCCAGGAGACGCCTGCGCCGCGACGCACTACGGCTACGCGTTGAAAGGCCGAGCCGAGATCGTGTACGCGGACCGCGTGGAGACGATCAAGGCCGGGGACGCCTACGTCGTGATGCCGGGACACCGGTTCCGGGTCCTCGAGACCGCCGAGGTCGTCGAGTTCACGGAACTGACGCCGGCCTACGCGGCGGTCGGGGAGACGTTCATGAAGAACTTCCCGGGTTGGCTGAAGGCGAACAAGAAGAGGCTGGAGGCGGTGCGGTAGGCCGCACCGGACAAGCCCCAACGTCAAAGACGCTTCCGTATGTCTATCGTACATCGAATCTTATCCTGCAGCGTAGACATACCGGGATGGCCCACTCGGTAACGCGTGGCGGACAAGACTTATGCCGTGAAGCGGCTGCTCCTTTCGAGGGCCATGGCCGACGGGACGACGATGAAAGCGGCCGTGTGCCAACGCTATGGCCCTCCCGAGGTCGTCAAGATCGCGGACGTGGCAAGGCCAAGCGTCGGGGACCGTGACGTCCTGGTGCGGGTGCGTGCGACGACCGTCACCGCGGGGGATTGGCGCCTGCGAAGCGGGAACGTGCCGCGCGGTTTCAAGCTCATCCTTCGGCTCGGCTTCGGCATCAGGCGCCCTCGCCAACCAATCCTGGGGAGCGAGCTAGCCGGCGTCGTTGAAGAAGTAGGACCGGCGGTCCGGCGCTTCAAGCCCGGCGACAAGGTCTTCGCGCTGTGCGGCGCCAAGATGGGCGGCCACGCGCAGTTCGTCTCCATCGGCGAGGACGCCGCCATCGCGCACATGCCACCGAACGTGAGCTTCGAGGAGGCCGCGGCGCTCTCCTTGGCCGGAGCCACGGCGCTGTGGTTCCTTCGCGACAAGGCGAAGGTCAAAGCCGGCGAGCGCGTCCTCATCAACGGCGCCTCCGGAGGCGTTGGCTCCGCCGCCGTCCAGATCGCCAAGCACGATGGGGCGCACGTGACGGCCGTTTGCAGTTCTACGAATGCCGGATGGGTGAAGGCGCTCGGCGCGGAGCGCGTGATAGACTACACCAAAGAGGACTTTGCCAAGGCGCAGGACCGATACGACATCATCATGGACACCGTCGGTAACGCGCCGTTCCGTCGCTGCAAGCCCGCGCTTTCGCCCGGCGGCCGATTCCTTCTCGTCGTCAACACGCTTGCCGAACTCCTCGGAGCCCTGGTGCGGCCACGAAGGGGGACGCGGCGGCTCATCGGGGGCGTCGCGCCCGAGCGCGCGGAGCACCTCTTGGCCCTGCGAGAGCTCGTCGAGTCGGGAGCCTTCCGGCCGCACATCGAACGCGTTTTTCCCTTCGAGCGGATCGTCGATGCCTACGCCGTCGTGGATTCGGGGAGGAAGAAGGGGAACGTGGTCGTGACCCTTTGACGCTTCGGGCCCCCTCCGTCCCCTGGCGGGTCCTGATTGGCGGTACCGGACGCTGCTAACCCTTGCGCACGAGCGCACATTTCGTGCACGTGTAGAACACGGTGGTGGGCTCGTCCGCCCGCCGGGTCTGCCGGGTCCGGAAATACGCCCTCCGATTCCCGCAGCGAGGGCACCGCCAGTCGGTCATGGGTTGATACGCCTCCAACCCGGGAAGGCCCTTGGTCCAGACGTCCGCCGGAATGTCGGTGAAGCTCTTGCCGGGTCGAGAAGGGATCGGGAGCGCCTTCCCGCGCTCGCGCTGGTACGGGGTTCTGCCACATCGACATCCCGCTGCCAGGACGACGCCTCGGCAAAATGGACAGAATCGCATTCGGGCCGTCCCCCGAAGAGCCGCGGCAATAACGGAGGGTTGTTTTGTCGGCGCTGGACGACTCCGACCCACCCGGCGTGTCGCCGCGTAAGGGGTCGCCCCGGCGTTTGATGCGAGAAGGGACGAGGTCCGCGAGCTGCGGTGGCAAGTCCTGTTCTTAAGCTTCCGGCGGGAAGCGGCGTCAATCTCTTCCCATTTCTAGCGAGTTGCGTTGAACCCGCAACTACCTGATCCGCGTCCAGGAGGCGCCCTGGTCGGCCGACCTGTGGATGCTTCCCTGCGCCGTCCCGACGTACACTACAGAGGGGCCGAGCGCGATGCCCCAGGGGTAATCTCCGGCGGGCACCGTCCAATTTAGGTCCTCCCATGTCGCGCCGTCGTCCGGAGAGGCCTTCAGGCCGCCGTTCGTGAAGTAGGCAACGATCTTTTGTCCGCTCGAAGCGACCGCCAACGCCCGTGAGGCATCGACGGTTTGCCATTGGCCGAGGGCGCCGCGGGCGGTGCGGTACAATCCCGCACTGGTTGCCGCGAGAACGTCGCCCGCCGAGGTGACGGCGAGGGCAGAAACGGCGCCCGGAGGTGTGCGGGTATGCCACGTGCGGGCCGAGTCGGCGCTGACGTGAAGTTTTCCGCCGTGGAAGCCATAAATCGTGTCATTGGAGCTACCCTCGCCGGCTTCCATCGCCATCGCATGAAAATCGACTTCGTTCTTGAGGGCCAACGTGGTCCAGGTGCGGCCGGCGTCGGTGGATTGGACTACGCCAACGGCCCAGCCTTGGCCCACGCGTCCGGGGTGGCCACTTGCATACATGATTCGCCCGTCGCGCGGATGCATCGTGAATCCCATCATGTCGAACGGCTCTTGGGTGACGGCAGCCCATTCGGTGTCGTTCTCCGCCACGAACAATCCGTGGTGGGTGGCCACGTAGAGACGCGTCGGATGCGATGGATCAAGAGCCAGGCCGTGAATGTCCTGGATATGCACGTCCCCATTCTCTGGGGCCGACGTGCAGCCCGACAGCGCCGTCGCAAGGAGAACAAGCGAAATAAGAACGCCCAGGACCGGGAGGTCAGTGTTGATGGCCACGCATCATCATCCACATCATGCCGCCCATCACGAGCGGGCAGGCCAACATCATCACAAGGAAAAGCCCTCCGCCGGCTACGAACAGACCGCCCCGACTCTGGAAGCCGAGGAACAGGACGACGACCAAGGCGCCGGTGGCAATAGCCGTGACGGCCCACGCGAATTTCGCCGAACGCGCCATGGAAGGGCGGACGAGGCAATGCGGACAGTCGGGGTCCAGCGTTCGATGCTGGGAATGCGCCTCAGCCGGATCCATGCCGCAGAGAGGGTCCGCAGCCGTCATTTGTGTTTCGGCCGGTGTTGGCTTTATGGCATAAAGTTCCACCTTCCTATTTGGACCCACATTTGCTCCGCGCAACCATGCGCGAGAAGCCTCCGGAATTCTCCGTGCGCGAAGCCTTGGCCTCCATCAACACGTTGGAGGGCATCGAGCCGTTGTTGCGCGCACGAACGGAAGGGCTCACGACCATGCTTTGGGGGCTGATCACGGCGGCGATTTTCTTCAGCTACCAGGTGGTCCACGCGGGCGCGGGCCACGAAGGCAACATGTGGCTGGGATTCCTTTGGCTGCCTTGGGTCGCAGCTGGGATCAGCGGCACCGTCGTGCTCTGGCGTTCCGCTCTCGTTTCCGCCGGCCAAGGCGCCGGGTGGCGCCGCGGGCTGCGGGGCGGGCTTCCTTTCATCGCCATTTTCTTGGTCGTGCTCGCGGGCGCGCTGCTGGCGTATTTTGTGATTGGCGACTTGGGTCGGCTGCACGAACCAGGCTACATGACGCTCGTGCTCGGCGTGGCGGCATTTGGGCTCGCGGCCGCCCCCATTCCAAGGAGCACGCGTATCACTCGAATCGTACACGTGGTCGCCGGTCTGCTGGCCGTCTTCGCCGCGCTCATGGTGGCCTACGTTGTTCGTCCCGCGGCAGAGGATACGGCGTTCCTCGCCCAGACGCTCGTGGGGGCCTTCAGCGTGGGCGGGGCCTGGTTCGTCGGTGGCCTCATCCAAGCGGCAAAGAGGTAACACGGGCTTGGTCGAACTAGATCCGGTTCTTCATCAGCCGACGCGCTTGCGCATCATGTCGTTCTTGATGCGGAGCCGCGTGACGGCGGTTACCCGCTTGAGGGATGCCCTGGGTCTGACGGATGGAAACTTGGCAGGCCACTTGGGGCGTTTGGAGACGGCCGGCTATGTCTCGGTCGGCCGCACCTTGACCGCCTTACGATTCGAGTCGAAGGTCGCCATTACGCCGACCGGGAGCGTCGCGTTCGCCGAATACTTGCGGGGACTCCGAGCCCTCCTTTTCGACCTCGAAGCCGGCGCGGATCCCTAGGGTCGGGCTCGCCGCCCCCGAACCGTTTACGTTTCCTCACCTAGACGGAAGGCGCGAACATGCAAACTTGCGGCAGCGCCGTCGTTCAAACGGGCTGTTCCGGAGAGTGGGAGCGACATTTTCGTGGAGAAAAGCCCCAGAATTTCCACCCGGGAAATCGGGCGAAAATCGGGAAGCCTCCGGCGGGAATTGAACCCGCGGCCTACGCCTTACCAAGGCGTCGCTCTACCCCTGAGCCACGGAGGCAAAACTGGAATGGGCCGGAAGGAGCGGTCCGTATATATCCTACGGTTCCCGCGAGAGCGGAGTCGGTTCGGTGGGCTCCGTTTTTTCCGCCGCCGCGCCGTCTTCTTGGCGTCGGACCCGGGGCGCGCGGGGCTTCATCGCGAAGGCGGGGTCCTTCGACGCCGCCTCGAACCGTTGCTCGCGGGGGATCGCCTTGTACTCTTCGCGTCGGCCGGCCGTGAAGAACTGCCAGTAGCTCCAGAACCGCTTGCGCCACGCAACGCGCGTGAAGATGAGGATGACCCCGAGGACGAGCGGGAGCACGATTCCGATGAAGAGGAGCTGCGGGTACATCGAGGCGAACACGAAGGCGATCGTGACCGGCCCGCGCGTGTACGTGATGCTCTTCGTGCCCTGGATCTCGTTCTGGATGTACACGAAGAAGTTCACGAGGAGGAGGGCGAGGAGCCACGAGCCGAGCTGCGGGTAGTGGATGTAGACGGCCCAGATCGTGATGCCGATGCCGGCGATGTCGAACAGGGCGTCCAAGAGGTGGCCCTCGCGCGTCACCTGCCCGGTCCGTCGGGCGAGGATCCCGTCGGCCCCGTCGATGAGGAACGCGAACACCTGGAGCCATCCGAACGTCCAGAGGAGTCCCCAGTTCACGGCGGGGTCGCGCCAGCTCTCGTAGGCCGAGTAGATCATGCCGGCGTAGACGGGCACCTGGAGGAACGAGATGTGGTCGGGCCGGACGCCCATGCGGTGGAGCCTCCACGCGAGGGCGTCGAAGACCTTCTCGCGTTCCTTGCCCAGGCCCATCGTTTCACGCCTTGAGGCGCCACTTGGCGCCGGCCTTTGCCGTGTCCTCGACGTCGACGCCGATGCGCTTCAGTTCGTCGCGGACGAGGTCGCTCGTCTTGAAGTCCTTCTTCGACCGCGACTCGTCGCGAATCCTCAGGAGGAGGCCGACGAGCTCGTCGAGGGGGCCCGTGGCGCCCGCCGCCTTCTTGTCGAAGACGGTGAGGGTGCGGGCGTGGCGCACGAAGGTGCTGTGGGCGAGCTGGCCCGCGCTGGGGGAGATCCCGTCCGTGAGGGCCTTGTTGGCGTCGGTCACGAACCCGAAGAGTGCCGCGACGGCCTCGCGCGTGTTGAAGTCGTCGTCCATGGCGTGCCCGAAATCGTCGGCGAGCTTCGTCGAGGCCTGGATGAGGCGCGCGTCGCCCGAGAACGCGGGCGCAGGAGGTCCATTTTCCTTCCCACGGATGGCGGGCCCGTGCCACTTGGCGGCTTCCCGCGCGAGGTCCGCCTCGACCCGCCGCAGCCGTTCGAGTCCTCGCCCGGCGTCCTCGAGGGCCGCCTTGGTGTAGTCGATCCCGCTGCGGTAGTGCGTGTTCGCGTAGAAGAACCGGATGACCTCCGGGTCGTGGTCCTTCAGGATGTCGTGGATCGGGATGAAGTTCTTGAGCGACTTGCTCATCTTCTCGCCGCCCACCGTCAGGAAACCCGTGTGGAGCCAGTACTTCACGAACTGCTTTCCGCTTGCCCCCTCGCTCTGGGCGACCTCGTTCTCGTGGTGCGGGAACACGAGGTCAACGCCGCCGCCGTGGATGTCGAAGGTCTCGCCGAGGTAGGTCGCGGCCATCGCGCTGCACTCGATGTGCCAGCCGGGGCGGCCCTTGCCCCACGGCGAGTTCCACCAGGGCTCGCCGGGCTTCACCGCCTTCCAGAGCGCGAAGTCCTTCGGGTCCTCCTTGCCCTCGGCGGGGTCGACGCGCGCGCCCGCCATGAGCTCGTCCGGGGAGCGGTTGCTGAGCTTCCCGTAGTCCTTCTTCTTCGCCACGCGGTAGTACACGCTCCCGTCGCGGGCGCGGTAGGCGTGGCCGTTTGCGACGAGCTTCTCGATGAGGCGCACGATGTGGTCGATGTGCTCCGTGACCTTCGGCTGGACGTCGGGCGGGGAGACGCCGAGGTTCGCCATGTCGGCGTTGCAGATCTGGGTCCACTTCGCGGCGTGCTCCTGCGGGTCGACCTTGAGCTCGCGGGCGCGGTCGATGATCTTGTCGTCGACGTCGGTGACGTTCTGGACGAAGAGGACGTCGTAGCCGCGGAAGGCGAGCCAGCGCCGGATCGTCTCGAAGGCGACGTGGGTGCGCGCGTGGCCGATATGGGCGTAGTCGTAGACGGTGAGCCCGCACACGTACATGCCCACGCGGGGGGGCCTGAGCGGCACGAACGGCTCCTTCTTGCGGGTGAGCGTGTTGTAGAGCTGGAGGCCCTTCGAGGACGTGGCTGCCACGGCGCGACGGGAAGCGTCGTTCGCTTATAATGCGGGCGCGTCGGCGGCCAACCGTGCCACGCCGCCGAAAAAGTATAAACCGGCATCCGACGATGCGTTTTCGGCGAGCGACGAAGAAAAGGCCGGTTTGGGCGCCATCCTGGGCCGCTTTGTTCGTCAATCGTCGGAGGACCGCGCTCTGGTCGAAGGCGCAATCAAGGAGAAGATCGCGGGGGAGATCACCCTCAGTAACGAGCCGGGATCGACGATCCGCAAGTGGCGCGAGATCTTCGAGATCAGCCAGACGCAGCTTGCCAACCGCCTCGAGATCAGCCCGAGCGTCGTAAGCGACTACGAGTCCGGCCGACGGCAGAGCCCCGGGATCGCGACCGTGCGCCGCATCATCGAGGCGATCGTCGACCTCGACAAGGACCAGGGCGGAAAGATCCTCGCGAAGTACACCAGCATGATGAACCCGGGCGAGGGCATCATCTCGATCAGCGAGTACCCGAAGTCCGTCCCCGGCCCCGAGTTCGTGACCGCCATCGAGGGCCGGGCCCTCGTCGCCGAGACCCACCTCAAGGACAAGCGGATCCAGGGCTACACGCTCATCGACTCCATCCGGGCGATCGCGAGCCTCTCGGCCGCCGACTACGTCCGGGTGTACGGTTGGTCGACCGAGCGCGCCCTCGTCTTCTCCGGGATCAAGTACGGAAGGAGCCCGATGGTCGCGATCCGCGTCCATCCCATGAAGCCGGCGATCGTCGTGTACCACAAGCCCGAGGAGGTCGACAAGCTCGCCTACCGACTCGCGGAGTACGAGAACATCCCGCTCGTCGTCACGAACCTGTCCCTGCAGGAGCTCGAGAAGAGGCTGAAGAGCTTCGCTTGAAGGCCCAAGCAAACGCGGTGACCAGCAAGGCTATATCTCACTTGTATACAATCTGTATACGATGAGCCAGATTGTGCAGTTCAGGGTTGCGGAGGACACGATCGCGTTCTTGCGCCAACGCGGCCTGGAGCCAAACGCCGCCGCTCGCGAAAGCCTTGAACGCTTGGTACGGTCGCTGCAGTTTGAAGAGGCCCTTCGCGAAATTCGCAACATTCCAATCCGGCCGTTCGACGTCGCCAAGGCCGTGCGCGAAGCGCGCGATGAAGCGGAGTCCCGAAATTGATCATTGACAGTAGCGCGTTGCTTCTGGCCGTCGGGCCACCCGATTCGCACGCGGGTGAGCGCCTCTCCGCCATACTCACCCGGGTCATGCGCGTCAGGGGCCTGGCGGCCCCGGCCGTGCTGCCCTTCGAGGTGGGCCACGTCGTGCATCGCAAACGCCGCCAGCATTTTGGGACTTCGATGGCGGAAAGACAAGCCCTCGTTGGCCGTCTCGTGGGCCCGGTCGAGATGGTCCCGATGGACGCGGACCTCGCGCGGGCCACAGGATACCTCTCCGAGTCATCCGGCATCTCCTTCTACGACGCCTCCTACCTGGCAGAGGCAAAACGACGCGGGGCGGGCCTGATCACGGCAGACACCGGACTTGGGGCGCATGCAAAGCACGCCGGAGTGCTCACGTACGTACTGCCAGGCGACCTCGATGCGCTTGATGCGGCCACGGCCTCGTAGCCGCGGCCCCTTCGACAATTGGGCGACGAAAGGCCTCGGGCCCGACTACGCCGCCTTCTTCGCCTTCTCTTGGGCCTTCTTCCCGCGCTGCTTCGAGTCGTAGCCGGTTGCAACGAGCAAGAAATCGTTCCAACGCTTCTGAGTGTCGAGCGTCATCTGGAGGGCCTGCTTGTCGCCCTTCGCGACGAGGCCGGCGAGGTCCTTCCGGCTCTCGGTGTCGACGACGAGCGTGCCCTTGGGGTCGTAGCGGGCCCTGATGACGGGCATCGCGCCGAAGCTCGCGGTCGACCACTCGCCGTCCTTCTTGGCGTCGCCGAAGGCCTCCTGGAGGAGCTGGAGGAGGTCGTTCTTCTTCGTGAGGCCGCGCTTGACTTCGTATTCCTGCATCCGGATCGCTCGCGGCGGCCGCAAGCGCGCCCTCGTTCAAAAGAATTGTGCGGCGTGGGGCGAAGGCTTGCCGGCGGGGACGACGCGAGAGGACCCCGCGCACGACGAAGAGGACGGGTGCGGTGGCCGGCTTGCCGCTCGCGCGCGACGCCTGCGCCGCGGGTTTAATAAGAAAGGGGTCCTCCAAGGTGTGCCACAGAGAAACCCGGTGAACCCGATGGGTCCGCTCCTCGAACCGAAACCCAAGAAGACACCCGCCGAAGAGGAGCTTGCGCGCTGGGAGAACTCGACCCTCAAGAAAGCGCTCGAGAAGTCCCCGGAGCGCCAGAAGCAGTTCACGACGACGTCCTCGATGCCCATCGAGCGCCTCTACACGCCGGCCCATCTCAAGGACTGGGATCCGGCCAAGGACCTCGGAGAGCCCGGCGAGTTCCCCTACACGCGCGGCGTCCACCCCACGATGTACCGGGGGAAGCTCTGGACGATGCGCCAGTTCGCGGGCTTCGCGACGCCCGAGGAGACGAACCAGCGGTACCACTACCTACTCAAGCACGGTCAGGCGGGCCTGTCGGTCGCCTACGACATGCCCACGCTGTACGGCTACGACGCGGACTCCGCCGAATCGCTTGGCGAGGTCGGCGTCTGCGGCGTGAACGTCTCCAGCCTCAAGGACATGGAGGTCCTGTTCAAGGGCATCCCCCTCGACCAGATCACGACGAGCATGACCATCAACGGGCCCGCGGCCGTCGTGTGGGCCATGTACCTCGCGAACGCCGAGAAGCAGGGCGTCTCCTACGGAAAGCTCGGCGGGACGACGCAGAACGACATCCTGAAGGAGTACATCGCGCAGAAGGAGTTCCTGTTCCCGCCGCTTCCCTCGATGCGCCTTGTAACCGACACGGTCGAGTTCGGCAGCAAGCACGTGCCCCGCTGGAACACGATCTCGATCTCGGGCTACCACATCCGCGAGGCCGGCTCGACGGCCGTGCAGGAGCTCGCGTTCACGCTCGCCGACGGCATGGAGTACGTCCGCTGGGGCATCGAGCGGGGCCTCAAGGTCGACGACTTCGCGCCGCGGCTCTCGTTCTTCTTCAACAGCCACAACGACATCTTCGAGGAGATCGCGAAGTTCCGCGCGGCCCGACGCATCTGGAGCCGCTGGATCCGCGACGAGATGGGCGCGAAGGACCCGCGCTCGTGGATGCTCCGGTTCCACACCCAGACCGCGGGCTGCAGCGCGACGGCCGAGCAGCCGGAGGTCAACATCGTCCGCACCGCGTACCAGGCACTTGCCGCGGTCCTCGGCGGCACCCAGAGCCTCCACACGAACAGCTACGACGAGGCCCTCGCGCTCCCGTCCGAGAAGGCGGTCCGGATCGCGCTTCGGACCCAGCAGATCCTCGCCCACGAGTCCGGCGTCGCGAACACGGTCGACCCCTTGGCCGGCTCGTACTTCATCGAGAGCCTCACCAACACGATGGAGGACGAGGCGAACAAGTACTTCCACAGGATCGAGCAGCTCGGGGGTGTCATCCCGGCGATCGAGAAGGGGTTCTTCCAGAAGGAGATCGCGGAGGCCGCGTTCCGGTACCAGCGCGAGATCGACAAGAAGGAGCGCGTCATCGTCGGGGTGAACGACTACACCGAGGGCAACGAGGAGAAGACGCCCGCGAACGAGATCCTCAAGATCGACTTCGACAAGGCGCAGAAGCACCAGACCGAGCGGCTCAACAAGGTGAAGGCCTCGCGGGGCCCGGAGTGGAAGAAGCGGCTCGAGGAGCTCCGGCACGCGGCCGCGGGGAAGGAGAACCTCATGCCCATCCTCATCAAGTCCGTCGAGGCGTACGCGACGCTCCAGGAGATCTGCGACGTGTTCCGCGACGTGTGGGGCGAGTACCGCGAGAAACCCATGATCTAGGGGCGAGGCCGCATCCTTTCCCGACCCAAGCCCCACGACGGCGTTCTCAAGGTCGACGACTGGCGCAAGGCGCAGGACTACGCGAACTTCGTCCTCCTGCGCCCCAAGAAGGGGTCGTCGTGGCAGGCCCTCGACGCGACGGTCCGCGGGGAAAGCTCTCGCATCTACTCCAGCCTCCGTTTCGTCGCCGAGCGGAGCGGCCTGCGCGTCCGCCTTAAAGAGACCCTCAACGACTGGTGGGTCCCGGTCTCGAACGACGTGAACCTGCGGCGCGTCGTGGGCCACGTGCTCGTCGGCGACGAGGCCGTTTTGCTCGGCAAGGATTACCACGGCAAGCCGGGGGCCTGCGGGCAGGTGCTCGGCACGACCGTCGAAGCCTACGCCGAGGGATCCCCGAAGGAACAGGACTGGATCGACCTCTACGCGTCCTTGGAGGCGGCGGTTCCGGAGGCCGTGGCGGAATCGAGGCGGCTCTCCTTCGCTGAGCGTAACTACTGGGAGCGTTGGAACCGCGACGTGGGTCCGTGGGACTCGCACGAGTTCACCGCCCCGCACTGGATGCGTCCGGACCCGGCCTCCTTCGACAAGGTTGCGTGGGGGAGCTCCCCGGACGCGTGGGCCCCGATGCCGGGGGCGCCCGACAGCATCGCCTCCCTCATCAAGAACAGCCGCCAGGAGATGCAGGTCCTGTTCCGACAGCCGATGACGCTCAACTACACGTCGTGGCGCCGAGTGGTCGAGCCGTCCGAGCCCGAGGGTCCCGTCGCCCCCCGCGACACACGCTATCCGAAGCTCTCGAAGGCGCGTCCCGTGGCCGGACGCGAGGTCCGCTACGCCGCCCTCCAGGATGCGGTCGGCCCGTGGTTTTTCGCCTGGGAGGAGAAGGGCCGCCAGGAGGAGCTTCACCTTCGCGCGAAGCGCGGACTCGACGAGAAGGTCGCGCTCGCGACGCTCAACGCGATCCTCACGACGGCGTGAATCCGCGCGGGTTAGGCACTAGGGACCGGTTTCTTCCGTCACGAGGCCATCGCGAGGCCATGGCGGCGGACGTCTTCCTGATCCTCAGCGCGGTCCTCGTGGCCGGCCTCGGCGCGTTCCACTCGGTCCTCGGGGAACGCTACCTCGTCCGGCGCCTCTTGCGGCGGGACGATCTCCCGCATCTCTTTGGCGACGACACCTTCACGAAGCTCACGATCCGTTACGCGTGGCACCTGCTGACGATCTTTTGCCTAGCCGCGGCCGCGCTCTTTGCCTATGAGGCGACCCAGGCCCGACCCAGCGTTCCCGTCGTCACGATCCTCGCGGCCACCCTCGGCGCGGCGGGCCTGTGGGGCCTGGTGTCGACGAGCGCCCGGCACTGGTCTTGGCTCGTCCTGCTCTTCGCCGCCGCGTCGGCCGGCGCCGGCATCCTGCTGTAGCGGCCCGAACGCCTTTGAGGGACCGCAGCACGACGGCGAGGCCTAGCGTGACGGCGGCGGCCCGGTCGGGCCGGGGCCGATGTCCGCGTCGGCGGCGCGCGCAGCAACCGGGACCAGCGAGGAAAGATGGTCGGTCGGGAAGTAACGCGGCCGTGTGTCGTCCGTCTGGGGTTCGACGAGGCCGGCCTCCTTCATCTGCCGAAGGTACTCGCGCAGCGTTCCACGGGCGATGTCCAGCGACCGCAGGAGCTCGGCCTGCGTGAGGCCGGGTTCGGCGGCGATGCGCTCGGCGACCTCGAGGAGCCGTCCGTGACGAAGGAGGGCGAGCCCGCGCAGGTCGTTCGCGGCGGCATCTTTCGTGAAGAGGTGCTTCGCGTGCCCGAGCCGAAGCTCCTGGATCGCGCGGCTCCGGCGAAGGACGTGCAGATGGTACTGCAGGCTCCCCCATCCGAGGTGCGTCTCGCGGCGAAGGTCGCTCACGGTGGCGCCTTGGCGCCGGCGCAGGACGGCGAGGATGAGTTCCCGGAAACCCAACCGGCCGCCCTTCTTGCGTCCCCGTGTCGATGGTCCCTGGGCAAGTCCCACCATGGCGGCGATCGGGAACATGGGTGCCTCACGCGTAGCTGGGATCCACGTCGGGGGCCGTCCTCGCGGGCGACGCGAGCTTGGCGCCGCGCGGAGTCTCCGCCGGCGCGGAGAGCTCCAGGGCAAGAAGCGGGTTCATGTCGAGCGCACGCCGAAGGTCCTCTTCCGCCCCCGCGTAGTTGCCCCGCTTGGAGGCGGCGATGGCAGAGAGGAGCCGCACGATGCCCGTGCGGTCGCGCGTGCGGGTCACCTGGCGGCGAAGGAAACGCGCAAGGTCCTCGCCGCGGCCGGTCCGGAGCATCGCGACGGCCGCGATGACGGTCGCGTCGAGATGCGCCGGTTCCCGCGCGAGGACGCGCTCGGCCCATCGGGCGGCCTCTGGATAGTCGGCGCGCCGCAGCGCGGCGTCCGCCTCCTGAAGCCAACGCGGGACGGGAGCGGGACGGCGCCGCAGGACCCACCACGCGCCGAGCAGCAGGGCCGCGGTCGAAGCGGCGCCCGCCGAGGCCCAGGTCGCGCCTTCGAAGCCGGGGGCGGGCAAGGCGGCTGCGAGCGGGGGCGCGCTCTGCGGCTCCTTCGCGGCCGGGGCGGCGGCGCGCTGCGCGCCCAATTCCCCCGCCTGGGCCGGCGGCGCCGCCGGCGCGGCGAGCGGAAGGCGCTCCACGCCGGCAAGAAGGAAGGAGCTCGCGTCGTCGGCCGAGGGTGGGGACCGAAGGGCCTCCACGACCATGTGGACGCTGAGGTCGACGCAGGCGCAACCGGGCTGGTAGTAGGGATCCTTCTCCTCGCCCTCGTTGCCCCAGACGAACTTCCAGTTCGACGCGCGCTGATAGAACATGTCGGGCTCGCCGGGCTCGAGCTTCACCAGGTAGGTCCGGCTCGCGGCGCCTCGTTCGCTCGGTGGAGCGGTCTTGAACTTTGTGATGTCGTCCTGGTGCGCGGGCGGCACGTTGGCGGGCGCGTAGCTCACGCTGAGAGGCTTCACCATGGCCGGGCCCGGCGACGTCGTCGACCAGGCGAGCGTGATGCGCACCGTCTCCGTGCCGGGCGGGACGAGGCGACCCTTGGGGGGCACGAACGTGAAGTAGTAGAACTCGGCCCGCTTGTTGCCCGGGGCGGACGGGTTCTGGTAGTAGTAGGTGCAGGACGTGCCGGTGCAGGTCATGTTCGAGTACGTGTCCAGCACGGGAACCGTCGTGCGGCCCTGCCAGAAATCCGTGTGGGGCGGTTCGACGTAGAGCGGCCACCCGCGCGCGATCGAAGCCTTCACATGGTACTTGCCCAGGAAGGCGCGACCGGGCGAGTAACTGAGGACGACCGGCGACTCCTCCTTGCCCATGAGACAGGCCCAGAACCGCCACGACGTGAACGACTGGTGCCCCGAGTCCCACATGGACGCGTCGACGGGGATCGAGAACGTCTCGCCCGACTTGAGGAGTCGGCTGAGGTTGTAGCTCGTCGCGGCGGGGCCGAGTTCGTTGGCGTGCCGCCATCCGACCGCGAGCCCGCTCACGCCGACCGCGTCCGTGGCCGACCACGTGAACGTGACGTTGATGAACCGTGTGCCGGCCCAGACCGTCTGCGCGGGATCGTCGAGGTAGAACTCGCTCGCGGAACCATAGTTCGGCGACCAGCATTTCCCCACGAAGACGGCCCCGTAGCCCGTCTCGTACGCGTCCATCGCCGTGGCGGTCGGCGAGCCCGGGCTCTGGGCGCGGTTCTTGTGCTTGAATTCGTAGCTCCGGTCGGCGACCCCGACCTCGCTGCGTCCGGCCCAGTAGTCGTGCGTGTGCGCCACGTAGTTCGCGCTCACGACCGGCACCAAGGTGACGATGGCGCGCGAGACGGCGGCCGCCTCCACGGCGACCTCCGCTTCGACGGCCTGGTAGTTCTGCTTGTCCACGCGCAGCACGTACTTCCCGGGCGTAAGGTCCACGAACTGGAACCAGCCCGTGCGGTTCGTAAGCCCCACGTGGCTCGTCTGGAGGACTGCCACGTGGACGTCGGGAAGCGGGTCGCCGGCGTCGTTCCGGACCTGGCCGAGGATGCTCCCGGTCTCGTTCGTGACCGGCACGCCGACCGTCTGGTTGCCGTCGAACACCACTGCAATGGTGCTGCCCGGCGTATCGGCCTCCTGGATCTCCACGTCGTCCGCCGACGTGCAACCCGCGAGCATCGCGATGAGGACGAGCGATGCCGCCAAGAGGCCGAACCTACCCACCCGGGCGTTGCAATCTCGGCCGTTGACCAGGATCCCGTCCCACATATCCAAATCGGCCTCAGGAGTCCCCGGGAAGCTATGTAAGGGGATTGGCTAGACTTTGGCCATCCGCCTGCCACTTTCAGCGACCTCCTCGACAGGCGGTAGAATGGGCGCAGCCTCACGTTCATGGGATGAAGAACGGGCAGCCCCTCCTCCTGCAACTGCCCGGCATCGGGCCTTCGCTCGCGCGGAAGATCACCCAGGCGTTCGGCTCCGAGGAGGCGTTCCAGGCCGCGTGCCAAGACCTGCAGCTCGCGCCGCTCCTTGCGATCGAGGGGCTCAGCGAGCGCCGCGCGTTCCAGATCGTGCACGAAGTCCGGAGCGCGGGCGTGCCTCCCCTGCCTGCCACGGACCGCGCGCGGGACATCCAGCGGGAACTCGAGGAGCTCATCGAATCGTACGCCAACACCACGCACGGCAAGCGCTACCTTCGCCTCCTGCCGACGCTGCGCGACGCCGAGGAGATCGAAGCGAGCGCGAAGCGCGTCCTCGAGTGGCGCCGACGCGTCGAGGCTCTTGATCGGCCGGCGGTCGCCCGCCAACTCCAACGCCTCGGGCCTCTTCGTGAGCCCGGGCGCCTGCCGTCGACAAGGCGCGTTCTTCTTGTCGACGATGAGGAGAGCGAGATGGAGGCCCGTTCCCGGGGCCTGGATCGCTGGCTGCGCATCGGGACGATGTCCGCGCTCGCCTCCGACCTTCCGGACGACGCCCTCGTCCTCGACGCAACGTCCGAAGGGATCGACGACGCCGGGACCGAGGCGCCCGTCGTCCGCGCCAGGGTCTCAGACCCCTTGTGGAAGCTTGTCCCCGGATCGTCCCTGGAGTTCCTGAGGCTCAACCGCGGCTGCATCGAAGCGCTTGCGGAACTCGCGCGGCTCACGGGCGGCGCGAGCCGGGCGGGCGAGATCCTCGACGCGCCCGCCGACGCGGCGATCGACGGGACCAAGATTCGGGAAGCGGCCGCGCGCGCCCTGGCCGCGGCGCAGGCGGAGCTCGAAAAGCGCCTTGGCTCCTTCAGCCTCAGCGGACTCCAGGTCCTCGAACTCCTCGCGCACGGCTCGTCCAAGCTCCTCGACGAGGCCAGCGACGCCGCCGCCCAGGCCGGCCGCGCCGTCATGAAGGCGGAGATCGGGCTCCTCCTCGATCCGTTCGAACCCCAGCTCCCGTTGCGCCTCGACGAGGAACTCCTCGCCGACGCGGAGCGAAAGGCGCAGTCGCGGGCGACGGAACTCGCGTTCCGGTCAAACCAGGAGGCCGCCCGGAAGGTCGAGGCCGCGCGTCCGGCCCTCGGGGCGGAGCTTGAGCGCTGGTTCTCCTTCGATGTTGAATTCGCCCTCGGCCGCCTCGCAGCCGACTTCGACCTGCGCCCCGCCTCGTCTTCGAAACGCGTCAAGTTCGTGAACGCCGTGAACCTTCGGCTGCGTCGTGAAGGCCCGGTGCAGCCGGTCAGCTACGAGGTCGGCCACGACAACCCGGTCGCCGTGCTCACGGGCGCAAACAGCGGCGGGAAGACCAGCGTCCTCGAACTCGTCGCCCAGCTCGTCATCCTCCACCACTGGGGCCTTCCCGTCCCCGCGGAGGCCGCGGAGATCCCGATCCTCCAGGAGCTCCACTGCGTCGCGCCCGTCCGAGGAGGCGACGCAGGCGCGTTCGAGAGCTTCTTGCGGGACCTCTTCCCGCCGCTCGTGCGCCCGGGCGCGAAACTCCTGCTTCTCGACGAGGTGGAGAACGTCACCGAACTGGAGGCCGCGGGACGCATCCTGGGGGTCTTCATCGACGAGGTGGCGCGGACCGGTTCGCTCGCCGTCGTGGTCACCCACCTTCCGTCGGAGGTCCTCGCCCACGTGAAGACGAAGGTGCGCGTGGACGGCATCGACGCCGTCGGCCTCGATGAGAAATTCAACCTCATCGTCGACCGCCAGCCCAAGCTCAACCATTGGGCGCGCTCCACGCCGGAACTCATCCTTCGCCGCGTGCATTCGAAGGCGCAGGGCGACGCGCGAGAACTCTACGCGCGGATCCTTCAGCTGTGGCAGAAAGGTCCGCCGAAGGCGCAGCGGCCTGGTCCCTAGGCCGTCGCGGCCAGGGGAGGCCGTTCCTTGGCGAAGAGCCGCTTCCGGAAGCCGTCCGCCCGGATGTCGAGGAGGCCCTGCGCGTGCAGCGTCCGAACGTGGTAGGACACCATGCGCTCGGAGAGGCCCAGCATGGAGGCGACCTCGCGTTGCGTGAGCCCGGGCTTCGTCGAGACGACCTCGAGGAACTTCTTGCGGCGCGCGGGCACGTACGGCGCCGGTTGGATGCGCGGGCCGGCGACGAAGAGGCGCGCGCAGCCGCCAATCTTGTGCACGCGAAGGAGGTCGCGCGCCTGGAGGACGCGCAGGTGGTAATGCATGGAGCCGTTCGAGAACCCGAGCGCGCGGCGGGCGATCTCGACGCGCTCGCCGGGGTTCTGCTTCACGAACTCGAGGAGGAAGGAGCGCCGCTCGTGGTTGAGGATGTCCGATTGGGCGATGCGCGAGAAGAGCAGGAGCCCGCCGATGCGCCGGGCGAGCTTCCAGGCGGCGGTGCGCCAGCCGGGGACGACGATAACAGCGACGCCCGTCGTGGCGACGGCGACGCTCGCGGTGGCCAGGGCGGCCGCCACGGGGTCCATGGATTCAACGATGAGACCGGAGAAAGCGGGCGCGACGGCGGCGGGGAGCCCGCTGCCCGAGCCTTCGACCTCGTCCGCGGGCGGCGCGGGTTCGGGGTCTGCCGCGGGCGCCGACTCCCGGGAGGCTGAGCGGTCCTGCGACGCAAGCGGCGCGATTTCTTCAATCGAGGCGGACCCCGACTGGGTCGTCGAGTGCTGTCCGGCCTGGGCGGTCGCCGTCATGGAGAGGCCGTCGTTCGAGGCGGAGGACTCGCTGCCGACCGATGCGCCCTGGTCGAGGACACCGTCGGATTCCTCGGCGACGAGCTGCGGGACGTCGACCTCGGCGGGGACGGCATCCGGCGCGGAGGCCGGCTCGGGGACGGCGACGGGTTCGACCGGCGGGAGGCTTGCAAGGAAAGCGGCGAGGAAGGCCTGGATGGCGTCGAAGCCGGGGTTGAACTGGGAGTCCTGCGGCGCGAACCCGGCCTGGTTCGCGGCGTCCACGTCGAACACGACCGGCATGTCGAGGCCGAGTTGCACGTCGAACTCGCCCCGGAACTCGCTTTTCGCGTACGCTCCGTCCTGCTGGACCTCGTCCTCTCGCTCGTAGGACGCGGCCTGGGCGGCCGGGATCGCGAAAACCACTGCAACCAATAGGAGAGCCAGCGTCTGCCTCATCCTGAACCCCTACCCCTGCGAGCGGTTGACGCGGTATAAGAACACGCTGGTGGCGCTATGTAAGACCCGGCGGCCCGGCCAGGCCGCGGGACTCCTGCGAGTAGAAGTGCAGTTCAATCTCCGCGAGGCCCTCGAACCGGTTCGCCAAGAACACCCCACCCAGGAAAAGCAGCGTGAGGCTCGAGGAGAGCCCGGCCACGAACTCGAGGGCCGAGCGCAGGTCGCTCATGGCGGGAAGCCGCGCGAGCGCCACGCCGACCACCGCCGCGACGACCGTGAAGTAGAGCCCGACGTAGCAGCCCAGCCGGATCCCGTGTGCCTGCCGCATCTGCCGCAGCCGGCGATGGAAACCCGCCTCCGCCGCCCTTGGGTCCGGGCGGGTCCGAAGGCGCTCGTGGTGCCGCACGAACAACGCGTGCTTGGGTTCGAGGATGAGCCAGCGGGGCACGCGGGCCCCATGGCGTCTTGGGGTAAAAGGAAAGTCGCCCGAGGCGGGGGGTGGCGGGGAGAGGGCTCTCGGGCGGTTCAACCTCAATCCAGCTTGCGGCGCCGCAGCCACGCGAGGCCGCCGAGGGCGGCCGCCACGCCGAAGAGGCCGGGCGCGGGGACAAACTGGATCTCGCCCAGCTCCTCCTCGCCGTCGCCGTCCTCGTCCTGCCAGTCGACCTGGACCGCGTCCTCGACGGGGACGGATTCCGCGGCGAGCTCGACGGGCGGGGGCGGGGGCATCTCGTGGACCTGGAGGAAGCTCGCGCCGTTGGTCTCGAGCCGGATCGTGTACTGGTCGCCGAGCGTGAAGT
>JACPAO010000086.1 GCA_016180755.1 Methanobacteriota archaeon
CCCCCGCCGCTCCGCCGCCGTTGCCTCAGTTCGAAGTGCTCTTTGGCAAGAACCCCGTCCTCGAGGCCATCCGGGCCGCGCGCTCCGTGATCGAGGTCCACGTCGCGGAGGGCTCGCAGTCGTCGGCCCAGGAGGTGCTCGGCGCGGCCCGGGACGAGGGCATCCCGGTGAAGGTCGTCACGAAGAAGTCCATCGAGGACAAGGCGAAGGGCCAGGTGCACCAGGGCGTGATCGCCTTCGTGAAGGCACGCGATTTTGCCACGATGGAGGAGCTCCACGACGTCGCGCGGCAGCGCAAGGAGGAGCTCCTGCTCGTCGCCGTCGACGGCATCGAGGACCCGCAGAACCTCGGCGCGATCCTGCGCAGCGCCGAGGCCGCCGGCGCCCACGGCGTCGTCCTCGCGACGCGCGGCACCGCCACCATCACGCCCGCCGTCGTGAAGGCCTCGGCGGGCGCGAGCGAGCATCTCAAGGTCGCCCGCGTGCCGAGCCTCCCCAACGCCCTGCTCGAGCTCAAGCGGAAGGAGGTATGGATCGGCGGGACGGACCCGAAGGAGGGCAAGGCCTACTTCGACGCAAAACTCACCGGGCCGCTCGTTCTCGTGATCGGGAGCGAAGACCGCGGCATGAGCCCGCTCGTGCGGGACCGCTGCGATTTCTTGGTGCGGATCCCCATGAAGGGCAAGGTCGAATCCCTCAACGCCTCTGCGGCGTGCGCCATCCTCCTCATGGAACGGGTGCGTCAGCAGACGAGGCCGACGCCCAAGTGATCCGCGCGCTCACCGGCCGAGGACGGGGTTCGTCCACCGCATCATCGCCATGAAGACGACCGCCAGGCCCGCGAAGGCGATGACGAGGGACAACAGCATCAGGCCCGCGCCCGCCACGGCCACGAGGTCGCCGCCGCGGTAGAACCGGAGACCATAGTAGAACACGACGACGCCGGTTAGGAGAATGATGGAGCCGAGCACGCCGGTCCAGGCGCGGAACGCCTTGGAGGGCTCCTCCTTCGCGTAGAGCCGGCGCTGCCAACCCACGTTCCCCAAAACTTCCATCGGGGCTCAAAAGCCTGTCGGAACGGGCCCGAGGGCGCCGGCGACCAACGTTGGTCGCCGCGGGAAGGAAACGTCCCACGTTCGCCGCAACGCCCTTAGCCCAGCAGGACCGTCGACGCATCGTGGAGCTTCCCATCTACACGGTGGACGCCTTCACCAGCCGACCCTTTCGCGGAAACCCAGCGGCCGTGTGCCTGCCCGAGCGCGACCTCGAGGCCTCGACGATGCAGTCGATCGCGGCCGAGATGAACCTGTCCGAGACCGCCTTCGTCCGGCCGCGACCGGACGGGGCCTTCCACCTGCGGTGGTTCACGCCCGCCGTCGAGGTGCCCTTGTGCGGGCACGCGACCCTCGCGTCGGCCGCGGTCCTCCTGCGCGAGCGCGGCGTACGCGCTTCCCCCGTGCGCTTTGCGACGCTAAGCGGCGAGCTGCGCGCCCGCGCGGCCGCGAACGGGATCGAACTCGACTTCCCCTCCAACCCGCCGGCCACCGCCAAGATGTCCCCGGAGATCGAGGTCGCCCTGGGCGCGCACGGCGACGCTTTCCTCCTCTCGACGGCGACCCAGAAACTCCTCGTCCGCCTGCGCGACGAAACCGCCGTCCGCGCCTTGCGCCCCGACTTCGGCCGGCTGAGGGCGGCCGGCGACAAGCTGGGCGTGAAAGGCGTCATCGTCACCGCGCCCGGGAAAGACGGCGTCGACTTCGTGTCCCGGTACTTCGCGCCGTGGGTCGGCATCGACGAGGACCCCGTCACGGGCTCCGCGCACACGGTGCTCGCCCCGTACTGGGCCCGCGAACTCAAGAAGGACCGCCTCGCGGCCCACCAGGCTTCGGCGCGCGGAGGAGACCTCGCCGTGGAGGTTTCGGGCGACCGCGTGAAAATGGCCGGCGAGGCGGTCGTGACGATGCGCGGGACGTTAATCGTGTCCGCTAGCCGATGATCCGGCTCATCTTGAGGAACTCGACGCCCTGGACGCCTTCGACGCCGCGAAGCGTCTCCTCGATCATGTCCGCGTTCCCCTCGACGTCGGGGACCGTGATCTTGCACACGAGGGCCTTGAGGCCGAACGCGAAGGGCTTCGTCTCCGTGCCTTCGAGCTTGCAGTCGGAGGGGAGGGCCTTCGCGACGCGGCCCTGGAGCTCCGTGAGATCCGTCTTGATGTCCTCCGGCATGACGCGCATGAGGAGCGAGATCTTGCCGGCGTCCTTCGTCGTCACGGTTCTCACGGTCCCGACGTGCCGCAGCCGGGGCACGCGTAGCCCACGGCCTGCTCGCGGCAGTCGCCGCAGCGGCCGATCTTGTTGTCGCACGAGGAGCACGTGAACAGGGTGGAGCCCTTGAGAATGAGGCCTTGCCCGCAGGAGACGCAGTTGCCGACACGCATCGTTTTTTTCCTCTGGTGGGGTTCGCCCCAGAAGAGGCACCGTTTATAACCGTTGCCGAGGTCGTGGCGCCGGAGGGCGACCCGATTGACGCTCGATTGGAAACTCGTCGGACTCATCGGCCTGGGAAGCGGCCTCGGCGGCGTGGCGCGGTACGTCGCCTCCCACTTTCTCAACCGCGTCGACTTCCCCTACGGGACCCTCTTCGTGAACGTCGCGGGCTGCTTCGCGATCGGGCTCGTCGTCTTCGGGGGGATGAACGGGGGATGGCTGTCGCAGCCGTGGCGGGCGCTTGCCGTGGTCGGCTTCCTCGGCGGCTTCACCACGATGAGCGCCTTCACGTACGAGTCCGTCGCGCTCTTCGGCCAGGGCGCCTGGCGGCTCGGCCTTCTCAACGTCGTCGCGAACGTCGCGCTCTGCCTCCTCGGGACGTGGGCCGGGGCGGGCGCCGGGATCCGCCTCTGGCCGCGGCCGGTCTAGTCGGGCCGCGATTCTTAGCGGGCCTAGACAGAAGCCATTAAAAGGGACGACCCACCCCGAGTCGGGTTGACCATGCGCATCGCGACGGCTGTCCTCGGCCTCCTCGCGGGACTCGTCCTTCTTACGGCACCCGCCCAGGCCTTCTGCTCGTGGTCGCAGCAGAAGTTCCCCGACATGGGGCCTGGCGACGCGCTCCGGTTCTACGCCGAAGCGGCGACCGAGACGAGCGGACCTTTCCTCAGCCTCGACCCGGGGGCCGGGGCCGCCCACCAGTTCAAGGCCGCCTCCGAGACGGCGGGCGCCACCAACGGCGCCGCGGCGCTCCAGAAGCAGGCCGTCCCGGGCGCGGAGTTCCTCCTTTCCTCCGGCCTCGCGCAGACGACGTGGCTCGACGTCTCGAAGCCGATCGTCGGCACGATCTTTTGGACCTCGACGAGCACGGCCAGCGGCAACGACCCCGCGCACTTCCGCATCGAACTCGTCGTCGGAACCCAGCTTGCAGGAGGCGTCCAGTTCTACTGCGGCCAAACGGAGCCCGCCGGCCTCGCCCGCCCCGTCCATTTCCGGTTCCGGCCCGAGGTCGACGTGATCCCAGCCGGGGAACCCATCAAGGTGCGAATCACGCGACTTGCCGGCCTGACCGACCTCATCATCGGGACCGGCAGCGACCACCAGACCTTCCTTGAGCTCCGGTATTTCACGTCCGACCCGTTGGCGGGCGCCCTCTACCTTGAGGGGCGGCAGCTTCGGAAGGTCGATGCGCCGCCGACGCATCCAGACGAGGAGGGATCCGGCCCCATCGGCGCGGCCGGCCTCGCGGCGATGGCAGGGCTCGCGGCCGTCCGCGGTCGGTCCCGCCGCACGACGCTCTTGGTCGCCGCGATTCTCCTGGGCGGCGCCTTCGCGGGATGCCTGCGGCCGCAAGAAGGGCTCGCGACGGCGCCGGCCCCCGAAGGGGACGTCCAGCCTCGGCCCACGGCGAGCGTCACCTATGAAACGAACGCGACGCTCAAGGAAGCCGGGACCGGTGCCATCGCGGGAATCGTCCGCGACGGGGAAAAGGTCGGCGTCGGCGTGGAGGGCGCCCACGTGTCGCTTCTTGGCACCTCCCAGTTCACGCAGACGGACCCGGAAGGGCGTTTCGAGTTCGCGAACCTCACGGCGAACACGTACGTGCTGCGCGCGGACAAGGAAGGCTTCCTCAGCCTGCAGGACGAGATCGAGGTGCGCGCGGGCGAGGTGGCCAAGGTGGAGGTGACGCTCACGCGTCCCGCGTCTCCCAGCCAATGGCGGACCGCCCACATCCACAACGACTACGGCGACGCCGACTCGCTCGAACTCTGGAACGACCGCATGATGCCCGCGAGCTATTCCGGCAACACGGTCGCGGGCACGTACTGGGTGCAGCCATCGTTCTCCAACCTTGAGACCAAGATCCCCATCGACGTCACGCACAAGGTGCCTGCTGGGACGAAGCGCGTCGACGTCGTCCTCACGTGGGACCCGGGGCCGGACGCTCCGCGCGAGTTCGGGCTGCGCATCCTCACTGGCCCGAACCAGAGCATCGACCAGTTCTTCGTTCCTCGGCGCAGCGGAGAACCGTTCCGGATCGTGATGTTCCCGAACGAAGCGGACCTCGGGCACCAGGTGCACACGTCCTGGTCGTTCTTCATCAGCCCCCTGCACTTGGAGTCCGTTGGCGCCTACAACCGTCCCCTGTACGTGGGCGCGCAGGTGAACTACAAGATCACCGCCTTCAAGGGGGTCGTCCCCTACGAGCCGCCCCATCCCAAGTTCTGGGATGGTCGCGACGAGATCGTCCTCCTGCGGGACGCGGCGCTGACGACGGGCTGCTATTTCTGCAACTACCCCGACAACATGTTTCGCTGGTCCCCGCTCAAGGAGTCCTGGGTGCCGCCTGGCACGGCGGAGGTCCGGGGTTACCTTCGCTGGACGGCGAGCTCCACCGCCCCGCCGGCGACGTGGATCGTCTCGTACAAGCCCGCGAACGCTCCCGCCGACGCCGCGTACGCCAAGTCCGTCAAGATGGGCGCGGCCGGCTCGGGCGCCAACAACTGGACCTTTTCGTTCCGGCCCGAGCCATCCGAGGTCGATCAGTACTATCAAGGCGCCACGAGGTGGCAGTTCTATCCGGACGACCAGCTCGACGCCGACAATTCTCCCGGCCCGGCGCTCATCACGAGCGCGCACACGACGCTTGTCCTCACGGCCGTCGCCGTCCGCGATCCGACGTTCATCGAGGATTAGCCTGATGCGGGGTCGCCCGCTGAAACTAAATAGACGGGCCCCGATTCGCGGTCCGCGGAGAAGATGCGGCGCCAAAGCCGCATGACTCGCCCCGACCGGGCGGGTGTCAGTCTCCTTTCTTACTAGGCCGTTTCATCCGAAGCCTTTAAAAGATGGGGTATATCCTGCGCCTGCCTCCCCGCGGGAATTGGTTCTGACTATGGAGTACACGCGGTTCGAACGGGCCCGCATCGTCGGCGCCCGCGCCTTGCAGATCGCCTTGGGTGCGCCCGTCCTCGTCGACCACCCGGTCGGCACGGTGAATCCTGTCGACCTCTCGCTCCTCGAGTACCGCGAGAACGTCATCCCGATCACCGTCCGCCGCACGGTCCCACCGAAGGCGGAGCCCCGGAAGCTGAGCAAGGCAATGAGCGGGTAATCCCATGGCCATGGAAAGCGGAATCCAGTCCAAGAGCGACGAATACGAGCGGCCCATGAGCCAGGCGCCCGAGGACGCGCGCGCCTCGAGCGGCACGTGGGGCAGCGACGGCGAACCCCTCGTCCCCGAGGATCTCTACCTCACGTCGGGCGTCCACATCGGCACGCAGCAGAAGACGGCCGACATGCGGCCCTTCATCTACCGCGTCCGCAACGACGGCCTCTACGTCCTCGACGTCTCGAAGACCGACAAGGCGATCAAGACGGCCGCGAAGCTCCTCTCCAAGTTCGAGCCCGGCAAGGTGCTCGTCGTCTCGGCGCGGCAGTACGGCCAGAAGCCCGCGAAGGAGCTCGCGACACTTGTGGGCGCGATGGCCATCGTGGGCCGGTTCATGCCCGGCACGATGACGAACCCCAACACCCCGAACTTCATCGAGCCCGAGGCCCTCTTCGTCACGGACCCCATGGGCGACACGCAGGCCCTTCGGGAGGCCGTCAACATCGGCATCCCCGTCGTCGGTCTGTGCGACACCAACAACGAACTCAAGTACATCGACCTCTGCATCCCGACGAACAACAAGGGCCGTCGCAGCCTCGCGCTCGTGTACTGGCTCCTGGCCCGCGAGATCCTCAAGGTGAAAGGCGTCATCAAGTCCAACGAGGAGTACACGAAGACGATCGAAGACTTCGAGGCCCAGTTCTAGGAGGAACCGGTCCTTGGTCAGTGCGTACCTCACCGACCCTGTGGTTTGGGCGATCGCTGCCGGCGTCGTCTCGTTCATCGGGGCGCTCGTCCTCGCGCGCGGCGTGCTCCGGCAGCCGGCCGGCAACGAGAAGATGCAGGACATCAGCCTCGCGATCCGGCAAGGCGCGATGGCGTACCTCAACCGGCAGTTCCGCACGATCGGCGTCGTCGCCATCCTCATCCTCGCGACGTTCCTCGTCGTGGGCGCGGTCTCCGGCGAACGCATCTGGTACTACCTCGCCTTGACCTTCGGCTCCGGCGCGCTCTTCTCGGGCCTCGCCGCCTACCTCGGCATGAGCGTCAGCGTCCGTTCGAACGCGCGCACGGCGCAGGCGGCCTCCCGCGGGCTCCAGCCCGCCCTCCAACTCGCCTTCCGCGGCGGCGCCGTGAACGGCTTCGGCATCGTGGGCCTCGCGCTCTTCGGCGTCGCCGGCTTCTTCTTCGCGTTCCGCTACATCGGCCTGCCTCTCGACGACACCGTCCAGGCCCTCGTCGGCTTCGGCTTCGGCGCGTCCCTCATCTCGCTCTTCGCGCGTCATCGCCGACAACGTCGGCGACAACGTCGGCGACTGCGCCGGCATGGGCGCCGACCTCTTCGAGACCTACGCCGTCACGGCCATCGCCTCGATGCTCCTTGGCTACCTCCTCTTCAAGGACGCGACCGACGTCTTCGTCCTCTTCCCGCTCGCCTTGGGCGCGGTCGCCATCGTCGCGAGCCTCCTCGGCGTCTTCTTCGTGAAGCTCGGCAAAAGCGGCAACATCATGGGCGCGATGTACAAAGCCGTCGCCGCCTCGACGATCGTCGCCGGGATCGGCTTCGCCGCCGTGAGCTGGTACCTTCTTCGCGTTCCGCTACATCGGCCTGCCTCTCGACGACACCGTCCAGGCCCTCGTCGGCTTCGGCTTCGGCGCGTCCCTCATCTCGCTCTTCGCGCG
>JACPAO010000087.1 GCA_016180755.1 Methanobacteriota archaeon
CCGTTGATGGCCCGGATGCGGTACTGGTACCGGCCGTTTCCGACCTGGTCCTCCTGCCAGGAGAGCTGCGCCGTCCGCCCGACCGGTTGGAACAGGGTTCCGGTCGCAAGCTGTTCCACCTGGTACGCGGCGATGCCGGAATCGTCCCCGACGCCCGTCCATGCGAGCGAGAAAGTGTAGCCGGGGGGCGCAGAGATGGGGCTGAGCTGCGGGGCGGCCGGCGGCGTCGAGTCGATGCGGAACGGCCCGAACGCCGTCGTCCGTCCGCCTTCGCTCCCGGAGAACGAACGCACGCGGACGTACCAGTCCCCGTCGCCCGGGACCGTGATGGTGGCCGCGGGAACCTTGACGCGGCCCGCGGAAACGTCGAGGCCGCCGGGGACCGCGCTGTGGCCCGCGCGGACCTCGTACTCGATTCCATGCCCGAGGGGATACCATTCGAGCGAAAGGGTGTGGTTGGGGCCCCAGGCGCCGGGTGCGAGGTTCGCTTCCTTGAGCCGAAGGTCCATCTCGATGAGCCGGCCAGGGTCGCCGAAGGCGAAGAACTGCGTGACGCCGTCCACGCCCGCCCCGACGAACCGCTCAAGGGCGTCGGGCACGACCGCGCGGACGGGCGACGGCAGGGCGTGGTACGAGTTCTTGATCCCGCGGCCCGCCTGGGCCGGCGCGATGAGCAACGTGCCGACGACGAACAGGGCAACGACGCCCAGAACAATCCACTTGACGAAGCGGCGCTCCAGGCGCACGAATCAAAATGAGGCGTGGCGCATTATAACGGTTCGCCCGCCGCGCCGAAACCACGGCGACCCACCGGTTCAAGACCGGGCCGCCCCTTCCCCGGCCCCGTTGACCGCCAGCTGGGCCGAAAAGTACCGGCCGAAAAGCCTCGCCGAGGTCCTCGGGAACCCCCAGGCCGTCGCCGTCCTGCGCGCCTGGGCCGAGTCGTGGCACAAAGGCGTCCCGGAAAAGCGCGCCGCCCTCCTCCACGGCCCCCCGGGGGCCGGCAAGACGAGCGCCGCCCACGCGCTGGCGCGCGAACTGGGCTGGGGCCTCATCGAGCTCAACGCGAGCGACGTCCGGAGCGGGCCGGCCATCCACCGCGTCGCCGGCCAGGGCGCGATGCACGAGACGTTCAGCGACTCGGGCGAGTACTTTGCCAGTCGGGAGGGCAAGCGGAAGCTCATCGTGCTCGATGAGGCGGACAATCTTTACGAGCGCGGCGGCGAGGAGGCGACGGTCGGGGACGTGAGCTTCAGCGACCGCGGCGGGCGCCGGGCGATCCTCGAGACCATCGCCCAGTCCCAGCAGCCGATCCTTCTCATCGCGAACGACGCGTACGCGCTCACGAAGGGCGCCTCCGGGTTCGCTCGAAGCGTCCTCGACGTGCCGTTTCGCCACCTCACGCTGCCCACCATCGTCAAAGCGCTTCGCACGGTCGCGAACGCGGAAGGGATCCAGGTCGAGGACACGGCGCTCCGCGAGGTCGCCTCCCACGCGCACGGGGACCTCCGAAGCGCCCTCAACGACCTCCAGGCGCTCGCCGAGGGCCGACGCACCATCGAGGCCGGGGCCGGCGCGCCGCTGGGGGAGCGCAACCGCCCGGAGACGATGTTCAACGCGATCGCGTCCATCCTCAAGGGGGAGGCGGGCGACGTGGCGCGACGGAACCTGCAGGCGCTCGACGAGCCACCCGATTTCGTCCTCGCGTGGCTCGACGAGAACGTCCCGCGGGAGTACCGGGACCCCCACGACCTTGCGGAGGCCTACGATTGGCTGAGCCGGGCGGACGTCTTCCTGGGCCGCGTCATGCGGCGCCAGCAATACGCGTTGTGGGGGACGGCGACGGACCTCATGGCCTACGGCGTCACTACTGCAAAAAAACAACCGTACCCTTCGCCGCCGTACTACCAGTTCCCCGGCTGGATCCGCAAGATGGGGGCCACGAAGGGCGAGCGCGCCCTGCAGAAGGACCTCTTGGGAAAGGTCGCGAAGGCCCTCCACACGGGGCCGCGCACCGCCCGGGCCGACCTCCTCCCGTTCCTGTCCCGGATGGCGGCGTCCGACCCCGAGTTCGCCGAGACCCTCGCGTTGCGGTTCGACCTGGACGAGGACGAGCTGCGCGCGGTCCTTCGGGAGGCGCCCGAGGCCTACGCGGACAAGATCGTGAAGCACGTCGCCTCGCGGCGGGAAAACCCGCCCGCCCAGAAAGAGGTCGAGTCCCAAGGCGAACCGCCGGCCGCGGCGGCCCCGCGCGGCCGGAGCCTCATGGACTTCTAGTTCCGCGGCGGAAGCCGGCCGAGCTGCGTCCAGTACTCGTTCCACTTCCGGATGAGCTCCACGAACGCCTCGAAGTGGAGGGGCTTGACGAGGTAGTGGTTCGCCCCGGCCTCGTACGCGCTGGCCACGTCGGCGTCCCGGTCGCTTGCCGAGAGGACGACGATGGGCACGGCGCGGCTGCGGGCGTCCGCCTTGAGGCGCCGAAGGACCTCGAGCCCCGAGAGGCCGGGAAGGTTTAGATCGAGGAGGACGAGATCCGGGCGCGGCGCCGGCTTGTCGAGGCGTTGGGCGGCCTCCTCCCCGTTGCGGCAGACGGCCAGGTCATGGGGAAGCTTGAGGACCTTGAAGGCGCGCTTCACGATGAGGACGTCGTCCTCCGAATCCTCGACGAGCAGGACGGACCGGCCCCTCATGAAAGAGGCTCCTTGGGGACGGTGAAGATGACGCTCGTGCCTTCGCCTTCCTTGGATTCGATCCGGATCTGGCCGCCGTGCTGCTCGATGATCGTCCGGACGATGGCGAGACCGGCGCCGGTGCCCGGATACTTGCCGCGCGGATGGAGGCGGCTGAAAAGCCCGAACACACGGTCCTGGTACTTCTCCGGGATGCCGATGCCGTTGTCACGCACCCGGAACTCCACGAAGCCGTCCTTCTCCGATGCGGACACCTCGATGCGGGGTTTTGCCGATTCGTTGAACTTGAGGCCGTTCGTGATCAGGTTGCTGAAGACCTCGATGATGCGCTGCGGCTGTGCGTAGACGAGGGGAAGGGGTTCCGTGATGATGACCTCGCTGCCCCGCTCCCGGATCATCGCATCAAGCGAATCACGGACGTCCCGGAGGAGCCGCTTCGGGTCGACGGTCTCGAACGGAAGAGGCTTGTGGCGGATGCGCGAGACCTGAAGGAGGGCGTCGAGGAGGCTGCGCATGCGGATCGCCCCGTCGTGGATCCGTTTGAGGTAGTCCTGGCCCTGGACGTCGAGCTGCTTGGAGTAGTCCTCCATGAGGAACTGGCTGAAGTTGGCCATGCTGCGAAGCGGCTCCGCGAGGTCGTGGCTCGCGGTGTAGATGAACGAGTCGAGCTCGCGGTTGGTCACGGAGAGGGACCGGGCCGTGTCCTGGAGTTCCTGGACGAGGAGCTTCTGGCTGATGCCGAGCGCGAGCTGGAGCGCGACCGACTGGAGGACGCCGAGTTCCTCGTCGCGGTCGTGGCGTCGGGTGGAAGTCACGCCCACGACGACGCCGATCGCATCGGGCCCGGCCAAGACGGGCACGCAGAGGACGATGCTGTCGTCGCGAAGAGGGACGGGCGAGGATTTCGCGCCCGGGTCGTCGCGGCTGAGCGCGAGGGAGGTCTTCGACAGGAAGGCGCGGACGACGACGGATGCCTCGTCCGGCCCAATCCGGACGCCAGGGACGCGGGGCGGCTCGGTTCCGGCCTCGGCGCCGGCCGCGCCGAGCACTTCCAGGACGGGGCGGGCCGTCGGCTTCACAAAGAGCGTGACGGCCTCGTACCGGAGGGCGTCGCGAAGGCTTGGGGCGGCTTCCGCGCACAGCCCGCGGACCTCGGAGGAGGCGTTGACGGCGCGCGCGACGGCGACGAGCGCGTCCTTCTCGCGGCGGGAGCGCTGGAGCTGTTGGACGTCCCGCACGACGGCGGTGAGG
Source organism: Methanobacteriota archaeon (assembly GCA_016180755.1). Lineage (GTDB taxonomy): Archaea > Thermoplasmatota > E2 > JACPAO01 > JACPAO01 > JACPAO01. The sequence goes on from JACPAO010000087.1 coordinate 3,942, forward strand.
CGGTCAGGGTCCGGTCCGTCCCGGCGGGAAAGCGTGAGCTCGATCGCGATTTCGCGGCCGTCCTTCCGTAGGCCCGTCAGTTCGAGGGGCCGGCCCCCGTTGTCGAGGAGACTGGTGCCCGGAAGCCGCTGCGGGACGAGCATCCTCACCGCTTGGCCGTGGACCTCCTCCTTGGGGTAACCGAAGATCGCCTCGGCGGCACGGTTGAAGAACTGGATGGTGCCGTCGCGCGACATCTCGATGATGCCGTCGGGGGCACCCTCCGTGAGCTCGCGGTACCGGCGCTCGGCGAGCCGGACGTTCGTGATGTCGTGGATGTCGACGACGGCGCCCTGGACCTGTTCCGACGCGTCGCGAAGCGGCGCGACGCCAAAGCTCACGTACTGCGGGGATTGGGCGCCCGGCAGTTGGAGCTCGATGTCGCGGGACCCGGCCCCGTGCTCGAGCGTCGATTCGACGGCGTTGGCAAGCAGTCGGCGTCCCTCCTGCCCGGTCACGTGCTCCGCGAGCGAGGTCCCTACCCATTTTTCGCGTCCGGGCTTGCCGAAGATCCTCTCGGCGGCGCGGTTGAGGTGGATGACGCGTCCGTCGCGGTCCAGGATGGCGATGCCGTCAAACGTGTTCTCGATGACGGCAAAAAGCTCGGCCCGACGACGCAGCGCCTCGCGTTCCGCCTCCTCGACGATCTGCCGGAGGCGCCGCTCCTGGGCGTAGAGATTGACGTGCTCGAAGTAGAGCCCGAAGAGGACGACGAGGTAGCTCGCGACCTTGAAGACATGCGCGACGACGAAGAGGGCGTCCCCGGAGGCGCCGCTCAGGGCGGCGAACACTTGGGCGGCGGCGGCGAGGCTGAGGCTTGAGCCGCCGACGAAGCGCAAGGCGTTGTCGATGAGGACGTGGGGGCGGAAGAGGAGGAAGCCGGCCGCGGCGAAGAGGAGGATCGGAAGAAGCTCCAGCCCGGCGGCGACGCCGTCGGCCCCGTAGTAGTGCGGCAAGGGGAGGAGGACAAGAAGCAGGGACAGGAGGGCGACCTCGCCGACCGTCCATGCGAGTCCCCGCAGGAGCAGCCGCGCCGGTTGGTCATCGAGGAACCGTTGGCGAAGGGCTAAGGCCGCGGCCACGAAGCCGACGCCGAAGCTCACCCGCCCCATCCACCAGAGGTACCCGTTGAGATCCCGCAGACGGAACTCGAAGCCGCCCGAGGTCGTCCCGGGGATGTCGCCGGCCGGAAGAAGCGGGTGGAGGAGGTCGAAGACGGCCGCGCCGAGGAACCCGAGGGAGAGCGGCAGGTAGGGCCGCTCCCGGCTCAGCGTGTATTTGGCGCTCGCGAGGAAGAAGATCGAGATCGCGGCGAAGACGCCGAAGTACTCGAGCTGCAGGTGGACGAGCTGGTTGGCCTGGATGTTGGCCGCCTGCGCGATGACGGCCCCGACGACGCCCAGGAGGACGAGCACGGCCCCGCCTAGGAGCAGGCCTCGTCCGAGGCGGCGCATCCACAGCGCGTAGGGGTCCGTTGGTTCAGGCATTCTCGGGGGCCTCACCGGCTGAATCGTTGGATCTTCGTGATGGATTCGAGGAGGTTCGCGAGTTCCGGCACGGCCAGGTCGAACTCGCGCCGCGCGGGCGCGGCGCTCGGGCCGACCGTGGGGGAGACCGCAAAGAGGAACCCATAATCGCCGACGGGCGCGCAGAGGAGGACGCCGTCGGCGAACTCGGCCGTGACGAGCTTGAGGTCCCTCGTCCCCAGGCCCTGTCCGAGGAACCGGCTGGAGCTCGTCGCCGATGCGACCATGGCGCAAATCGTCTCCGGCGTGAGGGCCCCGGGCTGGCGGATGCGGGTCGTGACGCGGAACCCGTCCGGGGACGAGAAGCCCACGGCGGAGAACGCCCCCCGCGTCCGTTCGATGAGGTCGTCGATCGCCTTCTCGAGCTCGGCGACGGGTTGGCGTCGGTCGCCCGCGACGTCCTGGCGGGGCGCGCGCGCCTGCCGGGACAAGGCCGACTGGATCTTCCGCTGGACCTCCTGGAAGTATTCCGGGGAGTCCTTCGCAATGAAGTCCTCGGCCCCGAGGGCCAAGGCCCTCGCGACGACGAAGTGCGACCCGATGCCGGACTGGATGAGCACGGGCACGGTCGACCCGGCCTCCTTGAGGCGCAGGAGGATCTCCGTCCCGGTCATGTCCCCGAGGTTGTAGTCGAGGACGAGCAGGGCATGGTTCCCGTTGAGGGCCTTTTGGAGCCCCTCGCGGCCGCTTGTGGCCTCCTCGACCCGTAGGGGTAGGCCGCGGACGGCCCGGGCAAAGGTTGTCAGGTCGTCGGGATTGTCGTCGACGACCAGCACCAGCGGAAGGGTGGCAGCGGGGGACGTCTCCAACGGACCAGGGCTCCGAAGTCCAGCGAGATTATCGTGCGGCTTATCAAGCCTGATCCTGGTGGAAGCGCAACGGCCGCACCTTCGTTATCGTCTCCCTGCTCGTGCTCCTGGCGGGCGCCCTACGTGTCGGGTTCAACTATGGACCTGCCACCGATCTCGACTCCACCCAGTACACCGCCCGGTTCGCGGGGAATGACGACTACTACCACTGGCGCGTCGTCCAGAAGGTGCAGGAGACCGGCGGCCACGTCGTCCGCGACTGGCTCCTTGGGTACCCCGTCCCGGTCCAGAACCCTCGGCCGCCCCTGTATGACTGGCACGCCGCGATCTTCGGCCAGATCCTGGGCTTCGCAAGCGGCGAGGCGGGCCTCGGCGAGGCCGCGCCGGACGCCGGGGCCTACGCCCTGCTCTGGGGCAGCGCCCTCTGGGGGGCCCTCACGGTCATCCCCATCTTCATGATCGGCCGCGCGGTCTTCAACAACCGCACGGGCCTCTGGGCCGGCTTCCTTCTTGCCGCGAGTCCCGCCCACATCCAGCGAAGCGGATTCGGCCTCGGTGACCACGACGCGTTCATCGTTTTCTTCCTCGCGCTAGGCGCGTACTTCTTCGTCCGCGCCCTCCAGATGACGCGCGACGACGTCAAGGTCGCCTCGTGGAAGGATTTCGGTTCGGTCGGCGCCGGGTTCTCCGAATACGTCCGCTCGCACCCGACGGGCCTCGCCTACGCCTTCCTCGCGGGCGTCTCCTGGGCCGCCATCGCCCTCTCCTGGGAAGGGTTCCCGTACGTGCTGGCCATCTACGCCGTCTACTACGTCTTCCAGCTCGTGAGCAACCAGATCCGCCAACGGGACTCCACGGGCGACGTCATGGTGTTCAGCCTCATCGTCGGCACCCTGCTGCTTCTGGCCATCCCCTTCTACTGGATCACGGGCAACGTCAGCACCACGCTCAACAGCAGTGTCTACGTCATCGTCATCCTTGCCATCCTCAGCCTCGCCCTCGTGCCGACCCGCGACCTCCCCGCGATCCTGGTCCTGCCGGGGATCTTGGGAATCGCGCTTGTGGGCGTCGCCGCCATGTACTTCCTCGCGCCCGACATCCTCAACCAGCTTGTCTCCGCAAACGGCTACTTCAATCAGAGCAAACTGTACTCCACGATCGCCGAGGCCCAGCGCACGGAGCTGGGCGTGTTCGTCTTCTCGATCGGCTTCATGACCTTCTTCTTCGCGCTCATCGGCTTCGTCCTCGCGACGATGCGGTACTTCCGCGTTCGCGAGCGCGCGATGCTCTTCCTCGTCGGCTGGGGCCTCCTTTCGATCTACATGGGCTTCGCAGCCACGCGGTTCGTCTTCAACGCCGCCCCCATCTTTGCCGTGTTGGGCGGATGGGTCACCGTGCGCATCCTCGACTGGATGAACCTCAAGGAGCGGCTCAAGAACTTCCAGTCGCTGCGCCAGGACTCGCTGTTCAAGGCGACGCGCAGCACGCTCGGCGCGAAGCAGATCTTCGGCGGCCTCTTCCTGCTCCTCACCCTCGTCGTACCCAACCTGTGGTTCAGCGTCGACGCGGGCATCCCCAGCGAGGCGCGCCTCAACTTCCGCCAGAACCACCCGGGCGCCCGGGACCTCATCGACAACCGGACCGGCGCCTTCGGCCAGGGCTTCCTCGACCCCGACTGGATGATCGTGTACGGTTGGCTGGCCGGCAAGGACCTCGTCGACGACCAAGGCAACCCCATCGCCGAAGAGGACCGGCCGGCCCACATGGCTTGGTGGGACTACGGCTTCTGGGAGGTTGCGCTGGCGAAGCACCCCACGGTCGCGGACAACTTCCAGAACGGCCACCAACTCGCCGGCCGCTACATCGGATCGCAATCGGAGAAGGAAGGCTTCGATTGGATGTCCGTGCGCATCCTCGAGGGCGACTGGTACGGTCGCCTCCCCCGAGGGCTCTCGCAGCCCATCCGCGACTACCTCGCCCGGACGGACCCGGCGTGGCCCGACCAGATCGACCCCATCGCGAACGCGAACCACTACGACGAGGTCTACGCCATCCTCCAAACGAAGCTCACGACGCTGGAGGCGAGCGAAGAGTTCTACTACGGCCTGTCGCAGGTCTCGGGCAAGCTCATCGGCTACTTCCTCGTCGACAACCGGATGCTGCCGTACGACGACCCGCAGACCCCCGACATCGACGCGGGCAGCATCCTGTACGCGCCCATCTTCCTCGCGAACAAGAACCCGGACGACTTCGTCCAGACGGTGTACGTCTCGGGCCAGACCGAGTACAGCGTGAAGGCGTACACGACGAACGCCGAGGGGACGGTCGTGCAGCTCGACCCCATCCAGGTCGTGGACAACACGGGCCGCTGCTACTTCGTGAGCGGCGGCCTGCTCTTCCGCGCGACCACGGACTGCAAACGGATCGACTACGAGTTCAACAACGGCGAGGGGCTGCCTGTATCCGCCATCCAGCTGCGCCTCAAAGACGCGTACTACCGCACCATGTTCTACAAGGGATTTGTCGGCGGCGACAAGCCTCCGTTTGGCGACTATCCCCGCGAAGCTTTCCCGGCAAATCCCTCCGAAGGAAACGGCACCGCCGGCAAGGGTCTGCGGCACTGGCGCCTCGTGAACGGGACGAACGCGGTCAAGCTCCTCCAGTACTACCGCGGTGCGAGCGTGAGCGGGACCGTGTCGTTGGAGGGCGGAGGCTCCCTCGCGGGCTTCACCGTCGAGGCGGCGGATCCCTTCGGCATCCCCCACGACTCGGTGACGATCGGATCCGACGGACGGTACACGATCGTCGCGCCGTTCAACTATCCCGAGGAGGGCGGCATCGTCCTACGGGTACGCCAGGGCGATTCCATCATCGCGGAGCAGCGCGTGCAAGTCTCGCTCGCGCAGGCCATGCGGCGCGTGGACCCGAACGTCACCGTGGACTTCAGCATCACTCCGGCGACCCTCGACGGGTTCGTCTACTACGACCGCAACGGGGACGGCGAGTACACGGCGACCGTGGACCAGCCGCTCGAGGGCGCGAGCGTCGACGTCGATGGCCGGAACGTCACGAGCGGCGCGGATGGAACGTTCCACGCGACGGGCGTCTTCCCCGGAAGCAAGAACGTTCAGGCGACGAAGACCGGGTACAGCGCCGGCTCGGCGTCGGTGCAGCTTCCGCCGGGCGGCGCGGGCTCCGTGAACATCAGCATGAAGGCCGCCCCGATCACCGTGAGCGGCGCCCTCAAGGGCCAGGACGGGAACGCGCTCGTGAGCTTCGAGGTCGCCTTCCTCGCGAAGAACCCGGCCTCGGACTACACGGTGAACGCGACGGCGTTCACGGACGCCGACGGCAACTTCACGTCCAACCTCGCGCCCGGCGGCGACTACACCGTCACGGTGAACGGCACGACGGTCGAGAACAACAAGACGGTGCGGTACAAGGGCCAGACGACGATCAGCGTCGCGTTCGGCTCCGGTCCCATGACGATCCCGCAAGAACAATTCGCGCTCGTCCGCACGGAAGAGTGACGCGCCCCGACGCGTCGACCGGGCGGCGGACCCGCCGCGGCATCCGCTAGATGGACGAGCCGTGGATCTCGTCGAGCCGGTACTGGTCGAGGGGCCGGTCCCCGAGCACCATCTCGAGCTCGATGGGAGTGAGCATGGGTTTCGGGTACCGACCGTAGTCGTCGATGGCGACACGGGGGCAGGCGGTCGAGACGAACGCGTCGAGGTGGCGGAAGTTGACGAGGTAGTCCGGCGAGAACTGCCGCAGTAGGATCAGGTAGGCCTTCCGCCCTTTCTTCTCGATGCGGGCCTTGAGGGCCTTCGCCATGTTCCACCGCAGCTGGCCCTGTTTCGACGAGGCGAGGACGCCGAACGTCTGCGCTTCGCGGGCGGCCGCGACGGCGCCGTAGCGTTGCTTGAGGAAACGGCGGCGCTCGGCTTCCATCGTATGGACCTCGTTGTTGTAGGGGTCGGCGCACACGATGGGCTTCTCGGTGTTGAGGGCGAGTCCCAGAGGATGGAAGTTGCCGCTGCCGATGTATAGGTAGGCGTCGGCGTCCTTGTCGGCGGCCGAGTAGTTGCAGCCGACGACCTGGCCGGGCGCCGAGATCCGGGCGTCGCCGCCCTGCACCTGGGGATCGAAGCCGTGGCGGCGGAGGATCTCCAAAGCGTGCTCGATCTTGTGGAGGTGCTGCGTCGTCGCGATGACCCCGATCCGCTTGCCGGGTAGCTGCCGCACGGCCGCCTCGACGGCGGGGCGTACATCGTGGTTGCTCTCGGCGCGCACGAAGTACAAGGGGATCCGCTCGAACCGCGCCATGTGGGGCATGCGCGTGTGCCCGAAGTGCATGAGGGCGTCGACGTTGACCTTCGCCATCTCGTCGTCGACGAGGTCGCAGGCGCCGTAGCTCGGGTCCGCGCTGATCACGGTCGCGGCGCCGGTCGCCTTCTCGACGGCCTCGGAGACGGGCCCGTAGAAGTCGCGCAGGCCATCCGGGAACTGCAGGCCGATGAGGCGGTGGCCCTTGCCCTTGACCTCTTCGAGGGCGCCTTCGATGTCGAGGTGGTATCCCATGAGCTCCATGCCTAGGCCTCCACGCGGACCTTGCCGCCGACGACGCGTACGCGGCTCACGGCCGCGACGGGGGCGCCGATGGCCTTCCCGAGGGCGTCGATGTCGTGGTCCTTGTTGATGGCCGCGACGACCTTGACGAGGACCGCGCCGGCGCGCCGGCAGGCCTCTGCGAGGGAGCGGATGGTGCCGCCCGTGCTGATGACGTCGTCGACGATGACCACACGGTCGCCCTTCGAGAGTCCCACGATGTGGAGGCTCGCGGACGCGTAGCCGGTTCGCTGCTCGATGATGATCTCGCCCGGCAGCCCGTACGCGCGCTTTCGCGCGACGAGGAAGGGGTGGCCCGTCTCGAGGCTGAGCGCGGTCGCGAGGGGAAGCCCCATCGCTTCGGGGGCAAGGAAGAGGTCGAACGCCGGCGGAAGGTGGGTCCGCATCGCGGCGACGACCTCGCGAAGGAGGGAAGGGTCGACGGCGGGGATGCCGTCCGTGATGGGATGGACGAAGTAGTCGTAGTCGCGCATCCGGACCACGGGTGCCGCCTGGAGCGTCCTGCTAAGCTTGGGAGGCGACAACGTGCGGCACCTCCGCGGTGGCCCGGTGGGCGGCGGCGAAAGCGGGGAGGAAGCTTTCGAGGATGCGACGCGTCACATGGGGCATTAGGACAAGGCGGATCGCCCGCAGGCGGGTGAGCACGTTGACGCGCCAGCCTTCGGCGGCGAGCCCGCCCTGGAGCCGGAGGGGGTCCGGATGGGGGACGGCCACGATGTTGAGGCTTGGGGGAACGAGCGGCCGGATGCCGGCCTTGCCAAGGGCTGCGACGACGCGGGCCGTGTTGGCGAGGCATTCCTTGACGACGCGCTCGTAGCCTCGCCGGCCGAGCTCCTCCCACGCGGCCACCGCGGCCGCGACGGGTCCGGCGGACCGCGTGCCAAGGATGCCACGCTGGCGCGGCGTCGACAGGTAGGGCGTCTCGACAGCGAGCTCGTCGAGCTCGCGCTGGTCCCGCATGAGCAGGGCGCCGGCTCCGATTGTGCCCATCGCCATCTTGTGGGTGTCCATGGCGACGGTCTCGACGCCCGGGATGTCGAAGCCGAACGGCTGGCGGGGCCGGAGGAACGGTAGGACGTAGCCGCCGAACGCGGCGTCGACGTGCAGGGGAAGATCGTGGTCGCGGGCGAGTTCGGCGATCTCCGCGATGGGGTCGACGCTGCCCACCTGCGTCGTGCCGGCGACGGCGACGATGCCGGCCGTTTCCGGGCCGATGAGTCCCTTAACGGACGCGGGGAGGACGCGGTGCGCCTCGTCGGTCTCGGCGATGCGAAGGCGCAGGCCGAGGAACTTCGCCGCCTTCTCGAAGCTGAAGTGGCCGGTGCGCGGGACGATGACGTCCCGGGCGCCACTGCGGACGCGCATCCACGCGAGGGCGAGGATGTTGGCCTCGCTGCCGCCGGAGGTCACCTGCCCGACTCCTTTCCCGGCCGCGGCGCCGGCCAGATCGAGGAGCATCCGGTTGTAGGATGCTTCGAGCTGCGCGGCGCCTGGAACGTGGCCGGGGTCGCCGAGGTTGGCGTTGAGGAAGATCTTGTGGGCGGCCTCGGCGATGGGCAGCGGCGCCGTTCCCATCGATCCGAGGATCCGGCCGCTGCGATACGTCGCGTCGGTCGTACGCAGCGCTCGCAGCATCGCTAGGACGGAGGATTTCCCCTGCGCGCGCGACGGCACGGTGCGCGGTTACCTGGCCCTTCCTAAAAACCTATGCTTTCTCTCGAGGCGTCGCGGCGGCGCGCGATCGCTCGGGAATACGCTCAAATATGTCGCCCATCTACTTCGCGCCCGTTGGCTGAGCTTTGGCGGGTTGAGGATTCTCTCGACCTGTACGGGATCAACCGCTGGGGCCGCGACTACTTCTCGGCGAATAGGAAAGGCCACCTCCTTCTGCGGCCCAACACGGTGACGTCGAACTACGCCGACATCTTCGAGATCGTCGAGGCGCTTCGCAAGGACGGTGTCCAGACGCCCGTCCTGCTTCGGTGCCCGCAGCTCATCGGGGACCGGATCGAGCGGCAGTACCTCGCGTTCGAGAAGGCGCGAAAGGACTACGGCTAC
>JACPAO010000057.1 GCA_016180755.1 Methanobacteriota archaeon
AGCATCACCTCCGGCTCGCCGTTCGGCCGCCGCGGCCGCGACCGAAGGCGCTGAGCGTCCTGCCTCGCGCTGAAACGAGGCCGGGCGGGCCGGTTGCATGATTCAGAGAGCCAATGCGTTAACCGCTGCTGCAACGCCGCGCCGTCGTCGGCGGTGGGCAGGGTCCAATAATCTCCGCGGGTAAGGAGGACGCGGCTCTGCCTTCGGGCCAGCCTGGTCGCCTTCCCAGATCGATTCTTGGTGCGGTAGCCACGGTACGCCTCGGTCCGTGTCATGCTCCCGCGGGGGAAAACCTACATCTGGCCTACTTGTCCTGGAGGCGGCTGAACGTGGAGAGGTCGTCGGGCAGGGCCCGGTGGAAAATCGTGTAGTAGTCGGTGAAGACGAGCTCCGCGATGTACCCGAGCCCGTAGCAGCCCGCCTTGTAGGCAAAGACCACGCTCGCGCGGCAGACGGCGTCCGCGTTGTGGGTCTGCTCCTGGAACCCGCCGATGTACCACGTCTCTGCCTGGATCCCGTTGGCGGCCGTCACGTTGTCCTCGCACGGCAGGGGCTTGCTGGCGTAGTAGGGGGGGTCGAGGTAGGAGCCGCACTTCTCGACGAAGTAGTGGATGGGGCTGTTGTCCCGGATGCGCCAGTAGACGCCGCCTCCGGAGCCGCGGTCGACGATGTCGATGCCGAGGTAGTCCGTGGTCTTCCACTCGGCCTCGATCATGAGGCCCGCCATGTCCTCGGGGAGGCCCTTCTTGAACTTGTAGAACGTCTCGGCGGTCCCGCAATTGGAGCAGGTCGCGGTCAAGACGATGCCCACGCCGTTCTTGATGATTCCCTTGTGGGTAAGCGTCTCGGGATATGGCTCTTCGACGGCGAGGGGAAGTACGACGAGCGCCAGGCCGCGTACGACCTCGCCCGCCACGACGTCGACCTTCTTCGCCGTGGCCTCGAACCCGAGTTTCTGCGCGACAAGCGTGTGCGTGCCGGGGGGGACGCGGGAAAGGCTGAACCGGCCTGCCTCGTCCGTGGTGGCGATGATCGCGGGGACGTCCGTGAAGCCCACCTGCGCGCCCACGATGGGGTTGATCTGGTCGTCCGTGACGACGCCCTCGACCCCGCCCGTGTCGCCGTCGGCCTCCGCCGGAGGGGCGGGCGGAACGGACTTCACGGAACTTTCGGCGGCGTCGCTTCCCACGCAACCCGAAAAAACCGCCACGAGCAGGACCCCGACTAGACCAGCCTTCAACGCCATGCAAAGCCCCCAAACCGAAGGCTCCAGGTCCCTACTTAACGCCTATGGCGCCAAGCGCGAAAGAGACTCATGAGCCGCGTTTTCCGCGCAAGCGGGGCCTCACTTAACACGCGAATCCAACCTCCTTAATACGCCTCGACCGGGAAGCGCAGGGTCATGAAGCGCGCCGCAGGCCTCGTGCTCGCCCTCGCCGTCCTCGCCCTCCCAGGCTCGGCCGCGGCCGGATCCGACGTGGGCCTCGACGCGACCGCGGTGGACGCGGCCTCCGTGGACGGTCCTGGGCTCGCCGAAGTCACCTTCGCTACCAAGACGCGCCACCACGCCTCGACCAACGCCTCCGACAGGGAACCCGACGCGCCGCTCTTTCTCGCGCCCGCCTTCCGGGACCAGCGCGCCGGCGCGCCAGGAAGCGTGAGCGTCCCCGACTCCGCCCGGAACGCGGCCGGCGTCGCCGTCGGCGCGGCCCTCGGCATCGGCCTCGTCGTCCTCTTCTGGAACACGGTCAAGACCTGGCTCTTGGGCGGCGTCCTCGTCCCGCTCTTCTCACGCATCAACGGCAACCGCATCCTCGACAACGACGTCCGAAGCAAGGTCCACGAGGCGATCCTCCACAACCCCGGCATCACGATCAAGGAGATCACCCAGGTCCTCGACATCGGCTGGGGGACCGCCATCTACCACCTCAAGCGCCTCGAATCGGAGCGCCTGGTCGTGAGCGAGCGCCACCGCCAGTTCCGACGGTTCTTCAAGAACGGCGGAGGCATCGTGAACGACGCCAAGGTCGCGTTCGCCGAACTCAAGAACCCGACGACGCACCGCCTCGCGACCGCGCTCCTCGACCGCCCCGGCTCCGCCCAGAAGGACCTCTGCGAGGCCCTCGGCATCAGCGCGCCGCTCGCCCACAAGTACCTCGCCCGGATGGAGGACGCGAACCTCCTCACGAAGCAGCGGGAATGGAAGACGGTGAAGTACTTCCCCACCGGGAAACTTTCCGAGCTCGTCCGCGGTGCGCCCGCGATTCCTCCCGCGGTCCTCGTGGCGATCGGGTAAAAAGCGGTCCACAATCGTAATGGACGGGCCTGGGCCCTCGACGGACCCATGGACCAAACCCGGGCGTTGGCCGTGACGGCGCTCCTTCTGACGATCATCGTGAGCGCCTGCGTGGGCGGCGCGCCGCGGGCGGCCGGCACGCCACCTGCCGCGGATGGCGCCGAACTGAGGTTCGAGACGCTTCGCCACCACGTAAACGGCTCCGTCCCGCAGGCCGTCTCGGTCTGCAACGTGGTCTGCCCCGCGGTCGGGGTCTACCGCGCCCCTCTCAACGTGACCAACGGCACGATCCTTGGCCTTCGGTACCATCTCTCGTGGGACTCGGCGGCGCCGCCCCTGTGCACGCATCTTCAACTCTCCGTGAACCAGTACACGAAGGTCGAGGGAGGCCGTTACGGCCGGCCCCTCATCACGGCGGCCGGCGCGTCCGTGCTGCGGGACGTGAGGGAGAACCTGCGCATCGTGATGGACGCGAACACGTCGATCGAGTTCACCGTGGGCCATCGGCCGAACGCGCCGGCGGACTACTACGCGAGCCTCTACCACAACCCCGCGATCCAGTTCCGGCTCATCTGGGACGTCCAGTGGCGCGAAACGGTGCCGGCGGACGCCGCCCCGCCGATGCCGCCCACGAACAACCCCCGGCCGGCCCAGTCCCTACCAATCCCCGCGCCGCGGCCCTACGCGCCCGTCTGCCCGCCGTTCATCCTGGCGGAAGACGCGTGAAGTTACCATCGAGGGGGCCGTTGTAGCCGATCGTGGCGTAGAGGACGTACTTTTTCTCGACGTGGAAGCTGTAGTCCGTCGTCGCGCCCGAGGCCGTGCTGGGGCCCACCCTCCAGTGGAATCCGTAGAACGTGTCGAACGCGTAGTCCGGGCCCATGGCCTCGAGCTGCTCCCGCTCGATGCGCCAACGGATCGGGGGCAGGCCCCCGGTGACCCAGCGCGTGTCGGCCGACGACACCGCGCCGCCCGAAAGCTTCTTCGGGAACGTGACCTGGAGCGCGAGCTCGTCCGAGGAGGGCGCGGGCGGGTCCCACGAGACCTCGATGAGGATCGTCCGCCAGCCCGGCTGGGGCTTGAACTCCCCGGACACGAACGAACGGTACGCCTCCGGCGCGGCCGCCGCGTCGTAGCCGGAGTTGTTCCCGGAGACGCTTGCCACGCGGTACGAGTACGCGCCCCGCATGAAGCCCGTGTACCTGTACCCGGCGTCCGCGTACGGAAGGGGGGGCGGGATGGCCGCAAGGACGACGTCGATCTTCGCGACGGCCGCCACGGGGACCGAGAACCCGACCTGGCGGTCGAAGTACCCCGTGCGGTTCACGGTCATGAGGTAGTCGGCCGGCGCGAGCTTGCTGAAGGCGAACCGGCCGTCGTCGCCGGTCCGCGCGGACTGGTTCACGCCGATGATCGCGAGGTTCGCCCCGGAGATGGGTTTGAACTCGTCGTCGCGGACAAGCCCCTCGACGCCGCCCGTCGCGTCGTCGTGCGCGGCGGTCGGGGGAGCCGAGGCCGGCGCGGTCTTCGCGCCCGTGCCCATGCAGCCGGATCCGAGGAGCGCGACGACGAGCAGGGCGGGCCACGCGCTTGCCGTTTTCATGCGCACCCGTCACCGTTAGGTAGGCATTATTTAACGGTTGTCGCGAGGTCGCGGAGGTGTCGGCGCGACCCATGGTGTTTGCGCGTCTTGGCGACAACACCAAATAGCGTCGACCGAGTAGGACCCGCGTCCCGATGCTCAAGGAGATCCGTTTCCAGTTCCGGCACAAGGGATGCTGGCTCCAAGAGACGACGGAGCGGTATCCCTCGGTGACGCTCGTCATCTCCTCGGTCTACCAGGTCGACGAGGACATCCACATCGACCTCTTCGTGCACGCGCCGAGCCGCACCCTCATCGACGGGGCGCTCCAGTCCTGGAGCCGCGACAAGCGCATCCACAAGATCTCGAAGCTGTACGAAGGCCCGCGCGGCGTCCGGTTCCACGTGAGCTACTCCGCGAAGCAGAGCATCTACCCGCACATCATCCACCACACGCCGATCTCGCTCGGCGCGATCAGCATGGCCAACGGCACCGAGTACTACAGCATCCTCGGTGAGGCGGACGACGTGCAGCAGCTCCTTGCCGTCCTCGGGAAGGAGGGGACCGTCGAGGTCCAGTCGATCAAGAACCTCCAGGAGGTCCCCGAGACGCCGCACACGGACTTCGCGGGCGCGCTCACGAGCGGGCTCACGGACAAGCAAATGGAGGCGCTCCTCTTCGCGCACTCCCAGGGCTACTACAACTGGCCGCGTGTGCTCTCGGCGTCCGACCTCGCCACGATGCTAGGACTCTCGAGCGCTGCGTACCTCGATCACCTCCGGCGCGCCGAATCCAAGTCCGTGAACGCCGTCGTTCAGAACCTCCAAGCGCTCGACCCGGCGCGTTTCGAGGCCGTGAAGGCGCGCATCTCGGCGACGCGGGCGAGGGTCCCCGCGCGCGCGAAGAAGACGGCGACGGCCGACTAGGTTGCCGCGAGGCGCGGGTAGACGCGCTTCTTCTGGAGGTGCTCGAGCGTCGTCTCAAGGAGGAGCGACGCCGACCGGTGCAGGGGGTCGACGGCGGGCAGGCCCGTGAGCTTCGAGATGGCGGCGGTCTCGGCGTCGATGTCGGCGCAGTCCTTCCCGTTGATAGCGATGGCGACGACCTTCCCGGTGCCGAGGCGCTCGATGAGCTCAATCTCCTGCTTGAGGGGCGCGACCTTGTAGGCCGGGTTCGTGAAGAGGGTCCGCTGCTTGCGGACGGGGTCGTGCTGGAGGATGACGGCGTGGGGCGCCGAGCCGTGGAGGATGGAAAGGCTCACGCCGGAATAGGCGGGGTGGAGGATCGAGGATTGGCCGTAGACGAAGATCATGTCGCGGCCCTGCGCGGCGACGTCGCAGCACATCTGCTCGACCATGCCGGCGCAGAAGTCGCTCGGGATCCGGTCGATGACCGCGCCCGCATCGGGACCGATCATGCAGCCGGTCTGGCCGGTCGCCACGAAGCCCGCGTTGATGCCGCGCTTTCGCGCCTCCTTGACGAGCTCGACGACCGTCATGCGCTTGCCGACCGCGCAGTCCGTGCCCATGACAAGCACCCGCGGCGTCGCGAGGTCGTAGATGCGCCCGTCGGCGACCCGCAGCTTCTCGGGGGGCTTCCGCACGTCCACGATGCGCGCGCCGTTCGAAAGGAGGGCCTTGAACTCGGACTCCTCTGCGAGGAACCGATGCAGGCCGTTGTACACGACCATCCCTTTCCCGAGGGCCTGCTTGGTCGTGTCGGTGAACCAAGGGGGGAGCACGCCGCCGACCGTGGCCGCGCCGAGGTACAGGGCCTGCGGCTTGAAACGGCGGTACGCTTCGTCGAACGAGGCGACGACGGGGACCCCGTTCTTCGTGCCCGTGATGACCTCGCCGGCGTCGCGCCCGGCCTTCGTCGAGTCGATCGCGGCGACGATCTCGTCGCGCATCGAGTGGAGGACGAGCCCGTTGGCCGTCTTGCCCATGTCTTCGCCGAGGCAGCCCTCGGCCAGTACGACGGCCTTCGCCATCATCCGCACCTGCGTTTCGGAATGTACACTCGGCGGTTTATATCGACCGGACCTCCAAGCCTCGCGTCACTCACTTGTCCGGCCGGGCGGAGTACCCGTCGAGGTCCAACGGCACGGCAAGGTAGAACGTCGTATGGTAGAATTGGAACCGGATGCCGAGCGCGACGCCGATCCCGAACGGGCAGCCCCAGTGTTCGGGGACGGAGAACTGGCGGTTGACCTGGACGCATACGGGATACGCTGTGTTGTTGATCTCGGACCGCAGGTATCCCGAATAGCTTGTGAAGATGTGGCTCGTGTAGTTGCCGTAGGGCCACATCTCCTTGCCGTCGATCGCGTATTTCTTCGCGTAGGCGGCATCCTCGGGCCGGGCGACAATCTTGAGGGGCGACTTTCCCCAGACCATGCTCGGGCACCAATCGTGCGTCGAGCCACTTGTTTGGCAGCCAGGGGCTGTATCCGGCCGGCTGGCGGTCCGGACGTGGCTCGCGAAGATCATTTCCTCCGACGTGGCCCACGCCATTTCGTGCACGCCGCCGGCCCAATCCGGACCGACCTCGACCTTCTGCCTGATCTTTGGCGTCCCCAGCGGGCACGGCGAACCCAACGGGCCGAGGCTGGGCCACCCCGCCGAGTAGACCGCCGAGAACTGGCAGACCGAGTATCCCTCGTACGGGATGGTCAGCACATAAGGCGACTTCCCGGGCACGCCCTTGAGGGCGATGCGGACCTCATGGAACCCGCCGGGCAGCACTTCGACCTCGTGCGTGGCCGACTCGTATCCGTCCGCCGTGACGTTG
>JACPAO010000058.1 GCA_016180755.1 Methanobacteriota archaeon
TCGAGGTGGACCTCATCGCGCTCTTCGCCGAGGCCCGCGCCGATCTCCCGGACGCCCACGCGGCGGCGTTCCTCATCAAGGTCGTCGATCCGATGCTGCCCCACATCGACTTCGAGTCGAAGCGTCTCGAGGCGAAGGCCGTCCAGCTCGAGGGGGACATGAAGCGCGCCATCAAGACGACGACGCGCCAACTGGCCCAGATGCGCCGCACGAACGACCTCATGTACCAGTGAACGGACACGGCTCCACAAACCCTTTATAGCGTGCCGGAAGGTCCAACGCAGAGGGTCCAGATGGACGGGAAGACGCGCTCCGGGATCCTTCTCCTTCTGGCGTTCTCGCTCCTCGTCTCCGGCTGTGCCGGGTCCGCGAAGAACACGAACCAGCGCGCCAGCGACGCCACGATCGCGAAGGCGGGCGCCTTCGACAACGCCGACGTCGCCGAGTCCGGGGAGCTCGTGGGCCGCGTCGTCGATGACGAGTTCCGACCCCTCGGCGACGTCCTCGTCCGCCTGCTGGGCACGCCCGCCGAGACCACGACGACCCAGGATGGGATCTTCTACTTCGCCCGGGTGCCCGCCCGAACGTACACGATCTCCTACTCGAAGTCAGGCTTCGAGACGAAGAACCAGAGCGTCCTCGTCCGGGCCCAGGAACGCGTCGTCGCCGAGGCCCTCCTTGCGAAGATCGCGGACACGACGCCCTTCCTCGACGCCGGCTTCACGTTCCGGGGCCGCATCAACTGCAGCGCGCGCGGCAACGTGAGCGGCATCAACTCGAACCCGGAGTGCGGGCAGCTCCAGGCCGAGACCGACATCAACCGCATGCGCTACATTGACCTCCTGGGCGGCGTCCGCTGGCTCCTCATCGAGGTCTCCTGGCTTCCCAGCATCCCCGTCGTCAACGACAAGCTCACGCTCGCCGTGCGGCCGTGCGAGTGCCCGTCCTGGCGCCAACTGCAAGGCGCTTCGCCGATCAAGTTCATGATGGGCCCGACCGAGTTCGGCCAGCTTCGCAACTTCAGTCAGAAGGACTACCCGCGGTTCGGCGGCCAGCTTCAGCTCGCCATGTTCCCCGGCGAGGTCGTGAACCAGCAGGGCGTCGCGGCCGGCGCGACCGCGCAGCAGGACTTCACCATCTACGCGACCGTCTTCTATCGGATGGACCCGGAGCCCGGGTACACGCGGCTTCCCAAGTCCTAGCATGTAGGTTTAGGCGGGTCCCGACGGGAACGCGAGGCGGATCGCCACATCGAGAAGCCGACGCCACGCGCCCGCGTCGACCGCGGCCTTGAGGCTTTCCTCCCACGTCGCGCCCTGCGCGAACGTGAGGATCTCGGCCGGGGAGAGCGCCCGCACGGCGGCGCTCGCGCCCGTGCGCAGCGCGGTGCGCGTCACGTTGGGCAGGCGTCGTCCCTGCGCGTTCGCGGCGCGACGAAGCTCCTCGAAGAGGTGGTCCTCCGTGATCCTCGAGAGGAGGAGCTTGAACTCGACGAGGCGCGCGAGGTCGTCCTCGTTCACGCGGGTTCGGCCTCCGGGAGCGCGAGCGGCAGGGTCGCTGCGGCCGAGGCCGTCACGGTCGCCGCCCATAGGCCCGCGACGTCGCCCTCGTCGAGGCGGTGCTTCCGGGCCAAGCGCCGAATCCGGGCGCCCGCCTCGGGGTCCATGAGGAGACGGGCGACCTCCCCGGCCGCGCGGCGTGGGGAGACGGACGCGGGGGCCGGGGCACGCCCCACCGCGCGCCGCGTCGGGGCCCAGGGCCCGGTCCGTGCCCGGCGGGCGGCGCGGATGAACTGGGCCTCGAGGGCGGCCACGCCCTGCAAGAGGAGCGACCGCAGCCACTGGTTCACGGCGGCGTCCTGGTGGTAGAGTTCTTTGCCGTCGGCGTATCGGCTCGTGTTGGAGTTGCCCATGTGCGTCACCTCAGCTCGCGAAGCGCGAAAGCGGCGCGGGCCGGGAGAGGAGAGCCCGCGCGCGCAGGAAGTTGTGGGACGTGAGCGCGCCGACGTCGCCCGGGCGAAGGAAGGCGCGAAGGAGGTCCGAATAGTTCGAAGCTTGCAGCTTGCGGACGCGCCCCGCGCGGTCGAGGATCCGGCCGCGGCGGGCCAGGACGTAGTGGTGCGATGCGGCGGCATCGATCGCGGCGGCAAGGGACCGCCACCGGAACGCGCCAAGGAGGATGGGGCGGAGGCCGTGCCGGTGGGCCTCGCGGACGAAGGCGCGCACGGCCTCCTCGTTGTGCTCGAGGATGAGTTCCCGCGCGTGGAAGGCGCAGCGGCGCAGGCCGAGCTCGCGCGCGAGCCCAAGCTGCGGCCGCCACGCGTCGGCGTCGAGGCCTTTCACGAGCGGCACGGTCTCGATGCCCGCGGGCTCCCAGGTGCGCACGGCGCGCAGGATCGCGGCGGCCATCCGCGCGTTCGCGCGTTCGCGCTGGGCCTGGGTCATGAACCCGTAGAGGGGAACGTCGAGGGTGAGGGCGGCGGCGGGGCTCCAGCGACGGACCGCCTGTTCGGCCGCGCCGGGGAGCGCGTCCCAGCGAAGGAGCCCGTGGTCGGAGTAGCAGAAGTTGAGGACGAGCCGGTGCGCGTCGCGTAGTCGCCGGATCCACGGAGGCGCCCGTCGGAGCGGTTCCCGGCGGGGGGGCAGCGGGACGTGGGTTTCGTCATTCGCGCCCAGGCCGTTGGGGAGGGAGTCGAGGTCTCGTGGGTCCACGACGGGGGAGTACGTCGGGACCGAGGGCGGTGGCAGGGTCGTTCGAGCGCCTCCGGGGTCCGGCGGACGGTGGCTTGGGGGCGCGGGGTAGATGTGGCGTGAGGTAACGGCGTTTGCGAACCCCATGTCGGGGGCCCATCGGCGGCCCGGAAGCCAAATTCCTGGATCCTACTGCGGCACGCGCGCCGAGCCCGCGACCGTCTCCTTCGGGAACCAGCCCCATTCGCGAAGGAGGGGCTCGTCGTGGGTCCAACGGTCGCCGATGTCGGTGCGGTACATCATGTTTGGCAGGAACACGCCGCCCGTCGTACGCTCCCCGAGGACGCCGTAGGTGCGCCGCTTCGTTTCCTCCATCGTGTCGCCGGTGCCGGTCACGATGAGCGTGTACCCGGACTCGTTCGCGGTGAGGAAGCGTCCATGCTCGGTGTCCCATTTCACCTCCGCGAGCCGGACGTGGTCGATCCGTTCCTTCGTGACACCGAAGAGCGGGAGGTCCTTCGAGTACCGGTCGTACTCCGGCTTGCTCGCGAAAGGAAAGGGCGGGACGGCCACGACGACGCCGAGGCTGAAACGGCCCCCCACGCGGAAGGTCGTCGCCGTGCCGCGGGCAAGCTGTTCGAGGAACGTCCCGACGGGGTTGCGCATGCCGTCCACCGTGATTTGCGTGAGCGGGTACCCGAAGCGGCACGTGAACTCGAGCGGCCACGCGCCGTTCTCGTTCACGATGCAGTTGATGTCCACGTACCCGTGGTAGTTCGATTCCCGGAGCTTCGGGGCGACCTTCTCGAGCGTCGCCTGGAAGAGGCGGTTCTCCCGGGAGTAGTCCCAGAGGATGCTCGTTCCCATCTCGCCGGTGTTGGGTCCGAGGTTGCCCGTGAGGAACTTCTTGTGCTCGAAGTTCATGATGAGCGGAAGGACCCAGTCGGTCCCGTTGAAGAACGCGCCGATCGCCACCTCGACGCCCTGGGCGAACTTCTGGAGCTGGAAGGTCGGTTTGAGGTTCTTCGGCCACTTGCTTGCGAGGTTGCTCATCATCTCGAGGAGGTCCGTCGAGTCGCGGCGTTTCGCCGCGTAGGCGAGGCCCTTGAAGTCGGCGGCCGGTCCGTTCGGCTTGAGCACGTACCGGCCGGGGTTCGCCTGGATCCAGCCGCGCGCCTCCTGGAAGTCGGTGAAGTCGCGGAACTCGAGGGTCTTGATGCCGAGGTCCTTGAGCGTCTGCTGTCCGAAGTCGCGGTCGTCCTCGAGGCGGTCGCCGACCTCGCTTCCCCCGACGACGGGCTTCCCCTCGCGCCGCAGCCGGTCCTGGGCCTTGCCGTAGCCCGTGTCCTCGAAGACAACCACGTCGGCCCACGCGACGTCCGATTCCCAGCTCTCGGACTTGGGGACGAGGTTGTCGCCGATGTCCTTGCAGTCGGCGTCCTTGATGAAGATCTTTGGCTGGTGGCCTTCCCGCAGGACCTGCCATGCGAGGTCGAGGCTCAGGGCCCAGTCCCCCACGAACAGGAACTTGAGCGGCCGCTGGGTCTGCAGCGAGGGTGCGACGGGCCCGTACACTTCGAGGGCGGTGGGCACGCACCTTCGAATGACCGAGCCTCTTTTAAGTGGACGGGAACGGAATCCACGAGGCCCGTCAGCAAAAAAACAATCGATGGGCCGGCGCCCGAGGCCCGGACCCGTTGGACAGCCTTTATCAGGACCCCTGAAATCCCCCGGGGGATGCAGCGGTCCGAGGACGAGAAGAACCCCTACAAGCCGTTCCAGGCCGACAACGTCGAGCCCAAGTACGCCCGCGACCGCGGGTTCGCCGTCCTCCACACCGAACTCGACGTGACGCTCGACGACCGCGCGAAGGAGGTGCGGGGCGCCGCGACCCTCACGGTCCGTGCGATCCACGACCTCAAGCAGGTCGAGTTCGACGCCGCCGACATGAAGATCCTCGGGGTCAAGGTCGACGGGAAGGTCGCGAACTTCGACCACGACGAGCCCTCCCTCGTCGTGAGCCTCCCCCGCACGCTCAAGGAGAACGCCCAAGCGAAGGTCGAGATCCGCTACGACGGGAAGCCCTCGAAGGGCCTCTACTTCATCACGCCGGACAAGCACTACCCGAAGAAGCCGGTCCAGATCTGGAGCCAAGGCGAGTCCGAGGACAACCACCACTGGTTCCCGGGCTACGACTACCCCAACAACAAGGCGACGAGCGAGGCCCGCCTCACGGTCCGCAAGCCGCTCACCGCGTTCAGCAACGGCCACCTCGTCGGGACGCAGGCCAAGGGACCGTGGACGACGTTCCACTGGAAGCAGGACGTCGCGCAGCCGAACTACCTCATCGCGGTCGTCGTCGGCGAGTTCGACGAGGTGAAGGACGAGTGGGACGGCGTCCCCCTCCACCACTTCGTCCCGAAGGGCCAGAAGGAGTGGGCGAAGGAGACGTTCAAGAACACGGCGAACGTCCTCGGGTTCTTCTCGAAGGCGACCGGGTACCGGTACCCCTACGCGAAGTACGCGCAGGCCGTCATCGCGGACTTCATGTGGGGCGGCATGGAGAACACCTCCATGACGACCGTGAACGAGAAGTTCCTCATCCTGCCCAAGCACCGCGACGACGCCGACCCGGACGGTCTCATCGCGCACGAGGCCGCCCACCAGTGGTTCGGCGACCTCGTCACCACGAAGAGCTGGGACCACATCTGGCTCAACGAAGGGTTCGCGACCTACTTCGACGCCCTCTGGCACGAATCGTTCCACGGGAAGGACCTGTTCCAGCTCGAGCTCCTCGAGAACGCGGACGCCTACTTCGCCGAGGACCGGGAATCCTACCGGCGGCCGATCGTCACGAAGGTCTACGCGGAGAACGAGGACCTCTTCGACCGCCACACCTACCAGAAGGGGAGCCTCGTGCTCCACATGCTCCGCAACGAGCTCGGCGACGACCTCTGGTGGAAGTCCATCCGGCACTACCTCAAGAAGTTCGAATGGAAGAACGTCGAGACGGCCGACTTCAAGATCGCGATCGAGGAGGCCACGGGCCGCAACCTCGACTGGTTCTTCGACCAGTGGATCTTCCGGGCCGGGCACCCCGAGCTCGAGGCGCGGTGGGAGTACGACGAGAAGACGAAGCTCGTCAAGATCAACGTGAAGCAGACGCAGAAGGTGGTCGCGGACACGCCGCTTTTCCGTCTGCCCCTTACCGTCTGGACGTGGAACGGCAAGGACGACCGGAAGGAGCACACCTTCACGGTCCGCAAGGCGGACGAGTCGTTCTACTTCCCGAGCCCCAAGAAGCCGGTCCTCGTCCAGCTCGACCCGCACGGCGCCGCCCTCAAGCGCCTCTCGTTCGAGAAGGGCGCGAAGGAGTGGGCGTTCCAGCTCGACCACGCCCCGGACGTCTCGGCGCGGATCGAGGCGTGCCGCGCGCTCGGGAAGAAGGCGAGCGACGGCAACGCCACGGAGGCCCTGCGGCGGGCGCTGACCCGCGACAAGTTCTGGGGCGTCCGACGCGCCGCGGCGACCGCGCTCGGGGAGCAGGCGACGATCGCCGCCCGCGACGCGCTCGCCAGCGGGGCCCGTGACCCCCATCCCCGGGTCCGTCGTGGCGTCGCCCGCGCCCTCGGGAACTTCAAGCACGACGCGAAGGCGGCGAACGTCCTCGCGCGCATCCTTCGGGCCGAGAAGAAGAGCGACTACGTCGTCGCCGCGGCCCTGTTCGGTCTCGCTCAGACAAAACACAGTTCGGCCCTCGCGACGTTGAAACGCCACCTCTCCCGGCCTAGCCACAACGAGATCATCCGCACCAGCGTGTTCGCGGCCTTGGGCGAGCTCAAGGACCCAAAGGCTTTGCCCCTTGTGATCGCACACACGCGGTACGGGACCCACGCGTTCGTCCGCGGCGCCGCCACCATCTGCCTGGGACGCCTGTGGGAGTTCGTGGACAAACGGCAGCAAGAGGACA
>JACPAO010000059.1 GCA_016180755.1 Methanobacteriota archaeon
ACTATGACCGTCGCCGGCGTACCATCCTACACGACGCAAGCCATCGTGCTTGGCATTCAGGTTACCGGAGGCGAGCTTGGGGGCACCTGCTTCCCTCCATTAGGTTCGGGTGCGGTGGCCCTCGAATTGGGCCTCAGCGGGGGTAGGACGGCGTTGATCGTTGGCGCATCCGACGCCCTAGCGACTCGTGGCTTCCTTGCAATCGTTGAGAGTTCTCCCGTGGTTCTCTGGAACGGGGCCATGTCTGACCCGTCCTGCCCAATCGTCGACATCGTGCACTACGGGAATCTTTGGGCCTACGACTGCGTGGCGGGCGTCCTCGACACCGAAGTCTACAGTGTTCTCTTTGCGTGGACCATGACTTACCTGGCCACGTCCTTGGTTATCTGTCTCTGAGGGGACGAGGTCTTCGTTGTCTGACTACAGCGGCCCGCGGCGGCACGGGCATTCCCTGCCCTAGATGGGCGGGCGCGAATGGGCGGCCCGACAAAGCCCAATCGTGCCCGACAAGGCTTAATACGAGGGCCTCATCGGCAGCTCCCCCAAGGGACTATCATGGCGCTTTGGCAAGGTACCAGCGTTCGCAAACCGACCGGCGGCCGCCTGCGGCCCGCGCACAAGAAGCGCGCCTTCGAGATCGGCCGAGAGGTCACGCTTCCCCCGATGGGCCCCGAAGAGCACCGCATCATCCGGACGCAGGGCGGCAACACCAAGGTCCGCATCCTCTCCTCGAACGTCATCAACGTCACCGACCCGGCGACCGGCAAGACCCAGAAGATCGAGTTCCAGACGGTCGCCGCGAACCCCGCGAACCCCCACTACGTCCGGCGCAACATCATCACGCGCGGCGCCGTCGTCGTGACGAAGCTCGGGAAGGCCCGCATCACAAGCCGACCGGGCCAAGACGGCTGCCTCAACGGGATCCTCGTCAAGTAAGAGGGGTCGCTTCGTGGTCGGACGCGACGAGGGAAAGCTCGTCCTCTGGCCGCACTATTTTGACCGTGGCTTGACGCGCGCACAGGGCCGACGCGTCCCGGCCGACCTCGCCGTCGACGAACCCCGCGCGGGCGCGATCGCGAACGCGGCGCGAACGCTCGGGCTCAAGGCGGAGCTCGAGGACGACGCTCGACCGCCTTCCCAGTGGTACAAGAACAAGGGCCGCGTGCTCGTTCCCAAACAAGGGAAGAAGGAAGAGATTCTCAAACAGATCGCGCGGCGCCTCTAGCCGGTGGCCGGCCGCGACTCGGTAGGTACGGCGGGTTCGGCCCCGGGCGAGACCGGCCGCGCCTCGAGGCCGACCGTCTCCGCGACGACGCTTGCCGGCGGCGCGACTTCCCCCTCCGGCATCGTAGGGGCGAGGAGGACGGGAACCGACGACACGGGAACAGGGTCGGGCCTGGAGGCCGTCACAATCGGGACGGGCTCCGTGGCGCGAGGATGCACCGGCGGTTCGTACACGACGGGCGGCAGGTCGGAGGCGGGCGCGCCGCGGTGGATGGAGGCTGGGACCTTTCCGCCCGAGGCCGCGTTGCGGCGAGCCTTGGCGAGCGCCGCCAACGCGAGGGAGGCGGAGGTGACGACCGCGACAATGTTCGTGGGCGTGAACCCGTCCGGCACCACGGCCGTCGCCAAGGCAAGAAGCGCGACGACGGCGATGCTTGCCGGTACGGCGACGATCGGCTGCACGGCGCGGTCCCGTCCTGGCTTCGGCAGGACGGCGACCTGGAGGAGAAGGTATCCGGGCGTGAACAGAAGGACGGGAAGCGCGAGCGCGAACCGCAGCGGGTTGCCGGTCGGCAGGAACCACACGGCCCCCGCACCGACGAGCGTCACGAGGACGGCGACGACGAGGTCCCACGCGCGTGGGCCGGATTCCTTCGACGTCGATCCTGCTGTCATTGCCGTGGAGGCCTCTACTTCGAGGATGCGACGGATGGCGAGAATCAAACAACCATTGGTTCATGGGTCGAAGAGTCTTGCCCGGGAAGGTTCGCGGCCGCGCCGGGCAAACCTCCGCGCGCCTCTTCAACCGTTCGCACGTTGTTCCAACATCGCCATGATGGGACGAGTTCTTCGATAAGCCGTCGTTCGAGGATTGTCCCACATGGCGGGAATTTCGCCAAGACTCCAAAGCGGCCTGGGCCTGGCCGCGGTCCTTGCGAGCATGGTCCTCGGCGCCGCCCTGCGGCTTGAGGACCCCACCGCGTCACCGGTCCTGCCCGCTGAGGATTCCTTCAGCAACACGGCGCTCGTGCGCGAGCACCTGCGCGATGGCGCCATCGAGCCCCTCAATGCGGGAGGCACCGTCTACCCGCCCGGGATGCATGCGTACGTCGCCGCATTCTGGGTCTACACGGGCGCCGACCTCTACGAGCTCGTTCGGTTCCTGCCGACGGTCTTCGGCGTCGTGGGCATCGCCGGGCTCGCCCTGGTCGCCTGGCGGTGGGACGCGCGCATCGCCGCCGCGGGCGCCGCCCTCGCCTTGGCGGTACAGCCCGAGGTCATCTTCCGCTCCACGATGTTCGCGCCCACGGCCTTCGACCTCGCGCTGGTGCCGTTCCTGCTCTTCGGCCTGATCGAGGTCCTGCACGGCCGCCTGGCCTGGGCCGGTCTCGCCGCCCCCATCGCCCTCGTCCTCACGTTCGCGCACCCTTGGTTCCTGACCCTCCTTGCGCCCGCTGGGTTCCTCTACGCCGTCTTCACGGCCCTCCTGCCGTTTCGAGACCGGACCGTCCCTGCGCTCACCGCCAAAGGCCTCGCCGTGACCGTCGCCATCGTCGGCGTCGGATCGGGCCTCGCCCTCAACGGATGCTGGGGAGCGTGCGGCCCCGGCTTCCGCGACGTCTACCCCGGGGGCGACCGCCTCGCCGTCTTCGCCCCGCTCGCGATCCTCGTTGCGATCCTGCCCGCCGCCCTCCTCTTCGGCCTGCGCCGCGGACGTCCGGAGCCCGCCCCTGAGCCTCCGCGACGACCGCTTCCCCTCGCGGTCCGTACGCTCCTTAGCTGCGCCTTGGCGGCGCTTCTTGCCGTCATCACGGTCCCCGCGGTCCAGCAAGGGATGCCCCCGTTCGTCGACCTGCCGCGCATGATCGGCTGGCCGGTGCTCGTCCTTGCCGCCTTTGCCTTCGTGGCGCTGCCGTTCATCGCGAGCCCGGCCGCGAACGCGGGCGCCGCCCTCGCCCTCCTCTGCGTTCCCCTCGTCGTGTACAACCCGTTCGACAGCGCGTTCTGGCCTCATCGCACCGTGGCGTTCCTCGCGATCGGGCTCGCCCTGCTTGCGGGGGTCGGCGTCGCGGCGCTGTGGCGCGGGGCCTCGGCCGCGTTCGATTCCGCGGGGCTGCGGAAGACCGACACGGTCAAGGTCGGGGGCCGACCCGTGTTCGCCGTCCTTCCGGTGCTCCTCGTCCTCCTTTCGATGGGATCGATCTACGCGGCGACGCCCCCGGTCTACGAGGAGGGCTGGTATCGCCTGTACGAGCCTTGCCAATTCGAGGGGCTCCAGGAAGTCTCCCGGCGGGCCGGCCCCGACCCGACGGCGGTCATCATCGCCGGAGATTGGCGGCCGAAACTCGTCCTCGCCGCCATCACGCCAAACGCGGACCGGGTCTGGTACGATCGGACCTTCTTCATGACCCAGAAGACGCAGGACGACATCGTCGGCGGGCTCCTTGGGGAAGGGCGGGCCGTCTACGTCGTCGTCGAGGAGAACGTTCGCAACGTGACCGGCGCCCAGGCTATGGATTTCGACCGCGAGCCCTGGCAACCCGTCGGCACCTGGTGCCCCGAGCCCAGGCACAAGAGCGTCCGGGCGTTCGTCGCCGGCGGGGACGACGCATGAGCGGCGCGTCGACGGACCCTCTCCGCCGTGTCACCATCGTCCTTCCCGCGAAGAACGAGGCGCGGGCCATCGGCAGGACGCTTCGCGCGCTTCCGCACGCTACCTTGGCGGCGATGGGCGTCGAGGCGGAGGTCGTCGTCCTCGACGGAAACAGCTGGGACGGGACGCCCGATCTCGCGCGCAGCTGGGGCGCGAAGGTGCTTCGCGACCGTGAGCCTGGAAAGGGGTCCGCGCTACGGCACGCCATCAGCCACTTCGACACCCCCTACGTCGTGATGCTCGACGCGGACGGGACGTATGCCGCCGACGCGATCCCCCGCCTCGTCAATCCGCTCCTTCGCGGCGAGGCCGACGTGGTCCTCGGACACCGCCGAAGGCTTCCCGGATCCATGACCAGTGGCCACTTCCTTGGCAACAAGGTCCTTTCGGTCTTCTCCACGTTCCTGTTCGGCCGCATTTGCCACGACGTGTGCACCGGGATGTGGGGGTTCCGGTTGGACGCGCTGCGGTCCCTTCCGCTACGCAGCAACGGTTTTGGCCTGGAAGTCGAGTTGTTCGCGCTCGCGACGCGGCTCCGGCAGCGGCTTGTCCAAGTGCGCGTCGACTACCTCCCCCGGTCGGGGGGCCCGGCCAAGCTGTCGTTCGGGCATGATGGGCTGCGGATCGTCCGGCGCATCATGCGGTCGCGGTTTGGCGCGCTGGGCGTACCTGACCACGCCCGCGGCGGCGCCGCGAACCCGTCGTCGTTGTCGGGTCCCGAGGTGCGGGCTTGAAGGTCCTGGGCGTCTTCGCGCTCCTGGCGGCCTTCCTCGGCATCCTGTACGCGGCCACGGTCGGCGTGCGCACCCTGGGCGGCGACCTGCCGGGGCCCTGGAACTTCCCCGACGCCGCGCCGACGCCCGGCGGACGCGCCATCCCGATGGTCCAGTCCATCCCGGCGGTCCGCGACGCCCGCCTCCTGGGCGCCCTCGGCGACCCGGCCGCCTCGGGCATGGCGAATTGGCCGGGACAGTTCGACGCCGCCCCGAAAGCCTTCGACTTCGACGGCGACGGCGTGGTCGAGCTTTCCGCCCTGAGCAATGACACGTTCGTCTACGTGTTCAACGCGACGAGCGGCCGCGTCCTCGCGCGGCTTCCCACGCATACTCCGCCCGGGTGGTACATCGAGCGGGTCTTGAACGGCGTGGAGGCCGCCGTCCTGCGCCCCGGCGAGCCGCCTTCCCTTGTCGTCACGAACCACGCCGCCTTCGTGACCGTCTGGCGCTTCAATGCCAGCCAGAGCACGCCGGACTCGTTCGCCTTCGAGAAGGCCTGGGAGAAACGTGCCGACGACTGCTTCTGGAACCCCGGCATGGACGCGAAGCCCACCGTGGCGGACGTGACGGGCGACGGCGTGCAGGAGATCCTCGTCCAGACCGAGGAGACGGGCCTGTTCGCGCTCACGGCCGACGGTGACATCCTCTGGCACTGGTGTTGGGGCGGCGGCAACGCCGAGCCGGTGGTCGCAGACCTCCGCGGTGACGGTAGCAAGGACGTCATCTTCGCCTCCGATTCGGGCCTGGTCGTCGTGCTCAACGGACCGACGGGCCAGCCCCAGTGGTCCTTTGACGCGGGCGGCGCGGCCTACGGCATCAAGCCCGCCTCAATCTCGGTGAGTCCCACCGTGGCCGAACTCGACGGAAAACCTCCGCTCGAGGTCGTCTTCAGCGCGCGCCACGCCCCCAGCAACGATTCCACGCAGTTCGGGACGTTCCATCTCGCCCTGTTCGCGGTCCACGAGAACCTCGCCACGTACAAGGTCGAACTGTTCTGGATGCGGCAGCCCCAATGGGCGCATCCCCTCAGCTACACCCACCTCGTCGTCGAGGACGTCGACCGCGACGGGCGGGCCGACATCCTCGGGATGGATTGGAACACCGTCGGGCATATGCCCGGCAACTGGGAGGCTCTGCCGCTCGCCCACCTCTTTCGCCTCACCGAGCGTGGGGAGGACGTGTGGGTGCGCGACATCGACACCTGGTGGTCCAACAAGGACATCGCCCTTGCCGACGTGGACTCCGACGGCGCCCCGGAGGTGCTCCTCAACGGGGCCCACCAAGGCGCCGACGGGGTCTGGGTCGTGTCCGCCGATACGGGCGCCCCTCGCGGTTTTGTCTCCGCCGGCACGTGGCGCCTCATGCGCGGCCCGCAGCTCGTCGACGTCGACGGCGACGCGAAGCGCGAGCTCTTGTTCCCGGTGGAGCCCAACGAAACCCGCGCAACACGCGGGGCCATCCTCGTCTTCTCGCTTCCCTAGTGCGCAAACCATGGTGGAATCATGAAACGGAACCTGCCGCGAACCGTGATCGTCGCCGGACTGCTCGTGCCCCTGCTCGTCGCGGCGATGCCGACCGCGGGCGCCGAAGAGACCACCCGGGTCCTCACCATCACGACCTCCTCGGCGGACCCCCAGATCCCGTTCCAGACCTTCGACGGCAACCCGCCGAAGGTCTTCGACATCGATGGCGACGGCGGCCTCGAGATCCTGGCGCAGAACGACAACCAGTACGCGTACGTGTTCGACTCGCGCACGGGCGGGCTCCTCGCCGAGCTCAGGACCAACCTCCCGCAAGGCTGGGGCGCGCGCAGCTTCAACGGCCCGGAGATCGCCCTCATGACCCGCGGCGGCTCCCTCAACCTCATCCTCGCCAACAGCGCCGCCGTGATCACGAGCTACAAGTACGACGCGGGCGCGAGCACGACCGCGAAGTTCTCCTTCGTCAAACTTTGGGAGCGTCGACTCACAGACTGCCACCAGAACCCCGGCATGGATTCTCCACGCCTCCGACGCTGGGACCGTGACGGCCCTCAACGGCCAGACCGGCGAGATTCGGTGGAACTTCAAGGCGCTCGACCATTTCGTCCTCGGCTCCGGAAGCATGCCCATCGGACCCACCGTCGGGCAGCTCGACGGCGTCGGAGGCCCCGACATCGTCGTCGGGGCGCGGGACAGCCACGACCCGAACAACTGGGACAACGACCACGCCCTCCTGTTGGCTCTCGACCACGCGGGACGCCTCCTGTGGGGCCGCCAGGACCCCAACGCGAACCCGCTCACCTACACGCACCCCGTCATCGTCGACGCCGACAAGGACGGCCAGGCCGAGATCTATTGGGGCGACTGGAACACGGTCGGCCACTTCCCGCCGTTCGACGCGACCGCGTGGAGCACGACCGGGCCCGCCAACTTCTACCGCTTCGACGCGGGCGGCAGCGTGGTGTGGCGCAGCGAACTGGGCACCTGGTGGAGCAACAAGGACCTCACGATCGCCGACGTCGACGCGGACGGCGCCCAGGAGGTCCTTGCGAACGGGCCGAACGGCGTCGACGACGGGATCTGGTACCTCGACACACGGACCGGCGCCAAGGAGGCATGGATCTCGACCGCGCCCTACAAGGTCGCCCGTGCACCCGTCATCGCCGACCTCTGGAACACGGGGACCATGCAGTGGGTCGTCGAGGCGAGCGAGGCCGTCCTCGTCTTCGACACCCACAACCCCTACGACTCGGCCTTTCCGCACCTGCCCGACCCGGTCCTCGGCGTTCCCCGCCCCCCGCCCACGGCCTTCTGGGACGCGACGTTCACGGTGAAGAGCCCCAACATGTGGTGGCAGGAGCTCACGGTCACGCCCACGTCGCCCCACACGATCTCCAAGGTCGAGGTCCGCCTCAACGAGAACGTGTGGCTGCCCATGTCGAAAAGCTCGTGGGGCGCGTGGACGAGCAGCTACAAGGCGCCGGCCGGGACCCGCGTCGAATTCCTCGCGTGGGACGGCACGACCGCGTCGCAGAGCCTTCCCTTCACCTGGCTCGACGGGACGTTGACGAAGGGAAGTACGACCCCCTCGGAGCCGCCACCTCCACCGCCCCCACCCCCGCCACCGCCGCCGCCTGGCGCGTTCGCGGCCTCGTACCAACTCTCGCCGAACGTGAACGAGTGGTGGGTCGAGGTGGCGGTCACGAGCACCCACGCCATCCAGGGGATCAATGCGAGCGTCGATGGCGGCGCCTGGCGCAGCCTCTCCCGGACGAGTTGGAGTGCCACGTCGTGGGCGAAGTCCTTCTTCGTGGAGAAAGGCAGCCTGGTCCAGTTCCGCGCGACGAACTCGACGGGCGCGTTCAACCATTCGCAGACCTTCACGTGGCTCACAAGCGGCCCGCCGCCCACCACGTTCACGGCGACGTTCCAGCCCTGCTGCCCGGACAACAACTGGTGGGTCGAGGTCAAGGTCACGACCGACCACACGCTCTCCAAGGTCGAAGCTCAGGCGAACGGGGGCTCCTGGGTCCTCTTGAGCAAGACGAGCTGGGGCACGTGGGCAAAGAGCTTCTTCGTCGCCGACAACTCGAGCGTGAAGTTCCGCGCCACGAACGACGCCGGGGCCACCGTGGAAAGCGCCGCCTACACCTGGATCTGACGATGCGGGTCACCCTGGTCTCGCCGTTCGATCCGCACGGCGCCCCGGAGGGCGCGCACGTGGGGGGCGTGGAGCGCGTTTACGCCGAGCTATCGCATCGGCTCTCGGCGCGCGGCCACGAAGTGACGCTCGTGTCCACGACCGACGGCTCCCAGCCAGACCCCCGCCCCGGGGTACGCGTGGTCCAGGACCGGCGACGCCTCACGGTCCTGCGGACGCCCGTCGCCCGCCTCGCCCGCCACGTGACGGGCGACGCGGACATCGTCCAGGTGCCCGCCACGTATCCCTTCACGACACCGCCCGTCCTCCGTCGCGCCCGGCGCCTCGGCGTGCCGTCGGTGCTCGACTTCCACTTCGAACCGGTCCCCGGCTCGGCGTTCGGGCGGGTCGCAGCCGACTGGTACCAACGCTTCGGGCCCCGCAGCTACGCCCTCGCCGACGCCGTGCTCGTCCGAAGCCTCGCCTACGCGCGAAGCGCCGCCAGCCTCGCACACGTGCCCGACTCGCGCTGGCGCGTCGTCCCCAACGGGGTCGACCACCTCCGCTTCCGGCCCGATGGCCCCCGACGCCCGGGCGACTACCTTCTCTTCGTGGGGCGACTGGTGCCCTACAAGGGACTCGAGGTGCTCCTTGAGGCCCTGCGGCTCCTCGTCGCCCCTCCCCGGCTCGTCGTCGCGGGGGACGGGCCCGAACGGCAGCGATGGCAACGCCTCGCGCAGGCCCTCCGCGTCGACGTCGAATGGCTCGGCCGCGTCCCCGAAGAGGACCTCGCCCCGCTCTACCGCGGAGCCCGCGCCGCCGTCCTTCCCAGCGTGTCCCGGCAGGAGGCCTTCGGCATCACCTTGCTTGAGAGCATGGCGTGCGGGACGCCCGTCGTCGCGTCGGACCTTCCCGGCGTCGCCGAGATCGCGCGCCTCGGCGGCGTCACGGCCCCGCCCGGCGACGCCATGGCGCTCGCGCGGACCCTGCGGCGGCTCCTCCACGGTTCCCCGGAACGCGGTCCCGCCCTCGCGACGCGCATCCACGGCACCTTCTCCTGGGACGCCGTCGTGGACCGCGTGCTCGCCGTCTACAAGGAGGTCGTAGGGGGCCCCGCCTTCGATTCCCCGGAGGAGGTGCGGGCCGTTGCGTATCCTGGCCATCACGCCCTACTATGACCCGGAAGGCGGCGGTCTCGAGCGGTACGCGCACGCGATCCTCTCTCGGCTCGCGTCCAAGGGACACGACGTTCGCGTGCTTACCTTCACCCGGGATTCCCAACCCGACGGCAACGTCGACGGCGTCCTCGTGGAGCGCGTCGTCCCCCGTGTCCGGCTCGGGAACACGCCTCTTGCGGGGTCCTTCTCCGGCCGTGTATCCCGCGCGATCGGGGAAGGGAACCCCGACGCGGTCGTCGCCCACACCCCCGTCCCCTTCCCCGCGGAGATGGCGTACCTGGCCGCGAGGAAGGCGGGAGTCCCTTTCATCGTGACCTACCACGCGGGCCGCCTGCGTGGAAGCCACTGGGCCCTCGACGGCATCGCCGCCATCGACCGCGCGACGCTCGAGCGGCGCATGCTCGCCGGCGCGCACCGGCTTATTGCGGTCAGTCCCTACGTCCGGGACCACGCCCTCGCGGACCACGCCGAGCGCGTGGAGATCGTGCCGCCGGGCGTCGACGCGCAGCGGTTCCGGCCCGGAGGACGGCCGCGAGGCCGCAGCATCCTCTTCGTCGCCCCGCTGTCCCGGTCGTACCGTTGGAAGGGAGTCGACATCCTGTGGTCCGCCTTCGAGCGGGTCCACCGACGGATGCCCGAAGCGCGACTCACGCTCGTCGGCGACGGCGACCGACGCGCGGAATTCGCCGCGAAAGCCTCCGGGCTAGCGGGGGCCGTGACGTTCGCGGGCCGACTGAGCGACGACGAACTGGTGCGCGAATACCAGGACGCCGCCGTGACGGTCCTTCCCAGCACGACGGACGCGGAGTCGTTTGGAATGACGCTGGCGGAGGCCAACGCCTGCGGCCGCCCCGTCGTGGCCTCAAGGATTGGCGGCATCCCGGATTTCGTCCGCGAGGGCGTGAACGGCCTCCTGGCACGTCCGGGCGACCCGGTCGACCTGGCGCGCCGGATCCTCGAGGTCCTGAGCGACGACGATCTCGCGCGCCGCCTGTCCGTGCGGGGCCGCGAACTCGTCGTCCGCGATCATGACTGGGCCCGTCTGGCATCGGCCACCGAAGCCGTCTTGGAGGCCGCCGCGGCCAACCCACGTTCAGCGAACGTTGGAGCCGAGCTTCCGCGCCCGGCGACCTCATTGTAGCGTGGCCGTGCGCAGCGCCGCCAGGAGCCTCAAGGGCGGTTGGGAGATGCGCGCGACGGAAGACAGGTTGCGTTCCACGTCCTCGGGGCGTAGGCGGCCGTCGGGGGAGCACTCGAGGAGTCGCAGGGTCGCCACGCGGACGCGCCCCGTCGGGTGCCGGGCGACGCGCCGGAGGCCGGGGAGCTTGCCGGAACGCCGGAAATAGACGAGGTGGTCGATGAGTCCGTCGCGGCGCGCGTACGCGTCCAGCGTGCGAAGGCGCGCGCGGGCCAACGCGACGGGCACGGCTTGCAGGATGGCCAAGCGGGCGGCTTTCCACGCCGCCAGGCCGTCCCGGTTCGGCGCGTGGTCGGGGTCGAC
>JACPAO010000060.1 GCA_016180755.1 Methanobacteriota archaeon
CCGGGGGCGCCTCGTAGTACGGCGGGTAGTCGGGGAGCCTCCGCTTGATGCGGTCGAGGAAAGTCAACGCATGCGCCTCCGGACCGCGTCGGCGTGGAGGGGCAGCCCTTCGGCGTCGCCGAGCTGGACGGCGACGTCCCCGATCGACGCGAGCCCGCGTTGGTCGACCCTTTGGTGCACGACCTGCCGCATGAAGTCGTACACGGAAAGCGGGGATGCCCAGCGTGAACTTTGCCCGGTGGGAAGGACGTGGTTGGCGCCCGTTGCGTAATCGCCGAGCGACGCGGGGGCGAACGGGCCGAGGAACACGGTGCCCGCGCTGACGAGCCGCTTCGCGATCCGTTCCGGCTTGCGGCACAGGAGTTCGACGTGCTCCGGAGCGTAAGCCTCGAGCACGCGGACGACGTCCTCGTCGTTGGCCGCCAGGACGACGACGGTCTGCTCGACGAGCGATTTCTTCAGGATGGCGGCGCGAGGCGAGGCCGCCGCGAGGCGTTGGGCCGCCGCCTCGACCTCCTTCGCCTGGTCGGCCGTCGGGACCACGAGCAGGCATCGCGCGTCCGGATCGTGCTCGGCCTGGGCGCCGAGGTCGGTCGCGATCCATTCCGCGTCCACGGAGGCGTCGGCGAAGATGGCGAGCTCCGTCGGGCCCGCGATCGAGTCGATCCCGATGGTTCCGAAGAGCTGGCGCTTCGCCTCGGCCACGTAGGCGTTCCCCGGGCCCACGATCTTCGGAACGCGCGGAACCGATTCGGTCCCGTACGCGAACGCGGCGATCGCCTGCGCCCCGCCGAGCACGAACACGCCGTCGGCTTGGGCCAGGTGTGCCGCCGCCAGGACCAAGGCGTGCGGCCGCCCGTCCCGCTGCGGGGGGGACGCCACGTACGCCTCCGGGACGCCCGCGGCGCGCGCCGTGAGGACCATCATGAGCACCGTCGATGGGTACGCGGCCCGTCCGCCGGGCGCGTAGCAGGCCACGGCGGGCAAGGGTCGCCACTCGGTGGTCACCGACACCCCGGCCGCCACGTCCACCTTCAGCGCGCCCTTCGGCCGGAGTCTCGACTGGTAGGCGCGGATGTTCTTCGCGGCCGCCTCGAGGGCGCGCAGCACCGCGGGCGTCGTCCGCTTCCAGGCGCGCTCCCAGTCCGCCTTGGGGACCCGGAAGTCCTGGATCCGGACGCCGTCGAGGTTTGCCGTGAGCTCTCGAAGCGACGCGTCGCCGCCGCGCCGCACCGTCGCGACGATGCGCTCGACCGTCGACCGGACCTCCTCGCGCGGCTCGGCCGCGTGGGCGTTCGTGCGTTGGCGCAGGAACTCCTTCGCGGAGATGATCCGCATCTAGTGCACCATCCGGTCGACGGGCACGACCAGGATCCCTTTGGCGCCGATGGACTTGAGCTTGCGCATGGCCTCGTAGACCTCGTCCTCGTCGACGACGACGTGGACCGCCTTGAGGTCCTTCTTGCCGTAGATGTCCATGACGGTCGGGCCCGCGATGCCGGGCAAGAGCGTCTGGACCTCTTTGAGGCGGTCGGTGGGGACGTCGGCCATGAGGTACCGTTTGCCGTTCGCGTGCACGACGCTCGAGATCGCGAAGTGGACGTCGTCGATGAGTTCGCGTCGCGCCGCGTCCTTGAGGGCCTTCGGGTTGGCGATGAGCTGCGCGGTCGAGTCCTGGAGGTTCGCGATCTCGACGAGGTCGTTCATGGCGAGGGTGGAGCCGGTCGCCGTGAGGTCGGTGATGAGGTCCGCGACGCCGATGTGCGGCATGACCTCGGTCGCGCCCGAGACGGGGACGATCTTGACGTCGCGCCGGAACTTGCGAAAGAACTTTCTCGTGAGGTTCGGGAAGGACGTGGCCACCGTGAACGCGGCGGGAAGGTCCTTCACGGTACGGATGCCGCGCTTCTCCGGGACGGCCGCGACGAGCCGGCATCGGCCGAACCGCAGGTCCATGAGGGTCGTCACCTTCGTCTGCGTCTCGAGGACGAGGTCGAGCCCCGTGATGCCGAGGTCGGCAAGCCCGTCCTGGACGAGCTCCGGGATGTCCTGCGCGCGGACGAAGAGGATCCGGACCCGGCCTTTCCACGCGACGGTAAGGAGTTGGCGGTTCTGACCGGCGTCGCCCGTCGAGAGGCCGGCCCGGTCGAGCAGCTGGGCCGTGGCCTCGCTGAGGCGCCCCTTGTTCGGGATGGCGAGCGAGATTCCTTTCGGTATGGGTTTCGGCATTGAAGAACCTCCAGGCGGCAACGCGTCTGGGGTCGACTAGGCATGATGCGCCGAGGGTCCGTGGAGGAGCGTCGGGGCGAGCATGGTCGACGGAAAAACCGAGGTGCCCGCACGGTTTTAAACGTTTGGGGCGGGAAACTTAGCCGACCGGCCGGAAAGGCATATCTGCCCTCCGGGAGTCGTCGCGCCCGTTGCGCCGGGCCCTCGCGTTCCTCATCGTCCTCCTCATCGCCGGATGCTTCTCGCGAAGCGACGGTGGCGGCGAGGGTCCCCCCGGCGGGAGGCCGCCGCTCGTCTTCCCCGACCTCGCCCTCGACCACGACCACAAGGACCCCGCGCTCCACAACGCCAGCGTCGGTTTCGATCTCGTCGGGTTCGCGGACGCGAAGGTCATCCTGGGCGAGGAGCTCGCCCGCTTCAGCGACGTCCAGTTTGTGCAAGAGAAGGCCATCGTGACCCTCAATGGACGCGCCGGCTCGACGGGCGGAGGCTTCGTGATCCTCGACCTTTCGACGCTGGCGGCGCCGACCCTCGTCGGCCGCTACCGATCCGGTTCGGAGGACAACTGGTACACCAAGGTCAGTCCGGACGGAAAATTCGTCTTCCTCACGGCCAACGGGAACGGCAGCCCCACATCGACGGCGGGGAGCGTCGCGGGCGGCGGGTCGCCGGCGCGCGGCGTCCACGCCGTCGACATCACGGATCCCCAGCAGCCCACGCTCGCCGCCTTCATGGCGGTCCCCGGCCGCGTCGTGAACCTCGCGACGTGGACCGACGAGTCGAAGGTGACGTTCCTGGCCGCGTCCATCGTCCTCGACCGGACCTCCACCGCCGCGGGGCCCGTCGACGCGAACGACCTCAACTATGTCGGCATCTACACATTTGAACCTCCCGCCGGGTCGACGTCTCCGGGCAAGATCGAGGAGCTGGCCCGTTGGCAGCCGCGCGACGCCGCCGGCGTCGCGAACGCCTTCCCCCACGACCTCGCGGTGGGCGTCCATCCGTTGAACGGGAAGCAGCTCCTCTTCGTGGCCTACTGGGACGCGGGCGGCTACATCCTCGACGTGACGCAGCCCGACCGGCCCGAGGTCGGATCACGCATCCCCGCCGAGGGGCCCACCGACCACGTGCACACGTTCAAGCCGCACCGCTACCTCATCGGCGGACGCTACTACGCCGTCCTCGCGCCCGAGACGTTCGGGGCCGAGGCCGCCGGTGAGCATCGCCTCTTCGACATCACGGATGCCCGGAAACCCGCCTTCGTGAAGGCGTGGACGCCGCCCCCTGGCGACCTCGTGAACCCGGAGCCGCTCCTCTACAGCCCGCACGAGTTCCACCTCGGCAACGAGCGGCTCTACGCCTCCCGGTTCCACGGCGGCGTCTGGGTCCTCGGGCTGCCGTCCATGGAACCGATTGCGACCTGGCAGAAAAGCGTCGGCGAGCCCGCGAGGACCAAAGACTGGGCCGTCGACGTTTCCCAGGTCGTCTGGTACAACGGGAACGTGTTTGCGGTCGACATGGCGACCGGCCTCCTCATCCTCGCGGAAGAGGACCAGCCGTTCGTCGATGATTAGCGCGCCCTGGGTGTGGGACCGGGGCCCGGCGGCGGAGACCGAACGCATTTATCTGCCCGAGTGGGATCGAACGAGGATGGCCGTCACGGTCCGCGTCCCCACGCCGCTTCGCCGCTTCACCGCCGACAAGGCGAAGGTCGAGGTCCAGGCGAAGACCGTCGGGGCCGCCCTCGAGGCCCTGTTCAAGACGCACGAAGGCCTCCGGCCGCACCTGCTCGACGAAAAAGGGGCGCTGCGCAACTTCGTGAACCTCTACGTGAACGACCAAGACGTCCGCGAGGTGAAAGGGAACGAAACGCCGCTGCGGGACGGTGACGTCCTCATGATCGTCCCCGCGATCGCCGGGGGGGCCCAGGTCCCGATGGCCGGATCGGCCGGCGACCTCGACCAGGCGGAACTCATCCGGTACTCGCGGCACCTTCTCATCCCCGAAGTGGGCGTGGAGGGCCAGAAACGGCTCAAGGCGTCCCGCGTTCTCGTCATCGGCCTGGGGGGCCTCGGCACGCCGATCGCCCAGTACCTCGCGGCCGCGGGCGTCGGCACGCTGGGCCTCGTCGAGTACGACCGCATCGACCTGAGCAACCTTCAGCGCCAGGTCATCTACTCCACCGACCAGGTGGGGCAGCCGAAGGCCGAGCGCGCCCGCGACAGGATCCGGGCCATCAACCCGAACGTCGACGTGGTCCTCCACCAGGAGAAGCTCACGTCCGCGAACGCGTTGACCGTCCTTGGCGGCTACGACGTCGTCGTCGACGGGACCGACAACTTCCCCACGCGGTACCTCGTGAACGACGCCTGCGTCCTCCTCAAGAAACCCAACGTCTACGGGTCCATCTTCCGTTTCGAAGGCCAGCTGAGCGTGTTCTGGGCCGAGAAGGGCCCCTGCTACCGGTGCCTGTACCCCTCCCCGCCGCCCCCCGGGCTTGTGCCTTCGTGCGCCGAAGGCGGCGTCCTCGGCGTCCTTCCCGGCATCGTGGGATCGCTCCAGGCGAACGAGGTCCTCAAGGTACTCCTCGGGGTCGGCGAGCCCATGATCGGACGGCTCCTCCTCTTCGACGCGCTCGACATGAACTTCGTCACCGTGAAGCTCGCGAAGAACCCGAAGTGCCCCGTCTGCGGGCCCAACCCTGCCATCACAAAGCTCATTGATTACGAGGATTTCTGCGGCCTGACGCCCGTGACCCGAACCGACTCCACGAACATCCTCCCCGGCGACGTGAAACGGAAACTCGACCGCAAGGAAGAATTCGTCCTCCTGGACGTGCGCGAACCCTTCGAGTACGAGATCGCGCACATCCCCGGCTCGACGCTGGTGCCCATGAGCGAGTTCCAGCGACGCGAGACGGAACTGGAGCCGCATAAATCGAAGGAAATCGTCGTCTATTGCCACACGGGCGCCCGCAGCGCCCAAGTCGCCAACTACCTGCGCCGAAGGGGCTACCCGACGGTGAAGAACCTCGTGGGTGGCATCGCGGCCTGGAGCGACGCGGTCGACCCTAGCATCCCGCAGTACTAGCACCGATGGAATCTTTAACGCAGCCTACGATTGGGCCGTCGTGGCGATGAAGAAGGCCGCGAAGACGCGCGAGTGCCCGGTCGATTGGGTGAAGCTCGAGCCCAAGAAGGTCGTCCTCAACAACAAGCGCGACGTCACGATGGACGAGTGCCCCAAGTGCCACGGTGTCTTCCTCGACGAGCACGAGATTGGGCGGGTCACCGACAACCAGAACCTCAACAAGTTGCTCACGAGATACGTCGGCACCGACTCCGACAGCGCGCGTGTGTGCCCCTCCTGCGGAGGCGTGATGGACCACGAGGACGCGGCCGGCGTCAAGGTCGACGTTTGCCTGACGTGCTACGGGGTCTGGCTCGACGGCGGCGAACTCGACCACCTCAAAGCCAAGTCTGAGAAGGACCTGGAGACCCTCAGCGTCGCGAAGCAAGCCGAGCTCTTTGATGCCGGGCAGAACGCCGCCAGAGGCGTGGCCGGCCGGTCGGCCTTTTACCGTTTCCTGTGGGCGATGAAGGAAACCCTTCGAATGAAGAAGCGCTACTGAGCACGGAGGCGCACCGTTGAAGGCCGTTGCCATCCGCACCACGCGCCACGAATCCTCCCGGCAGATGATGCCCTCCGATGCGAACCCAAGTGGTTCCGTTTTCGGCGGATCCATCATGAAATACATCGACGAGGTCGCCGCGGCCGTCGCGCTCCGTCACGCGCGGACCAAAGTCGTAACCGCTTCGATCGAGCGGATGGACTTCGATGAACCGGTCCTCGTCGGCGACCTCTTGGTCCTCAAGGCCGCGTTGATCTACACGGGCCGGTCATCCATGATCGTCGGCGTCCGCGTCGAGGCCGAGAACCTCCTCAGCGGAAAGGTCGTCAAAACAGGAAGCTGCTACCTGACGTTCGTCGCTCTCAACGACCGTGGCAAGGCCGTGCCCGTCGCGGCCGTCGAACCCACCGACGACGAAGAACGCAAATGGTTCGAGCGGGGCCGCAAGCTGTACGAGCTCCGCAAAGCGATCCTCGCGGCTGAACGCGCCTAGGCCACCGTCACGGTCTGGACCATCCCGGTGGAGTAGGTCCCCGTCGCGCATCCGGTGCAGTGGTACTTGCAGTACACGTGGAACGTGCCGGTCTGCTCGAACTTGAAATTCGTCGACGAGCCCTTTTCGATATTATTGTCTTTCTTCGTCCCCGATTCTCCGACCTTGTGGATGGTGATCGAGTGCAG
>JACPAO010000061.1 GCA_016180755.1 Methanobacteriota archaeon
AGGCAACGCCCAGGCCAGAGACAAGGCATTGGGGCCCGCGACATTGGGCCTTCGCCGCCGTTGGCCTCTTCCTCCTGGTGCTCTGGACCCCGACGGCGTTCGTGGGGGCGTACGGTTCGCTCGACTCGTCGAACCCCAACGTCTCGAGCGCCCGCACGACGGCGTTCCTTGGCGCGGCGGGCGCCGCCGGCCTCGTTTGGGCGGGCTACCGGGACCGGGCGGCGTTAGGGCAGCGCGCCGTCAAGGTGGCCGCAGGCGTGGGGTCGGGCGTCGGCGCGCTCGTGGCGGTCTCGATCGACTTCGAATCATGTAGCGCGCCGTGCATCAGCGACCGCTACGTCTTCCTCCTTCCGCTCGCGCTCGCGTGGGGCATCACGGCCCTCGTGTTCTTGCTGATCGGATGGAACGCGGGCCCAGCATTCTCCTCGGGCGGAAAGTTACGCGTCGCGCATCTTGGGAATGTCGGCCTGGGCGCGGCGTTCTTCCTCGCGCACGCATGGGTCATGGTCGCCGCCCAGGGGTTGGCGGACAACGCCCGGCAGGCGCACTCCCAGGACACGCCTGGGTTGGTGGGAGGTTTCGTCTTCGCGGCGGTCCTCGTGGCCGCTTGGCTCCACCGCGGCGCTCGCCAACAAGAAGATGTTAAGTAGTGGCACGGCGCTGAAACGCGCGACGGGGGAGGAGACGGGCTCTCCGTCCCCAGCGCTCGCCCGTTTGCTTGGCATCCGGGCCCGATTGGGGCCTCCGGGGTCTATGGCGACCGACGCCGGCCCGTTCCCCGTCACCCAACCTGTTTAGCGGCGGCGCGCCATGGCGGCGCCGCGTGGCCCCGACGGACCTGCCTCTTGTCCTGCAGATCATCCCGTACGTGCTCCTCCTGGTTATCCTTGCGAGCTACGCGACGACGATCCTCAACGAACGGCCCACGGCCGTGAACGCCGACCGCATGGCGACGCGCTTGCGCGGACGCTCCTGGCGGGGGTCCGGCGACCCCGTCGCGACGGTCGACCGCAAACGCCGCGTCGTGCGACCCGCGGCCATCACGCTCGCCATCTTCGCCCTGCTTGCTCTCGCGCTCGCCGCGGCGATCACCGTCCTCGACGTCATCGACTACGGGTCCGGATTCTTCGGCCTGGCGCTCGCCCGCGACCTCCTGCTCCTGGCGACCGCCGGCGGGCTCTTGCCCGTCGCCGCAGCGTACTACTTCTGGGCGCCCCGGCTCCTCGAACGCGTCCGCGAACTCCTCGAACCCCCGACGGCAACGGCTAAGGAGGACGAACCGTTTTCCGACGCGCGGGACCCGTGATCGGAAGCGAGCAGGTTTGGGCGAACGCGTTCTGGCTGGCGACGTCAGCCCTCGCCGCGGCAACCCACTGGATGGCCAGGCTCCTCGATCCCGAGAACCGGAATACCTTGCGCCGTTGGGAACGGGGCCTCGCCCGGGGCGCCGCCGCGGGCGTGGCGCCCGCCGCCGTCCGCCCGAGGGTCTTGCGTAACATGCGATACTCGGGGTCGTTCGCCCTCGCGGGAGGGACGGCGCTCTCGGGGATCCTTCTTTGGGACCTCGTCGCCCAAGCCGCCACGGCGGACGCGCCGATCCTCATGGCCACCCTTCTCTCGTTCGTGAGCGTCGGCGCCGCGTTCATGCTCGCCGTGGGCGTCGGGCTAATGCGGCTCGCGTCGCACCTGCCGACGCAGGACGAGAACGTCCCAGGCCAAGGGGACGTGGCAACGTGACCGCCGTCCGCGATTACCGCGAGGCCGACGGCGACGCCATCCGCAGCATGATGAAGACCCTCGCCGTCCAACGGAAGGAGTCGGACCACAACCTCGTCCTCAAGGACGAATACGCGCGGTTCTTCGGAAGCTACATGATGGGGTTCCTGAAGAACCCGGACGCCGTGGTGAAGGTGGCCGAGGACCAGGGCGCGGTCGTCGGCTACGCGGTCGCGACGCGCGGCCGCGAGGCGGCCTTCTACAAGTATTCGCACGTCGCGATCCTGAGCGACGTGTTCGTGCGCGAGTCCCACCGAGGGAAGGGCGTCGGGCGTCTGCTCCTTGACGCCATCGAGAAATGGGCCCGCGCGCAGAAACTCCAGGCGATCGAGGTCCTCGTGTTCCCGGACCACGAGGAGGAAATGGAATCCCTCAAGGGACTCGGCTTCTTCGCGAGCCGGGTGAAGATGCTCCGGCCCCTCGACACTGCCCCCACGGCGAAGAAGGCGTAGCCGGTCGCCGACAACCTATT
Source organism: Methanobacteriota archaeon (assembly GCA_016180755.1). Classification (GTDB taxonomy): domain Archaea; phylum Thermoplasmatota; class E2; order JACPAO01; family JACPAO01; genus JACPAO01. The sequence goes on from JACPAO010000061.1 coordinate 2,249, forward strand.
TAGACCCTCACCGGCACTCGCCCAACGTGAAGGCCTTCGGAGTCCCGCTCCTGCTACTCCTTTCGACGGTCGGCGGATGCTTGGGAAGCGGCGACCCGGCGGGCGCCGACGTTGCTCCACCCGACGCTTCGTGGTCCGAGCGGGCGCTACCCTACGGGGCCGACCACGACCACTTCAAGATCGAGCAGCACCGCAACTTCACGACGCCGAACTTCGAGATCGTCGGCCACAACCCCCTCGTGAGCCCATCGCTCGGCCGGACGCCGGGGGGGCACTTCTGCGGGGACGCGCAGGTCACGCCGGGCGGACGGCGCATCGCGGCCGTCGAGATGCGGACGGTGGGCGGCTTCGCCCTCGCCGACGTCACCGACCCGGCGCAGCCCAAGTGGCTCGGCGAGTTCGTCATGCCCAACAGTCGCGTCTACGACATGGCCGTCGTCCCCGACGGCCGCCACGTCCTCCTTGTGACCACCGACCAGACGCCGTCCCCGCCGTCGCCCATCGCCGTCGACGCCCCGGACGGGCTCTACTGGCGCGACGCCTGCACGCCCGACACCCTCACACCCGTGCGGAGCCTCGCGCCGGATCCCGTCCCGCGGCCGATGGCCTTCATCCTCGTGAGCATCGCGAACCCGAGCCAGCCCGAGATCGTCGAGCAGCGTCCCATCCCGCGCGCCGGCCACAGCGTGTATGCGACCATCATCGACGGCCGCACCCTCATCATGCTCTCCGTGTACGGCTTCAGCGGGCCGCTCGGGCCGGGTGACTACTACCAGTTCTACGAGCTTTCCGGCACCCCGGTCGGCGCCCGGCTGCAGTTCCAGTCCATGGTGTTCCTCAAGGGGTCCGCCGCGTCGTCGAGCCTCATCCGGGTCCACGACGGCTGGCTGCACAAGCACCCGGTGACGAAGCGCCTCATCGCGTACGCCGCCGGCGGCAACGACTTCTTCTCCATCGACCTTGGCGACCTCCGCAACCCCCGCATCATCGGCCAATGGTCCGACCCCATGGGCGCCCTACACTCCGTGTTCCCGCTCGAGGAACTGTGGGACGGCCACCACTACACGCTCCTCGGGCCCGAGTTCGGAGCTCATCCGCCGGGCCAGCCCTCGGGGACACTCTGGGTCCTCGACACGACCGACCCCGCGAAGCCCTTCGAGGTCGCCGCGTGGACCCTTCCGCACGAGGTCGAATGGCAGCAGGGACTCACCTACCTCTTCAGCAACCACTACTTCGGCGTCGTGAACCGCACCGCCTTCACGTCGATGTACCACGGGGGCGTCTGGGCGGTCGATCTCTCGGGTGTTGACTCGAAGAACTTCACGCTCCTTCCCTCGATCGGCGTCTTCGCCCCCGACAACGTGTCCGAGAAGCCGCCGACGCAGCTCCTTCGGTTCACGCCGAACTTCCAGGAGGTCCTCCCGATGCCGGACGGCACGCTCGTGACCTTCGAGGGCGCAAGCGGCCTGTACAACATCCGCTTCGACGCGGGGCGGCCCATGCCTTCGCCCGACCCGTGGCCCCTCAAGCCGCTCACGCGGAAGTAGGGAGCCTACCGGCGGACGTAGGTGCCGACGTGCTCGCCCCACGCCAGGACCTTTCCGCGCATCGCCCCGAAGAATAGGGGAGGATGCGCGCCCGCGGGGACGTCGAGGGGTTCGCTGAGGGCGTACACCTTGAGGAAGTAGCGGTGCGGTTTTCCGGGAGGCGGGCACGGGCCGCCGTAGCCGACGTCCCCGTTGTCGGTGAGGCCCTGCCGTCCGCCGAGCTTTCCGATCGAGGCGCCTTCGGGGATCTGCGTGGTCGCCGCCGGCAGGTTCCACGCCGTCCAATGGATCCAGGTGCGGTCGCGGGCGTCGGGGTCATCCATGATGATGGCGAGCGCCTTCGCGGCGGGCGGGACGTTCGCGATCGTGATGGGCGGCGACTTGTCCGGCCCGTCGCACGTGTGCTGCTTGGGGATCGGCTCGCCCGGCTTATACGCGGACGAGGAGACTTGCAGGGTCTTGGGGATCGGGGGAGGGTCGGCCATGGGGCCGCGATCGTGGAGCGCGCCTAAAGCTTACGGCGCGGCCACGGGCGGGGCGGGGCTGCAGCCGAGCACCTTGGGGCCAGAGCCGCCGAACTGGTTCACGACCTGCTCGATGAGTCCACTGCTTGGTGCGTCGTTGCTAAGGAAGCACGGCGTCCCCGTGATCTGGAACAGGAGGAGGACGCCGAGGACGACCGGCATGACGTACCGCATCATCGGGTAGGCGAAGCTCGAGATCTTCAAGCCCGAGTCGCACTCGTCCATGCGGGCGCGCGCGACGGCCATCGGGGAGAACCAGCCGACGTAGACGGAGATGAGGAGCCCCCCCAGCACGATGGAGGCGTCGGTGAGCGCGAGGCTCTCGAAATCGAGGAGTCCGAACGAGAAGGAGGCGGCGATGCCGAGCACGTAGATGAGCGCGCAGACGAGGATGGCGGACCGGCGCCGGTCGAGGCCCCGCTCCTCGACGAAGTAGGCGATCGCGGGCTCGGCGAGGGAGACCGCGCTTGTGAAGGCCGCGAAGAAGGTCGCGGTGAAGAAGAGTGTGCCGACGATCTGGCCGGTGGGCGTGCCCATCTGGGCGAACGTGTCCGCAAGCGGTCCGAAGATGAGCCCGAGGCCGGCGGGCGTTTCCGGGTTGAGGGCGTACCCGAAGCTCGCAAGCAGCGGGAAGATCATGAACCCGCACATCGTCGCGAACGTGAGCGTCGATCCGGAGATGATGGCGGCGTTCGACGCGAGCGAGGACGTCTTCGGGATGTAGGACGAGTAGGTCATCATGGCGCCCTGGGCGAGGGAGAGCGAGAAGAAGGCCTGCCCGATCGCCGCGGTGAACACGGGTAGCGTGAACGCTGTCAGGTCGGGCGAGAGGTAGTAGCTGTACCCGGGACCGACGTTGGGCAGCGTCGCGGCATAGATGGCGAGGCCGATGATGATGAGGTACAGGGTCGGCATCATGAAGAGGTTGACCTTCTCGATGCCCTTCGAGATCTTGCTCGTGAGCGCCCAACCCGTCAGCACCATCGTGATGGCGAACCACAGGAGCGTGATGGGTCCCTCCACCGTGTCGGCCAGGTACGCGTCCGGGTCGCTGAAGTAGGCGCCGCTGAGGCTCCCCAGGAGGTAGCGAAGCGTCCAGCCGGTGAGGATCCCGTAGTAGCTCAGGATGAAGGCGGCGAGGATGAAGAAGAGGAACCCGGCGCCGCGCCAGCGTGTCTTCGGGTCGCCCGTGAGGACGGCGAACGCGCCGGCCGTGTTCTTCTGGGCGCTCCGTCCCAAGGAGAACTCCGCGACCATCATGGGGATCCCGATGACGACCATGATGAACGCGTACATGAGGAGGAACATGGCGCCGCCGTTGTTCGCCGCGTTCATGGGGAACCGGGCGATGCTGCCGAAGCCGACGGCCGAGCCGATGGCCGCGAGGATGAAGCCGAGCCGGGAACCGAAACCGGAGCGCTGGCCTCCCTCGATCTTGTCGGGGAGCTCGGAAGGGGCGGGCGCGTCCTCGGCGACGGGCATGAGGGGCTCGGCCGGGGGCAGGTTCTCGGGCGTCTTGGCGACGGCCTTTCGTGTCGTCGTGGAGCGCTTCTTGGTAGCCATGAACGGGACCTCCTACCGGTTGATGTCGGGCGTCTTGGGCGTCACGGCGGCCGCATAGGTCGTCGCCTTGCCGGTGATGGTGACAGTGTAGGTCTCGTAGGCTTGGCCGGGGAGCGGGAGCTGGGACGGGTTGCCGGTCACGGTGACCGTGACCTTCCACGTGCCCTTTCCGGCCGTGCGGTTGTACTTGCCCGCGATCTCCTCCATCGCCGTCTCGTTCGAGCCGGCCTGGACCTCGACGGCCTCCGGCGCGGCGGCAAGCGCGACCTCGCACTTTCCAGGGACCGTGGCCGCTTGGCCCGCCGGCATGGTGCCGCCCGTGCAGTCGGTGTTGTTGCCCTCGGGGGACGTGACGCGGATGGCGATCGTGACGGTCTGCGTCCGCGGACCTCCGCCCTGGACGGCGACGTCGAGCGTGAGCTTCGTGAGGTTGTCGTGGGGGACGGGGACGCTCGCCTCGACTACGCCATTTCCCATGCGCGAGGGCGGAGGCGAAGGGCCCTGGA
>JACPAO010000062.1 GCA_016180755.1 Methanobacteriota archaeon
GGCCCCCCTCAAGCAGATGCTCGGCCAGTGGGGCCACGCGAACCCCGACTCGGGCGCGAGCCAACCGACCCGCCCGACGCTCCGTTGGGACTGGGCCGAGGTCCTCCTCCACTGGTTCGACCGCTACCTAAAGGAGCTCCCGTCCGTCGACACGGGCCCGGCCGTCCAGGTCCAGGACCAGACGATGCGGTGGCACAACGAGGAGAACTTCCCGCCGCGCGACGCGAACTGGACCCAGTACCACCTCAACACGGGCAGCAAGCTCGGCCTCGAGAAGGGCGCCGCCTCCTCGCAGCTCCTTCTGCCCAACCCGGCGGCCGAGGTGCTCGGGCCCATGATCAAGTCCCTCCCCGGCTACAGCGCCGACTTCTCGACCGCGCCCACCGAGACCGGGTTCACGATCTCCGGCCTCCCCCGCCTCCACGTGACCTTCTCGCCCAAAGGCCCGACGGGCCACGTCGCGGGCTTCCTCTACAACGTCGACGCCGCCGGCACGGAGCGTCTCGTCGGCCGCACGACCATGAACCTCTGGTACGCGGACGGCACGGAGAACCGCAAGCCCCTCGTGCCAAACATGCCGATCCTCGCCAAGATGGAGTTCCAGCCGCTTGATGTCTACATCAAGCCCGGCAACCGGCTCATGGTCCGCATCTGGGAGTACCAGGACACCGACCGGCTCCCGGCCCTGCCCCCGCAGCCCGTCGAACTCCTCTGGGGCGGCTCCTCGACGAGCTACCTCGAGCTTCCCCTCCTCGACCGCACGCCGGAGGACTACTTCGTCCCGCCGTTCCCGAACAACTTCGTGCCCACGGCCCCGTAGGCGAGCGCAAGCGCCGGCCCGCTCGACCCCCCCGTAAACGTTTATAGCGGGCCGCTTGTCCGAAGCGCGATGGCCATTGTCGAGGACGAACTCGGCGCCTCGAGCGTGTTCGCCGACCGCTCGAAGCTCGACTTCAACTACGTGCCATTGGACCTGCCCCACCGCGAGGAGGAGCTTCGCGCCCTCGCCTCCGTCTTCAAGCAGGTCGCCGACCGCTCCGCCTCCCAGAGCGCGTTCGTGACGGGGAGCGTCGGCACCGGGAAGACGGTCCTCACGAAGAAGTTCGCGTCGGACTTCCAGGAGGCCTCGCGCAAGCGGCAGCAGAACGTCGAGTACGTCCACGTGAACTGCCGACGCAACGCGAGCGAAGGGCTCGTCCTCCACGCAATCCTCAAGCATTTCGACCCCAAGTACCCCGAGCGCGGCTTCTCCACGAACGAGATGATGCGCGACCTCCGGAAGCAGCTCGAGCGCCGCGGATGCCACCTCCTCGTCGTCCTCGACGAGGCGGACGCCCTCGTCGCCAAGGAAGGAAGCGACCTCGTGTACTCGTTCACCCGGTTCGACGACGAGCGCGCGGCGCCGAAGGCGACGCTGAGCCTCATCCTCGTCTCCGCCGAGGACACGATGCCGCTTCGACTCGACGCCGCCGCCCGCTCCACGTTCCGCCGCTCGAACACCATCGCGCTCCCGCCCTACAACGCGAAGCAGCTCACGGCCATCGTCGCCCAGCGCGCCAAGATCGCGTTCCACAAGGGCGCCATCGACGACGACGTGATCGACCTCATCGCCGAGATCGCGGGCGAGGACGGCGACGCCCGCTACGCGATCGAGCTACTCGACCACGCCGGATGGCTCGCCGACCAGGACGGCGACGAGGAGGTCACGCCCGAGCACGTGCGCGCCGCGAAGGCGAACACGCGCAGCTTCGTCACCGAGGACAAGGTCAAGCTCTTGGGCGTCCACCAGCTCTTCACGCTCAAGGGCATCGCCCGGAAGCTCGGCCGGCCTCGCGCCAAGGCCCACCTCACGACGGGCGAGGCCGAGGAGGCCTACAAGCTCGTCGCGGAGGAGCACGACCAGACGCCGCGCGCGCACACCCAGTACTGGAAGTACCTCAACGAGCTCGAGGTCGCCGGCTGGATCCGCCTCAAGGAGGCCCCCCGCACCGGCACCTCCGGGAACACGCAGCTCGTGAGCCTCCCAGACATCCCAGCCCGGATCCTCGTCAAGAAGATCGACGAGGTCCTCGCGAAAGAAGCCAAGGGCTGAGGCTCTTGGACGCGGGCCAGCGGATCGGAATCGTGGGCGCTGGCGCCTGGGGCCTTTCGGCGGCGCTCGCCCTTGCCGAGACCGGGTTCACGAACGTCCACGTCTGGGAGCGCGAGAACGCAGGTTCCGGCAACACGGCGCGCGCCGCGGGACTCGTGTCGACGCACCTGCGGGAGGAGCAGGACATCCGTTGGGTCCTCGACACGCGCCGACGCTTCGAGGCGCTGCGCGCATGGGGCACGGAGCAGGGTCTCCCATCGGCGCCGCACGCGTTCCACCAGGTCGGCAACGTCACGATCTCGACGAAGAACGACGAGTTCAAGCTGGAGCAGATCCGCGGCCGCGTCTTGCGCGCGGGGGGCAAGGCGGAGTTCCTCTCTGCGGCGGAGCTTGCGCGGCCGGCGTGGCGGCTCAAGTCCACCGCGCACTCGTCGGGGCTCTTTTCGTCGGACGACGGCTACGTCGAGGCGGGCGACCTCATCGACCTTCTGCAGGCGCGGGTCCGATCGCTGGGCGTCGGCGTCCACACCAGCCAGGCCGTCGGGGTGGACGTCACGGGATCGGACGTGCGCGGTGTCACGACGACGGCGGGCGTCGAACCGTGCGACCAGGTCCTCGTCGCGGCGGGCGCGTGGACAAAGGCCCTCCTTGCGCGAAGCGGCCTCCCGCTTCCCGTGAAGCCGTACCGGACGCAGCTCGCGCAGCTCGAGTTCGAGCACGACGCCTCGCTCCCCATCATCCACGACGGGGAGCAGGGCGTCTACGCACGCGCGGACGGGCCGCACCGCATCCTCGTCGGGGACGGCACCGAGCACGTAGAGAGCGACCCCGACGCGTTCAACGAGGGGACGGACCGCGGCTTCATCGAGAAGATCGCGAAGAGCGTGAGCCGCCGATGGCAGCGCGGGGAGGCCGCCCGGTACCGCACCGGGTGGGCGGGACTTTGCGTGGGGACGCCCGACCGCAACGCCGTCATCGGGCCCGACCCGCGCGTCAAGCACCTTCACCTCATGACCGGGGACAACGGGTTCGGCCTCATGCGATGCCTTTCGCTCGGCGCGCTCGTCGCGGCCCGGCTCCAAGGCAAGATGTCGCCGGGTGCCGAAATCTGTGCACCCAAGCGCCTCGACTTCGGCTTGAAGGACTTCGTCATCCGCGAAGGCTTCGAACTCTAACCCATCCATCCACAACGGTTAAGAGGTCCGCGGGCACACCGACCTTCGGTGCCGGTGATGCCGTACCAATTCCCTCAGCGTCCATCCCGATGGATGGGCGCTCCCGCGACGCCAGCGTGACGAACGAGACCGAATCGAAGGGGGGAAGCCCGCACCCGGCCGTGCGCCGACTTTTTGGTCCCTGACCTTGCGACGCTACGCGCCTCCATCGACCGCCTCGACGCGACCGTCGCCTCCGTCCTCGTGAAGCGGGCGCGGCTCGCCCAACGGGTCGCGCTCCGAAAGCGCCTCACGAACGAGGCCTCCCGCGACGAGCGGCGCGAAATAGAAGTCCGCGACCACTACGCGAGCCGCCTGGGGCCGATCGGCTGGTCCGAGGAGAGCGTCGACACGCTCCTTGCCACGATGCTCCACGCGTCCCGGGACCTGCAGACCCGGCTGCGGATCGCCGTCCAGGGCGGGCCCGGATGCTGGAGCGAAATCTCGTGCCGCGCCAACGTTCCCGACGTCGAGATCCTCCACTGCGAGACGGTCCGCGACGTCGAAGAGGCGTGCCAGTCCGGGACGGCGGTCGCGGCGTGGCTGGCCCGACACAACTCAACGGTCGGATCCATTTCGGAGACCGACGAGGCCACCGCCGACATGGACGCATGGCTTCGCGTCCCCTACCCCGTGCGCCACGCGCTCGTGGGACCACGAGGCCTCCGCCCCGAGATGGTCGAGGTCGTGAGGGCGCACCCGCGGGCCATCGACCAATGCCGCCGGACGCTCACAAGGGACTTGCCAAACGCGAGACTCGAAGGGGCCGTGGATGGAGCGCACGCGGCAAGATCGCTCGTCGACGGCGAAGCGGCCGCGGTCCTCGGGCCAGCCGGATTGGCCGAGCCTCGCCTGGCCGTCCTTCGTCCATGCATGAACGACGAAGAATCGAACACGACGACGTTCGAGCTCCTCGTGCGGCGGGAGGCCTTCTAGGTAGATCCGCGCAGCAAGAGGTTTGCCCGGGCGCGTCCAAGGTCGCCCGCGAAGGCGAGGAGCCCGGAGCGAAGCTCGGGCCAACCGTTGCGGGCACCTCCGAGATCGCCCTCGGCCGCCGCCCGCTCGATCCGAAGGACCACCGGGCCCAGCGACTCCGCGCCCAGGGTCGCCAGGAGGCCTTTGAGGCGATGCGCGTGCTGCCGGCCGGCCTCGGCATCGCCCGCGCTCAGCGCGTCCTCCAAGTCGCGGGCCACCTGGGGCCATTCGGACAGGTAACTGTCCACGATCTCCAGGACGCCCCCGAGGTCGCCGCCGGCCTCGTCGCGCTGGCGCTCGAGGAGCGCAAGCGGCCCCTTTTCGACCTCGGGGGGCCGTTCTTCCGTGACCGCAAGACCCAGCACACGTCGCAGGGCGGGCAATGTGATTGGTTTGGGCAGGTAGTCGTCCATCCCTGCCTCGAGGCAACGCTCCCTGTCGCCGTGAAGGGCGTCCGCCGTCATGGCCACGATCCTGGGCCGCGACTCCCTTGCCCAACGGCGGCATATCTCGCGGCTCGCCTCTAGCCCATCCATGACCGGCATCTGGACGTCCATGAAGACGACCCGGTAGGTCTTCCGTTCGATCATCTCGATTGCCTCGCGGCCATTCCCCGCGACGTCCACCTCGAATCCCAGCCAGCCCAGAAGCTTCACGGCCACCTTCTGGTTAGTCGGGTGGTCCTCCGCCACAAGGATGCGGGCGTCGGACACTGGCCTTTCCTGCGACGGGACGGAGGGGCCGGCGGGCCGATCGCCCAGGGCCGTTAACAGCGCGTCCAGCAACTGGCTCTGCCGTATCGGCTTGGTGAGCGTCACCTGGAAGAGGGCCCGGTCGGCGGCGAGGGCCTCGGGGCCTGCCGAACTCATGAGCACAAGAGGGAGATCCTTCGAAGGTTCGCGGCCGCGGATCTCGCGAGCGAGTTCGGTGCCGCTCATGCCGGGCATGGCGTGGTCGAGGATCGCCAAATCGTACGGGTCGCCTTTCGCCAAGGCCTCGAGGGCCGCCCTGGGGGTTTCGACCGCGCGGACGATGAGACCCCAGGCCTGGCCTTGGATCTGGAGAAGGCGTCGGTTCACCTCGTTGTCGTCCACCACCAGGACGCGGCGACCCGCAAGCTCCGCCGTCCCGGGCAAGTCCGCCGTCGCCGGGGGGGAAGCGACGGTCACGGGCAGGAGGACGTGGAACGTGGACCCGTGGCCCTCTTCGCTCTCGGCCCAAATCCGTCCGCCCATGAGTTGGGTCAACTGCTGGCTGATGGCCAGCCCGAGCCCGGTCCCCCCGTACAGGCGCGTCGTCGAGCCCTCCACTTGGCTGAACGATTGGAACAGTCGATGGAACTTGTCGCGTGGAATGCCGATGCCGGTGTCGCGAACGCTGAAGTGAAGGTCGGCTCGGTCCCCGCGGGTCCCTTCCGCCGTGACCGTCAGCGCGACCTCGCCCTTGGACGTGAACTTGACCGCGTTGCTGAGGAGGTTCACCAGGATCTGCCGCAGCCGGACAGGATCCCCAAAACACCACGCCGGCGCCCGCGGATCGATGAAGTGGACGAAGTCAAGCCCTTTCCTCGCGGCCTCCGATGCCAAGAGCTGCAAGCTCTCCTCTGCGACGTCGCGGACGTTGAAGGCGCGCTCCTCGAGTTGGAGCCTGCCCGATTCAATCTTGGAGAAGTCGAGGATGTCGTTGATGACGCCTAGGAGGTGTTCGCCGCTGAGCTGAATCGTCCGAGCGTAGTCGAGCTGCTCCCTTCCAAGGGGCGTGTTCACGAGCAGGTTGGACATCCCGATGATCGCGTTGAGCGGCGTGCGAATCTCGTGGCTCATGTTCGCGAGGAAGGCGCTCTTTGAAATCGTCGCCTCCTCGGCCGCTTTCCGGGCGCGCACGAGGGCCGCCTCGGCCTGCGTTTGGAGCGACACGTCCCGCGCGATCGCTCCGACCGCGACGACGGCCCCGGCGGCGTCGCGAACGGGCGAAAACGTGAGCGAAACGTCCACGAGCGTTCCATCCTTGCGGCGCCGCCTCGTGACGTAGTTCGGGATGAGTCTGCCTTGAAGGACCTGGGCCAGCAAGGGCCCTTCAATGACCTGCCGAGCTGGCGGCAGGCGCACTTTGTTCCACGCGTTGAACGCGCCGGACCCGGACCTAATCGTAACGGCGTCGTCGGTGGACTGGATCACGGCGGCCCAGCGCGCGTTCTCGAGCGCGAGGCGTCGGATCTCCGCCTGGCCGCGGTCCAGGCGTCGCCCGGTCCATCCCAGGACGACGGTGACCAGGGCGAACGTGGCGAGGGTCATGAAGGCGAGGCCGAACCCTGTGTCGAAGTACCCAAGTTCCTGGCCGCGGAGGCGGAGCAGCCCAAGCGCCAAGGGCACGACGGTCACGACGCCGACCAAGCGGCGGAACATGTGGCCGCCCGGACCGTCGCTTGTGGTGATGGCGACAAAACCTTCGGTGGGCCGGGCGAGCAGGACGCCGAGTCCAAGGAAGGAGAACCCGAGCGCCGTCGGCAGGGCCATGGGGACGTACGCAGCGAGTCCGACCAGGGCGGCGGCCCCAAACGCGTATCCAAGAAGCGCGTTGAGCCCGACGAGAAGCGGCACGAGGGTGACAGCGCGCCCAACGCGGCGGCGGCGCATGGACGACGAATCCATGGCGAGGAGTCCCAGCCCCGCCATGAGGAAGCTCGCGCCGGCGTTGAATGTGACTCGGGACCCGTCCAGCCGTTCTTCAAAGAAGAACTGGTCCAAGCCGAGATTCTGGCCGACGAGGAAACCGACGACCGTCACGGCGCCGAGCAAGATCACGAGCACGCCCGCGGCGAGCCGGACGGCACGGCCGGTGCGAGGGTCGGCGGCCGGATGGGCCGCCACCAAGCCGATGGCGGCGAGGGCCAAGCCGATTGCCGTAAGAGGATTGGAGGTCCGGCCCGTTGAATGGAATGTGCGTAGCCAGGCAACCTCGAGAACCCAACCGAGCAGGACGAGGAGTGCGACGGCGGCCACGCCGACCGCGAGGACAACCGAGACCTTCCGAAGCCGAGTCGCCAATCGGCGCGGGGGGTCGGGCGTGGCGTCCTCCAGGTCCTCGTTCAAGGCGGCCGGCGCAACCCGTTTCGGCCCTAAATAGGGGATGTGAGTGTCGTGGCACATAAGAAAAGGTCAAGCACGGGGACCTTATGCGCAGACGTACCGTGGCGCGATTCCTCCTGGTGGACGACAGTCAGACGATTCGTATCAGTCTGAAGAACGCCATCAAGCAGGCGGGCGCCCCGAATCCCACTTTTCTGGAGGCGCCGACCGCGGCCCAGGCGATCTCGGAATTCCGCACACATGACCCCGACGTCGTATTCTTGGACATGATGCTGGGGATCGGATGGGGCGGGACCGACGTCTTGAAAGTCATGTTGGCGGAGCGGCCCGAGGCAAAGATCATCCTAATCACGAGTTTGGGGCGGGACCGCCCCGAAGTCGTCCAGGCCATTAGTTTGGGCGCATTCGGCCACGTCCAGAAACCCGAGAAAGGCCGGGACGGTGGGCTCGAACCCCCGGTCCAGCGCGAGCAGCTTGCCCATGATCTTCTCGCGAATCTTCCGCCCCTCGTCGCGGTCCTCGATCCCG
>JACPAO010000024.1 GCA_016180755.1 Methanobacteriota archaeon
CGCCGAAGATCAGGTTCGACGTGGACGAGTCCTGCTTCGTCACGCCATTGACGCGCGACCGGATCCGCAGGCGGTGCGGGTCCGCCACTTCGTCCCGCGTCACGAGGTAGGGCCCAAGGGGGCAGAACGTGTCGAGCGTCTTTGCGCGCACGAATTGGCCGTCGCTCTTCTGGAGGTTCCTCGCGGTCACGTCGTTCGCGGCGACGTACCCCGCCACGTGGGCGAAGGCCTCGTCGCGCGCGACGTTGCGCGCGCGGCGCCCGATGACGACAGCAAGCTCCGCCTCCCAGTCGACCATCGACGTGAGGGAAGGGTTCCAGGTGATCTCGTCGCCGGGCCCCACGATCGCGTTCGCGTACTTCGCAAAGAGGATGGGGCTCGTGGGGGGTTCGAGGCCCTGCTCGCGGCAGTGGTCGGCGTAGTTGAGGCCGATGCCGCAGATCTTGGAGGGCGCAACGAGCGGGCTCCGCCACCGGGGCGCGTCGGTCGCGACGGGTGCGCCGCGCGCGAGGCGCTCGACCGTCCTGAGGCCGGCGTCCCCGAGGCGAAGGACCTCTTCCACGCCTTGGGCGCGGGCGATGACGGTCCCAGCCTCCGTCTTGTCGTTCGACGCCGTCGAGGCGACGTCGACGTAGCCGCCCGGGGCCGCGACCGCAAGCCGGCGTCGGCCGTCCTTCTCCACGATGCCGATCCTCATGCCGTCGGCTGCGACGGCCTCGCTTCATTTGAAGGTTTCAGTCGCTTCGGACGATGGCCTCGGCGGTGTTGTGGACGCGGATCCGTTCCCGCGCGAGGTCGAACATGGGGACGGGGTCGCGGATCCCGCGCATGCGCATCGCGCCCGCCCCGTACGCCATCACGTCGAGCTCCGCGTAGCCGAGCAGACGCGAGAAGAAGCCGCGACGAAGCGTGAGGAGCGTGACCTTCTCGTACGGGAGGACCTTGAGGTCGGTGGAGAAGAACTCGGTGCGGGAGTAGATGCGGTTGGGCGTGAGGACGTAGTCGGTGAACTGGACCTGGACCCACGCGAGGAAGATCCGAGGCCCGAGGTAGACGAGTTCGAGGGTCACGGCGCCGAGTCCGAAGGTGGGGGGCCCCCACGGCGGTCCCTCATCGACGAACTCGATCCCCACCCGTGTCATCGCGGCCGAGACCGCGAGCGTCACGCCGACGACGGCGAGGGCCTGGACGACCTCGCCGACGAGGAGGCGGGGGGAAGGTCGTACGGTTCGGAGCGGGACCTCGCCGTCCACGAGCGCGCTCTGGCCGAGCGCGAGGTCACGAAGCTCGGGCGCGGCCAGCCTTCCTCACCTCCGCCTTGTGCCTCGACGCGCAGTGGGGGCAGGGGACGCTTGTGCCGAGTTCGGCCTTGGGCCGTCGGTAGCTTCGGCGCGTGTTCGGGCACACGAGGGTCATGAGGGCCTTGTCGGGGACGAACCGCGGCAGGCGACGCGGCGGGGGCGCCTCGCGCGGACCCGTCCCGATGGCGCGCTCGCGGGCCGCCTCGATGAGTTGCTTGAGCGCGAACGCGTCCCGGACGCCTTCCATCTGGACGGGAGCCGTGTTGCTGCCGGCCGTGTTGACAAGGAGGGAGGAGTAACCGAAGATGCGGCCGATCACGTCCTGCTTGACGCTGATGTCGGTGATCTTCTCGAACGTCGTCTGGATGACGGTCTGGCCGATGAGGCCGGTCCGCGTGTACACGCCCTGGTCTGTGAGGATGTACTGCGTCCGTCGCAGGCGCATGACGTTGAGGCCGACGAGGATGGCGGCGATCACGACGAAGAGCGGAAGGATCGCGAGGACGGGGGCGCCGGCGTCGGAGGCCGCCCCGAGCGAGAAGAGACTGAAGAAGAGGAACCCGACGATGAGGCCGAACGTCTGCCGGACGAGGACGGCGAGCGTCGGACGGCCGCGCCAGAGGAGCCGTTCGCCTTTCCGTACGTACTCGGGTACGGCCGCCGAGTCGGGGACGAAGGTGGGCACCTCGGTCACGCGGGCGCCTCCTCGAAGAGCATTCCTCTCTCGTGGCATCGGGGGCACTCGACGTCGATGGGCCGACGGGGCGGGACCGGGAGCACGGCGCCGCAGTTGGGGCATTCGCATTCGGTGGAGACGTGCGGCGAGGCCGGCTCGGACCTCGACCGGCCGCTTTCGCGAAGGAGCCGGGCGATGAAGTCATGCCGCGCGTTCTGGATGATACCGCGGATCGTGTACGGGTCCCGAAGCCCGGGCAGGTACACGCCGCCGCCCGCCGTGCGGACGGCAAGCCCGGAGTAGCCGAAGATCCGCCCTACGAGCGTGGTGCGAACATGGAGGTCGGTCACCCGGTCAAGGGCGGCCGCGTCGACATGGAGGAGCAGGTTGCCGCGACGGGCGTACACGGCCTCGTCCGTGACGACGTATTCGGACGTCGCCACCCTGCGCCAAACGTAGACGAGGCTCGCGACGAGGTGGAGGGCGGCTCCGGCCGCGATGAAAAGGAGCCAGAGCCCGGGGGCGGGGGGCCCGCCGAAGACGACGAAGGCCGTCAGTCCGCCCCACACGATCGCCGCGAGGACGAGCGTCGCGAGCATGTGCTCGAACCCCCACGCCCGCGCCATCCGGGCTTCGACGAGCATGCGCTCGGACCGGAGGAGGAAGAAACGGCGGGGGTAGGAGGCCAACGCGGCGCGCAGGGGCTCGGCGGATTAAAGCCTGGGGTTACGCTCGCCTCGGGCCGCCGGCGCGCGCCTCAAGGAGCGCGCGCTTGGTGAACACGCGCGCCATCCGTTTGCGGTAGCTGGGGCTCAGGTTGGTGTTCTTCACGGGCCGCACCTGCGTCTCGACGGCGGCCGCGGCCTCGTCGATGGCGGCATCCGTGAGTTTCTTGCCCCGCAGGCCGGACCCGATGTCCCTCAGAAGCTTGGGGGCGCACTCCAGGGCGTTCGCGACAATCTGCAGGTCCTCGACGGTCTCGCCCTTCATCTTCAGGGCGACCGCGATTCCCAGTTCGGGGAAATCCCAGGATTCCCGCTGGCGAAGCTTCTGGTAGCTTGCGCGGTACTGGGACGCCGTTGGGGGCAGGTGGACGAACGTGAGGAGTTCGTCGGGCCGCTTCGCGTGCCGGTCGATGCCGTCGTTCTTGTAGAACTCGACGGCCGGGACCCGCCGGGTCCCCGAGGGACCGGCGAGCTCGAACGTCGCGCCGAGCGCGATGAGTGGACCCGGGAGGTCGGCGCTGAAGGTCGCGTAGCACTTGGTCTCCTGCGGGACCACGTGGCAGGCCGTGCCGCCGGCCTTGAGGCAGAAGTCGATGCTCTCGCGCCAGACGTAGGACTGGTTGAAGAAGAAGCACCGGTTCTCGAGCATTAGGTTCCCGCCGAGGGTCCCTGAGTTGCGGATGAGGGGGCTTGCGATGAGGCCGGCCGTCTGGGCGACGACCGGGACCTCTTGCCACAGCGCCCCGTCCATGTTCATCTGCTTGAGTGTGGCGAGCGCCCCGATCTTGGTCGGCGAGATCGCGCGAAGCTCGTCGACCTTGTGGAGGCCGATGACATGGGGGCGCGTGTTGAGCTGCCATTTGTAGTTGGGCAGGAGGTCCGTGCCGCCCGCGAGGAAGTCGCTTTCCGGGTGCAGTTGGCGGAGCGCGACGGCCTCCGCGACCGTCGTCGGCTCGTGGAGCTGGAACGGCGGAAGGAGCATGCTCACGGTCGGCGCACCCCGCGCTTCACGGCGACGGCGGCCGCTTTCCCGAGCGGCGTCGGTTTCTTCCAGCCGCCCTGGAGTCGCATCTGGTCGTGGAGGCGGTCGGGCGTGATCGGCAGCTCGTGCATCCGGACGCCGACCGCGTCGTGGATCGCGTTCACGACGGCCGGAAGGATGGGAAGGAGCGGGCCCTCGCCGGCCTCCTTCGCGCCGAAGGGGCCCTCCGCGTCGTTCGACTCGACGAGGAACGTCTCGACGTCGGGCATCTCGATGCTCGTGGGAATCTTGTAGTCGAGGAGGTTCGGGTTGCGGAGATTGGGGCCGCGGTACTCGAGGCTCTCCGAGTACACCTGGCCGAGGCCCATGTGGATGCTGCCCTCGATCTGGCCCTCGACGGAGAGCCGGTTGAGGACCTTCCCGCAGTCGTGGGCCGCCCAGACCTTGGTGCAGCGCCACTGGGCCGTGTCGAGGTCGACGTCGACCTCCGCCACGTAGGCGTTCATGGAGTAGGCCGGCGCGAGGCCGGCCGTCGCGCCCTTGAAGTCGCCGCCCATCTTCGTGGAGTTGAACGAACCCCGCGCCACCAGGGCGCCCTTGTGGTCCATCGCCTTCCGGACGGCGTCCGTGAACGACACGCGCCGGGACGGGTTCGACGCGTCGAAGACCATCTCGTCCTGGAACAGGAACAGCTCGGGCTGCCCGCCCACGACGGCCGCGGCCGCCTGCTGGAGCTCGCGCCGCACCTCCTCCGCGGCCTTGCGCGCGGCGTTTCCCATCATGAACGTCACGCGGCTCGAGTAGGAGCCGAGGTCGATGGGGGCGGTGTCGGTGTTCTGGCTGTACACGCGGATCCGGTCGAGGCGGATCCCGAGGACCTCGGCGACGACCATCGCGGCGACCGTGTCGCTGCCTTGGCCGATCTCGGCGGCCCCCGTGTGCACGGTCACGCCGGCGTCCATGTCGATCTTGAGGTGGACCGTGGACTGCGGCATCCCCGGGACGTCCCAGTGGATGGGTAGGTTGCTGCCGCTGATGTAGAAGCCGCAGCCGAGCCCGAGCCCCTTGCCGAGGGGCATCTTGCGCCACCGTTCGTCCCAACGGCTCGCGGTGCGGACCTTGTCGAGGCATTCCGGGAGGCCGTTGCTCGTGATCCGGAAATCGTTGATCGTGTGGCTGTAGGGGGGCATCATGTTCTGGAGGCGCACCGCGAACGGGTCGAGGCCGAGCTCCTCGCAGGCCTCGTCGATGAGCACCTCGAGGCTGCAGCGCGAGTTCACGGCGCCGTGCCCGCGCATGGCCCCCGAGGGGACGCGGTTCGTGTAGACGCGGCGGCCCGGTACCGGAAGTTCGGGACCTTGTAGGGGCCCATGCTGAGGACGCCGTTGTAGTAGGTGCTGATGATGCCGAAGCTCGCGAACGCGCCGCCGTCTATCACGGCCTCGATCTCGAGCGCCTTGATGTTGCCCTGCCGGTCCATCGCGAGGGCGAACTCGTTCTCCGTCGGGTGGCGGCCGCGGCCCGAGTAGAACGAGTGCTCCCGGTCGAAGAGGAGCTTCACGGGCCGCCGCGTGCGCATGGCGAGGAGGGCGGTCGCCATCTCGAACGGGAACGGGTCGGACTTTCCGCCGAAGCCTCCGCCCACCTGGGGCCGGATGACCTGGATCCGGTGCATGGGGAGGCCCGTGACCTCGGCGAGGGCCCGGTGCACGTAGTGCGGTACCTGCGTCGCGCTCCAGACGACGAGCCGTCCGGCGGCCGTATAGTGGGCTATGACGCAGTGCGGTTCGGTGAAGGCGTGGGTGACGCCTTGGAACTTCCACTTGCGGCGGACGGAATAGTCGGCTGCGCGGAACGCCTCGTCGGGGCGGCCGAACTCCTGGTCGACGTGCTTCTGCACGTTCGATTGGTCGATGCCGATGTCGGGGTGGATCTTCTCGGGGACGGGCTTGAGGCCTTCGCTCGGCTTGAGGTACGAGGGGAGGTCCTCGTACGTGACCTTGAGGAGCCTCACCGCCTCCTTCGCCGTCCACTCGTCCTCGGCGGCGACGATCGCCACGTAGTCGCCGATGAAGCGCACCTTCTCGAGCGCGAGGGGCTCCTCGTCCTTCGTGAGGGGAAGCACGCCGAACTTGCGCGTGGGGTCGAGCTCGAGGCCGGTGAGCACGTCCACGACGCCCGCGAGGTTACGCGCATCGGTCGCATCGATCGCCTTGATCCGCGCATGGGGTCGCGTCGAGTGGAGCATCTTCGCGACGAGCATGTTGGGGAGCTGGATGTCGTCCGTGTAGACGGCCTGGCCGCTCACCTTCGAGGGGCCGTCGATGAGCGGCACACGTTTCCCGAGCAGCTTGAAACCCTCGGCGGGCCGGTGCGGATGCTCACCCGCGGGCAAGGGCTCGCGGTACGGCCGCCACTTCGCCTCGGGGTCGACGTCCGGGACGACGACCGCCTTCCGCTTGTCGGGGATGGGCTCGAGCGTCATTTCGCCCGCCTCGCGGGGGCGGCGATCGGCGGCGTCGGCCGGGCGGGCTCGGGGGCGAGCTCCTTCGCGGCGACCTTCACGGCGTCGATGATCTTGATGTATCCCGTGCAGCGGCACAGGTTTCCGCTGATGGCTTCCCGGATCTCCTTGTCGTCCGGGTCGGGGTTCCGGTCAAGGAGCGCCTTCGTCGTCATGATGAAGCCGGGCGTGCAGAAGCCGCACTGGCTACCGCCGATCTCACTGAAGGCCGCCTGGATTGGATGGAGCCGATTGGGTGTCCCGAGAGCCTCCACCGTCGTAATCTCCTTCCCTGCGGCTTGCGCCGCGAGCGTGAGGCAGCTCAGGCGGTTCTCGCCGTCGATCAAGACCGTGCAGCAGCCGCAGGTCCCCATGTCGCAGCCGCGCTTCGTTCCGGTGAGGCGGCAGGATTCCCGGAGGACGTCGAGGAGGATGGCGTTGTCCGGCGCCGCGACTTCACGGGCGACGCCGTTCACCGTGAGCTTGAGGATCTTGTTCATCGCGCGGTCGCCTCCGGCAGCCGCTCCGTGGGGCGCTTGAGGGTCCCGACGATCTCGGCGGCGACGGCCACCGCGATCTCCTCGGGCGACTCGGCCCCGACCGGTGCGCCGATCGGGCAGACGATCCGGTCAATGTGCCGGTCCGGGATCCCACGCTTCCTCAGTTCGCTCTCGATGTGGTGGCGTTTGGCGGCGCTGCCGATCGCGCCGACGAACCCCGGGAACCGGGGAAGGAGCGCGGCGAGGATCTCGACGTCGAGCTCCCAGCTGTGGCCGAGGAGGTAGGCGTGGCTGTAGTCCGAGAGGTCGGCCTCCTTCGCCCAAGCGGCCGGCGGGGCCGCGACGGCCGCCACCGCGTTCGGGAACCGTTCGCGGTTCGCGTACTCCGCGCGCGCGTCGACGAGCGTCACGTCCCAGTCGAGCGTCGGAGCGATGTCGGAGAGCGCCTTGCCGCAGTGTCCTCCGCCGAAGAGGAGCAGGTGGGGCAGGGGACGGTGGACGAGGACCGAGACGTCGACGCTGCCGCCGCAGATGGAGTTGAGGCCGCCGGGTTTCCACTTCGCGAGGTCGAAGTGCCGGACGCCGCCCTGGCCCGACCGGAGCGCTTCGAGGGCCGCCGCCTTGACCTTGTCCTCGAGGCCCGCCCCGCCGACCGTGCCGCGCGCCGTCCCGTCCTCGGTGACGACCATCGTGGATCCGAGCTTGCCTGGGACACTTCCCTCGGTCTCCACGACCGTGCAGACGGCAAAGGGCCGCCGCCGCTCGGTCAGGTGGAGCATCTCACGCAAGAGGCCGCGCATGTCGAGACCCCCGCAGAAAGGTTTCGAGCTTCTTGAGGTCGTCGGGCGTGTCAACGTTGAGCAAGACGCCTGGATCGTCGACGGGGACCTCGACGACGCGCCCCGGTCGCGCGTGGAGGACGTCGTGCAGCGGCTGGTCGTCCTCGAGCCGCAGGACCTCGTTGCGAAGCGGGCCCGCGAACGCCGTCGGGTGCCCGCGGCGGCCCTGGAACGTTGGGACGCGGATCCCCCCGACCTGCGCCACGAGCGCCTCGAGGGCCGCGTCCGAAACGCACGGATGGTCGATGGGCCACACGAGGAACGCCGACGCGTCGGGCAGCGCCCGGAGGCCGACCTTCACGCTTCCCGTCCGGCCCCGCTGCCACTCTGCGTTCACGACCACGCGGGCCGGCGCGGGGGCCGCCGGACGGATGGCCTCGGCGTGCGCGCCCACGACGACCGCGATCTCGTGGACCCCGAGCGACGCAAGCTGGCGGCAGGCCCGGGCGATGGCCGGTTCGGTGCCCACCTTCACGAGGGCCTTGGGGGACCCCATCCGCGTCGAGGCACCCGCCGCCAGGAGAATGGCGCCGTACATCAACGCGTTCCAACCCGACCGGGGGTTATTAGCTTCCCCCCGTCCCCAAGGGAGGGTTTAACCGTCGCCGCCCAACTTCTTGGAACATGGTCCGAATCGTGGCCTCGGCCGAGGTGCCGGTTCCGCCCGAACGTGCGAGCGAGCTCATCCTGAACCCTCGCGTCATGGAGCAGTGGCTCATCGGCGCGAAGGGCATGAAGGCCGACAAGTCGTGGCCGTTCTTCAACACGTCCTTGAGCTGGGAGACAGGCCAAGGCGCGGAGTTCTGCGAGGCCCGGGTCCTGGACAACCACCTCCCCGAGTTCCTCAAGGTCGACGTCACGACGCCGACGCACAGCCGCGTCGTCACGCACAAGTTCACAGCGCTCCCAAACGGCCGGACCCTGTACGAGCGGGTCGTCGAGGCGGAGTTCTCGGGGTTCCAGAAGCTCTTCGGGGCGGGACGGCTGAAGAGCCAGATCGAAAAAGAGGTCCGGCGGGCGGCGAGCCTCGTGAAGGAGGCCCCCGCCGCGGCGAAGAAGACAACCATGAAGCCTGCCTAGAGAAAGTTTCTTGAGACGGCCCGTTTTGGGCCCGAACCGTGACCCCCGGCACCCTGCGGCCCGCCCACAGCGAATTCGGGACCGTCGATCCCCCCCCTGCCCTCTCGCGCCAAACGGTGGAATTGTTGCGGCGCCGACTGCTCGACGGCAAGCTTTCCCTTTTCGAGAAGTACCGCGCCATCTTCGGCCTTCGAAACCTCAACACGCCCGAGTCGGCCGTCGCCCTCGGCGAGGCCATGCTCGTCGATGCGAGCGCGGTCCTCCGCCATGAGTGCGCGTACGTCCTGGGGCAGATGCAGCAACCGGCCTCGTTGCCCTACCTGGAGAAAGGCCTCCGCTTCGACGGGCATGTGATGGTCCGCCACGAGTGCGCCGAGGCCCTGGGGGCGCTTGGCGGGGAGAAAGCCGAGGCCCTTCTGCGGCAGGCGCTCGAAGAGGACGCGGCCGTCGAGGTCCGCGAAAGCTGCGAGCTCGCCTTGCAGCACCTTGACTACCTGCGGGATTCTGGGCGCCTCGACCTGTAGGTGTCGGGGCCGGCGGCACTAGGTGGAGATGATCTCTCGCTCGAGGTCGCAAAGGGCACGCTCGATGGCGGCGAGTTCGGCCTCGATCTTGGCAGGGGCCATGCAAGGCGCACCGGTCGCCGCCCTCTTTTCTTACCCTCATGAGGGGAGACAGGCCCTCTCCCCCCGGGGGGGCTGCGGCCGCTTCGGACCTTGGGCCAGGCTAGGGGAGCGGTCGTGACGAGCGGCTGGTTCGTTGGTGCTGGCGGGCCGCGTCGCGCTCGAACCAAGTGTCGATAAGGTCCTGGATCTGGCCTTTTTGGCTTTTCGAAACCGTCGGGAGGGCCTTGAGGGCACCCAGGAAATGCGAGCGTTCGAGCTGGGTCACGAGCCCATCGTCGAGGATGGCCCTCAATCGCTTCACCATGCCGTGGGGCAAGAACTCGAAGTGCTCGTCCACGATGCGCAGCCGGACGGTTCGATGGAGTTCGTCGACGCGGCGCTCCAACACCTGCGCCTGGCTGTCGGCGAGCCGGTGGCTGAAGAGGTGCTGTCGAGCGCGCTGCCGGTATTCCTCGAGCACGGATTCGCAGGCTTCCGGGTCGGCTTCGGTCCGTTCGTACGCGTCGTCGATGGCACGTATCTCCCGCTGGAATCGCGCGTTTCGGATCAGGATGAGCGTCACCAGAAGCCCCACGACGAAGAACGTCTTGTCCTGGTTCTCGGGCAAGAGGGCTTTCGACAGGAATGACAACGAGGGGTCGATAGTACCAGCATAGATCTGAAGGCTGGTCGTCGATTCCTGCCCGGCCGGGTTCCTGGCCCAGGCCCGGACCGTGAACGTGACCGGCGCCTCGTACTGGTGCGTGAAAACGTCGCCGGGTGCCCAATCGGCCCCCGTGCCGTCTCCCCAGTCAATCCGGAAATCGGTCGCAGGCCCGAAGGCCCCCGGCCTAGTGTCCGAGAACGCCAGCCAGAACGGCTCGCCGGGCCGCGGGTACAGCGTCGAGGCCCGCGTCTGGATTCCGATCGAGGCCGCGCTGCGCCCCAGGATGGTGAGCCGGCCGCGGGCATCGACCGCGGCTAGCATTTCGTCGGACACACTGAATTGTACTTGGCGAGGGAAGGCGTGGCTCCATCGCTCGCGTCCCGTTCGTGGGTCGATGCAGTGGAGGATGCCGGGCGACTCACGGTCCTGGCGTTGGCGGCTCGACTGAACGAACACGCACGTGCCCGTGGCGACGGTGGGGCCCTCCACGAGTTCGAACCCTGCCGGCAACTCGAAGGCCCAGCCTTGGGTGAGCTCGAAGTCGAATTCGAGGATTCCCCTACGGTTGGGGACGTAGAGGCGGTCCCCCCACAGGGCGATGGTGGTGTCGACGTCGCCTTCGAGGTTCGGCCCAGGCCGGGAGTCCGTTGCCTTGCTGGAAGGAGGGTCGGAAAGGTTGTAGCGGATGAGGGAATCGAACTTCGCGAACGCCCAATGGCTGGCACCGGTCGCATGCGGGGGCCGATTGGGCGCATTGGCGCCGACCGCCCCCGGTCCCGTCTGCGAGACCGTGCCCGTCGTCGCAAGCTGCCATCGCAATCCCTCGAAGGCGCCACGGGTCGCGTTGAGGAACCAGACCTCGCTCACAACCGCCCCGCCACGGTTGTCCTCGCGCTCCAGGGCGTCCCCGTCCGTGACGTAGTCGACGAGCGTCAGTGTATTCCCAACCAGAGCGAGTCCTGACAGTTCCACGAAGAACCCGCTTTTTCGGGGCGCATAGCTGAACCCCTGCCAGGTCACGGGATTGTTTCCGGCAGGTCGAACCGCGGTCTCGCTGTCACGGACCCAGGTCCAGAGGACCGAACGCGTGCGCGTATCGAAGGCGCGGACGAAAACTGCGTCGGCCTGGCCGAAGGATGCGCGGTCGCGGCACGCGATCACGAGCACGTGGCCTTGGAGCAGGGGCGAGACGCATCGGTCAGTATCAAAACCTGGCAGGGGGGTTGTCTGGTCGACTGCGGGGTTCAACGAAGTCGAAAGCCGGCCGTCAAAACGGTGGGCCGTCAGGTTGAAGACCTCGATGTAGGAGCCCGTGTACACGTACAGGTTCTCGCCGTCGGAGACCAGCTCCGACGAGCTTGCCGCGATGCTGAAGAGCGTCTCCTGAGTCCCCGACGAAGCGTTGACGCGTCGGACCGTGACGTTGTACGTCGGCGAGGGGAACGCGCGAAGGTGCACGTTGGCCATGTAGATCTGGTCGCCCAGGATCAGCGGCGGATCCATGCGGCCGGCGCGACCTGATGCCGACGACGTGAAATTCTGGAGCTGGATGGAAAACGCCACTTCGTCGACACGCGGCCCGGGGCCGTCCGCGGCCCCCGTCCGGGCTGGATTGACGCCGCTTTGACCCCAATCGGCGGCCGCGGAGGGAGCTCCAACGCTCGTCCCCAGAACGAGCAGGAAAAGGGCCCATTCCATACCGTGCCGCGCCACGAACGCCACCCGTCGGGCGCTCTGTTTACCGGTATTTTGAGTTTTGCTTAGCGGGGCCGACGGGTCTGCCAGCGGGCGACGCCAGCGCGAGTGAGGGGTGTTCGGGTCTTAACCGTAGATGTCTGTTCGATCGGTCGCATACCGCTTCGACGCGTCCTTTGCACGAACGCAACCACCGAAGGCAGGGGCCCGCCCCGCAAGACTACCCCTACATTTACTGGAATATCAAAATTTCTATAAACTTGTAGGGGTAATACAATGGCGTGGTCACGGTCGCGCGAAAGCGGATAGGAACGCGCGACTACTATTATCTCCAGCATACGATTCGCCGTGGGGCGAAGGTTAGCAAGAAGGAGGTCTACCTTGGCCCACGCCTGCCTCGCGACGTGGAGGCTCGAAAGCGACAGCTTCAGCTCGATTTGTTCCGCGAGCAATGGCTTCCCCGACTGGATCGGATCCGGAAGGAGGTTCGGCACGAGTCAAAGGGGATCCCAAGCAGCCTAGCCGCGAAGCGCCTGCAAGACTTCGCCGTTCGATTCACCTACGACACACAGCGGATTGAAGGATCGACCCTCTCGCTTAGGGAAACCGCAGACCTCCTCGACCGTGGAATCACACCCGCCAACAAACCGGTCCAAGACGTGCGGGAGGCGGAGGCTCATGAGGCGCTTTTCCACGAGGTCCTCCGCTACACCAAGGATCTCAACCGGCAGATTGTCCTGAAGTGGCACCGATCCTTGTTCCTTTCGACCCGGCCAGACATCGCGGGCCAGTTTCGGCGGCATGGAGTCCGCATTTCCGGAAGCCGGTTTGTCCCCCCGTTACCCGTCGAGGTGGAGCCTCTCATGCGAGACTTCTTTGCGTGGTACCATCGAGCAAGAGACGCAATGCATCCCGTCGAACGGGCGGCGCTCGTCCACTTGAAGGTCGTGACCGTCCACCCGTTCGGCGACGGAAACGGTCGTGTTTCGAGGCTTCTCATGAACTTGGTCCTCAAGCAAGCCAGGTTCCCGTTGCTCAACATTCCCTACGAGAACCGCGCGTCCTACTACCGCGCACTAGAGCGGAGTCAGACACGGAGGGACGACCTCCCATTTCTTCGCTGGTTTTTCCGCCAGTACGCCAAGAATCACCGACACCTGCTCGGATAATCACGTGCGTGGGTTCCTTCTCGCCGCCCAGGCCCGCTGGCCCCCGCCCTAGGTGAAGTACATGCTGAGGATCTTCTTCTCGGCGGCCTTCATGCGGTTGTGGGCGGCCGCCTTGCTGATGCCGAAGATCTCGGCGAGCGTGTCGAGGCTGCACTTTCGGGGGGTGTCGTAGAGGCCGAGCGCCAGGGCCATCTTGACGATCTCGGCCTGTTTCGGCGTGAGCTTCTCCTCGTAGTCACCGATGGGGTGCTCCTCGGGCTTGTACTCGCCGAAGTGGAGGAGCCGCAGCCGTATGCCGAGGCCCTTCAGGAATTCCGTGGCCTCCCGCACGAGGGCCCCGATGTCGACGTCGACGAGCGTGATGACGCCGATCGTCATCCAGCCGTCCTTGATGACGGTCGGGCGGAGAATCATGTCGGAGCCGATCCGTCGCAGGCCCTCCTCGTACGGGCCTTTGAGGATGGCCTTCTTCTCCTCGTTGAGCGTGATCATGACGCTGCAGGCGCGTTCGTCACGCCGGAGGATCCGGACCTCGTCGTAGTATTCGGGGAGGACGAAGAGCAGCTTGTCGTACTGGGCGGGCGTGCCAAGGATGGTGAGGATCTGCTTGATCGGGAAGTGGTCCTGGTCGAAGTTGATGTGGTTGAAGATGAGCCGCGTACCCGGGTTGTCCCGCGTGAACTGGACGATGGGCAGCCCCGGGATCTCGACCTGGAAGACGATCTCCGTCATCACCATTCGGTTTCCCGCGTGAATATGTCAAGTATTATTTAACGAAAAGCCGGCTCGGACCCTAACAGGTCAAGACCTGGACAGGACCTGTTCACTGAAACCGGGCACGGCCTCCCGGCGACTGCCACCGGGCCGGTGACACAAGTTAACCAATGTGGTTATATGGGTCAAGGCCGGCTCGTGCGAACAATGCCTTCCCGCGCCGCCCCAGTGGCCGCCACGTTGCTTCTTCTGGCGCTGGCCGGCAGCCTCCCCCCGGCGTCCGCCCAGGAACCGGGCGTCGTGCACAAGGAGGACGCGAAGAACGACGTCACCTTCAGCGCCCAGCAGGTGAATTCTCCGAACCTCCCCGACAACGAGGTCACGTCCTACGTCGACATCCACACCCTCACGGTCACCGATGTCGACGAGGAGACGCTTGAGGTCCGCCTCAAGACGGGGACCCCGTTCGTCGTCATGAATGGCCAGAAGCTGCAGACGTACGGGATCGAGGAGGTCTACCACCAGGTCTTCTTCTCCATCCCGGGGGCCGGCGGTCAGCCGGTCCAGGCCCAGGTCAACGTCCGCTCGATCCACGTCCACGTCGAGAACAACACGCCCAGCAAAGGCTTCCTCGTCGTCTACGCCAGCCTCTGCTTCCCAAGTTCCCTCCAGCAATACCAGTATTCGTGCGAGTACGGAGGCAACCAGCTTCCCGTCTCCGCCGACGGCGGCGTACTTGTCGCGCGGATCCCGAAGGAAAAACTGACCCAGGTGGGGCAGGAGGGCGAGCGCACCCGGAACGCCAACCTTCCCGGACGGCTCTTCCCCGGAGACGTCCTCACGGACGTCTACGCGCGGGCGTTCCTACGCCCCTTCTTCACGGGCGGGGGTTTCTTGGAGGTCGCACGCTTCATCGACCGCGCCCCCGACTCGGGCGGCCTCCAAATTACGCTCCGGTTCGGCTCGCCCGCCCCCGACCTCAAGATGAGCGTCCCCCAGGCCGCCGTCATCCTTGGCCAGGAGAACCAGGTGCCCGTCCTGGTCCAGAACCTTGGCACGCACAAGCGCATCGTGAATCTCACGGTCGACCGCCTTACCGCCGACCAGCCTTGGACGGCCTCCGTCACGCCCTCCGTCACCCTGGGGGCCGGGAAATCCGCGAACGTCACGCTACGCGTCACGCCCCCGCCGGCCGGAACGAGCGACCGCCTCACGGCCGTCCTCAAGCTCCGCGCAACCATCCTCACGGAGCCCGGCACGATCGCCATCGCGCGCCTCGGCCTCGTCGCCGCGCCTCCGCTCGACCGCGACCACAGCACCTATTTCGTCGTCGGCCGCCAATGGAACTCGTTCTTCGGGCTTCCGTTTCCCTTCCTCGCGTGGGGCGAGGGAGGCCTTACCCGCAGCGAGACCGACGCCCGCTTCGCGACCGCCACGTCGTTCGCCATGAGCCCGTCCTTCGGCACGAGCTCGGGGGTCACCTCGTTCGCGTTCCAGTCTTCGCTCCGGTCCGACCCCATCCCCAACGCCGCGGTCATCCGGCCCGGCGAACCCGCCCAGGCCGTCGTGGACATCGAGGCGCCTTACCCGGCCGCGGCGACCCTCGCCATCACCGGACAGTTCGGGCCCCAGCTCCTCTTCCAGACGCAGAAGACGATCACCCTCGCGGCCGGCTCCAACAAGATTCCCTTCGACGTGCCGATCCTCCCGAGCGTGCAGCGCCTTGACCCGTCGAACGGCACGCTGCGCGTCGACATCCGCCTCTCGGTTCAGGGCGCCGACGGCGCGCCCTACCTCACCTCGTACTTCGGCGTCAACGGCCCGAAGATCGTCCCGAAGACGACGTTCGTCCGGTTGCCCGTCGACCGCGAGGTCCCGGCTGTGCAGGCCGCGACCGCGAAGGTCGCCCTCTCCCCGGCGGAGGAACTCGACGGGTTCGTCAACCCGGGGCGCGTCCAGGTCGTCGAGCTCGACGTTCGCAACGAGGAACCCCGCGAGATGACCTTGCAGCTCGAGGCCCTCAACGTCACCGAGGGCTGGGACGTCGCGGTGAAGCCTGGTGCCCGGCTCCGGCTTGCGAGCCAGGACGCCGTCCACGTGGGCGTCCTCATCAAGGCCCCGGCGGACGCGAAGGAAGGAGACGCCCTCAAGTTCCGGCTCGTCGTGCGAGACGTCGTCAACGATACGCTCGTCGCCGGCCAGTGGATCCGCTCCATCGTCACCCGCGGCGTCGAGATCGAGAACGAGACGTTCGAGGTCGCGCAGGACGACGCGAAGAAGCTCGACGTCCCCTCCGGGAAATCCCCCGGTCTGGGGCTCCTTGCCGCCTTGGCGGCGACCGCGGCCGCGGGGCTCCTGGGAAGGCGGCGTCGTGCCGCGTGAGGGACGTCCTCCTCAACCCTTAAGAGCCGAAGCCCCCACGGGGCGCGTGGTCCTCCTGCGGTCCCTCTGCTTCGCCGTCGTAGCCCTGCTCCTCGTTCCCGCCGTGGCGGCGCAGGACAAGAAATGGGAGAAGGAGGACGGGCCCGGCGACATGGTCCTCACGGTCGGGGGACAAGTGACGCCCGTCCCAGCCCCGCCGATTCGGCACGTGAACTACGGCGACCTCACCCACCTCACGATCGACGACCCGCACGAGGGCTACATCGAGTTCCGCCTCCGGAACCAGGCCGGTTACGTCGCGTCGCCCGGAACCTTGGGCGGCGTCGAGGAGATCATTCAGCATATCCTCTTCCAGCCTCCCAACGCGCAGGGCTGGGCGGGGCTTGCCGTCTACAGTTCCGTTCCCGGGACCTCCCCGGCCTCCAACCCGGTGACCTCGCGGGTGAACTTCTGCACCGACACGGATCCCGCGCGGCTAAGCTGCTTCGGCGAATCCACGCTGCCCTTCTCCGTCGAGGAGAAGGAGCTTGTCATCAAACTCCCGAAGAAGGCCCTCACCGCGGACGGCGCCCCGAAGGGCGGCCGCGCCGCGATCGTGTTCCCCGCGGCCCTTTTCGCCGGCGACCAGCTCACCCGCGTCCACGTGCGTTCGTATTCGACCGTCCCCATCGTCCTGTTCGGGAGTGGCACGGCGAGCGGCGGCCGTACGGTGACGTTCTTCGACCGTCTTCCGAACGATGGCGACGGTCCCGCGTACGTCCTCAAGCACGGCGCGAGCCCGCCCGACCTCGAGGTGAGGGTGCTCCGCGCCGGCCTCGTCGCCGGTGAGGAGACGCTTGTGCCGATCAGCATCGCGAACAAGGCCCCGAGCAAGCGCCTCCTAAACCTGACCGCGGAGGTCCTCTCGGGTGGCGAGGGATGGAAGTACGGCCTCACCCCGGCCCTCACGCTTGGATCGGGAAAGTCGGCGAACGCAACGCTCCGCATCACGGCGCCTCGCGGCGGCACCGGCGACGCGAACCGCGCCACCTTCCGCATCGCGGCCGCCATCATGAACGAGCCGGGGAGACGGAGCCTTGTGGAGGCGAGCTTCGTCGCGGGCCCGGCGCTCGACGCGGGCCGCAGCACGTTCTACCTCCATCGCGGTCAGACGGAGACGGTGCTCGCGCCGACCGCGTACGGCGAGAGCGACGCGTTCCTGAGCCGCTACGAGACGGACCCGGAGGCTCGGGACGACGCTGGGATCCACGCGGGAAAGCGCGTGGGCTCGGGGGTGTCCGGTTTCCGGTTCCCGTTCGACTTTTTCGACGGAGGAAGCCTCCGGGACGCGATCCCGAACGCGGCGAGCCTGCGGAAAGCCGAGCCCATCAAGGGCCACTTCGAGTTCGACGTGCCGATCGACCTCCAGGGACGCGCGACGTTCACGCTCACCGCGGGCGACGGAAAGGTCCTTCTCGCCTCCGGCCAGAAGGACATCGCGTTCAAGGCCGGCAAAAACGTCGTCGACATCGACGCTGCGATCGCCGGCCCCTTCGAGCGCCTCGGGCCGAGCGACCTCCTTTCCGGCGACGTCCTCCTCGCCAGCGACCCGCTCGTGGGCTTCGCCGGATATTTCGTGAGCTTCGCGGACGACTTCTACATGCTCCCCAAAACGTCGCACTTCACGATCCCCGTCGACCGCGAGGCCGAGGTCATCATACGGCCGGACCTGCCGCGCGTGAGCCTCGCCGCCGCGGAAGACACCGAAGCGTTCGTGAACCCCGGCCGCAAGACCGTGTTCGAGGTCGACCTCCTCAACGACGACACAAAAGCCCAGAACCTGGTCCTCTTGGTCGACAACAAGACCCTCGAGTGGGACGTACAGATCCTGCCCGGAACCGACCTGCGACTTCGGGCGAACGAATCCGCCCGCCTCGGGATCATCGTCCATGCACCCGCGGATGCCAAGGAGGGCACGAAGCTCCAACTCTCGATCGCCGCGCGACTGCGCGAGACCAACGAACTTCTGTCGCTACTCCGGCTCTCCGCCCTCGCGACGAGCGGCGTCGAGATCGACAACGAGACCTTCGAGGTCGCCGCGGAGGACGCAAGGAAGCTGGCCACCCCGGACGGACGCTCCCCGTTCCCCATGTTCGTCGCCGTTGGGGCCGTCCTCGCCGTGGCCGCCCTCCTGCGGCGCCGGTTGTTCAGTTAGCCTCACCAAACGGCTTATATTGGTTCCCTCCCGCTTGGCGCTTGATGCGGGCCGCCGTCCCCCTCGCCATCCTCCTGTTGGGGCTCCTTGCGCCGGCCTCGAGCGCCCAGAACCCGCCGGCCTCTGGCGGTTGGACGCAGAGCGACAACCCCAACGACCTGTCCCTCGGTGCCTTCGGCCAGAACCTGGGACCCGCGCCGAGCCAGTGGCACTTCTCGTACCTCGACATCACAGGCCTGGCCATCGAGGACCCCGACGAGATGAACCTCGTGTTCCGCCTGAAGGTCGCCGGCGGCTTCCGGCCGGGGCCCGTCGCCGGATCCGTCCCCGGGGAATACATCCTCCACACGATCCAGTTCAAGGTCCCGGGATCCGCCGCGTACGGGGTCGTCCAGGCCATCTCCGACGGCCGCATCGACGCGCCCATGCCGACGGCGCCCACGTGGGTGGTCTTCTGCACGATGGTCACCCTCCGGAACCGCTGCGAGAACCCGTTTGGCGGGCCGCCATCCCTCCTCGAGTTCACGATCGAGGAGGGCGTGCTGGTCATGCCGGTGCCCAAGGGCCTCATGACCCGCGACGGCGCCCACGACCGCAACCCCGCGAAGCAGCAGTTGCCCGTCGAGATCGACGCCGGCGCGGTTCTCGAGAACATCGTGGTCTCCGCCGAGGGCTCCTACTTCCTCAACCAGGTCGGTTTCGGCGTCCTCAACGGTCGGCCCGTCAGCGTCTCCGACCGGATGCCCGACGCCTCGCCGGCGCCGCCCTACGTGCTCGCCAACGGGGCCGCCGTCCAGGACCTCGTCATGAAGGTGGATGCGCGCGGCGCCATCCTGGGCCAGGAGAGCGCCCTGCCGGTGCTGCTCTTCAACAAGGCGGCGAGCAAGCGCCTCGTGAACCTCACGGTGCGGCACACGAACCCCGACGACGCCGGCGCCTGGCGGGTCTCCATCACGCCCACGATCACGATCGGGAGCCAACAGTACGTGAACGCGTCGCTTCGCGTCTTCCCCCCAGCGGCCGCAAATCCCAGCAAGCCCGGCAAGATCCTTATCACCGCCTCCATCCTCAACGAGGGCCGCCGCGCCATGTACGAGGCCAAGCTTCTGCCCACGCCGCCCTTGGACCGGGCCCACGCGACGTACTTCGTCCACGGCACACGCAACCAATGGGGAAACGCGATCTGCCTTCCGGCGTGCCCCAACTACTTTGCCTACCTCAACCGGGTGGAGGAAGACAAGTCATCCGCCGACCCGCAAGGGATCCGCATGCAGCGCGGCGGGTTCGTGAGCGAAACCCGTTTCTCCACAAGCGTCGCGACGCGAGGGTTCTTCGGGATCTACGACACGATTCCCAACGCGGCCCGCCTCAATCCCGGCGCGCCCATCAAGCTCCACCTCGAAGTCGAGGCGCCCGCGGCGTTCGCGGCGACCGCCAAGGTCCAGCTCACGACGGACGCGGGCCTCCTTGGAATCAAGGAGGGGCCGGTGACGTTCAAGCAGGGCGCCAACGGGTTCGACTTCGACCTCAAGGTCCTCAACGAGACCCTCGACGCGTCCGACGGAGGGGTAGCCCTCTACATCGAGGTGCGCGCGACCGGCGCCGACGCCCTCCTCGCGGGCGCCTCGCCTTTCGAGAGCCTCGTCCTCCTCCCGAAGGCCTCCAAGATCCAGCTCGACCTCGAGCGAATCGTGGAGGAGCTTCCCCCGCTCGATGCGCCGAAGGCCATCCTGGCGGCCGCCGAGGACCGCGAGACGTTCGCCAACCCGGGAAGGACGACCGTATTCGAGATCGACCTGCGCAACGAAGACCAGGGTCCGCTGCGGGTCGAGCTCAAGGTCGAGGGCGAGTCGGCGCCGTGGCCGGTGACCATCAAGCCCGGGGTCAGGTTCCAGCTCAAGGCCGGCGAGGCGGTCCGCCTCGGGGTGGCCGTGACGGTCGCCGACGCCGCCAAGGAGGGGGACCGGCTTTCGTTCCGCCTGATCGCCTTCGTCCCGGACAAGCAGGTCGTCGCGTCGGGGGTCCACCTCACGACGATCGCGACGCGCGGCATCGACATCGAGAACGAGACGTTCGTGTCGGCGGCCGAGGACGCCAAGAAGCTCGACGAGCCGGCGAAGTCGACGCCCGGCCTCCCGTTCGGCCTCGTCGGCGCCGTCCTCGCGGTGGGCGCGACCTTCGTACGGCGGCGGCGCGCCTAACATTCGCCCACCGATACGTCTAAATCCTCCGGGCACGCCCGGCGCGTCGTGGCGCGGGTGACCACGTTCGGCCTGGCGTTGGTTCTTGCGTCCGTCGCCTTGCCGGCCGGCGCGCAAGGCCCGCCCGAACCTTGGTCGCTCACCGACGCGCCCGACGACGTCGTCGTCGAGGCCGGCCCGGGACAGACGCCGCCCGTGGCCCGCGCCTGGTTCACGCCGTACGTCGACGTGACCTCGCTCGTCGTCGAGGACCCGGACGAGGAGTCCCTCGTGTTCAAGCTCCGGACTAGTGCAGGCTTCGCCCCGGCGGCGGCCGTCTCTCACCGGCCCGTGTTCCCGGTGGAGCACGAGATCCAGTTCTCGGCGCCGGGAGGCAATGCCGCTCTGTCCATACTCGTCGAGTCCATGGGCCGCCAGGACCAGACGCCCCTCGACCCGTTGTACGTCGTCCGCGCGAAGCTTTGCGGTGGAACGCGGCCCACGACCGGGTTGGGTGTGGGGGCCGAGACCATCTGCAACTGGCGCAGCCGGGTCGACTACCGCGTCGAGGACGGGGCCCTCGTCATCCTCCTCCCCAAGTTGGAGCTCACGAACCGCGCCGCGGAGAAGGACCAGGTCACGCAGCTCCTGCCGCCGGCCTTGGAGCCCGGGATGAGCCTGCAAGGGATCCGCGTGCGCGCCTCGGCCAACGTCGAGGCCGTCGCGGGCGGAACGCTCGTCGGCGCGCGGTTCGTCGACCGGGCGCCCAACGCGGGCGCCGCTCCGCCCTACGTGCTGCGCCGCGGTTCCACCGTCGCGGACCTCTCCATCCACTTCGACCGCCGAGGCGTCATCGCCGGCGAAGAGAACGTCCTCCTGGTCCGCGTCGACAACACGGCCCCCCACAAGAGACTCGTCGCGTTCTCCGCGGAGGTCGAGACGACCGTCGGGGACGGCACCTGGACGGCGGAGATCACGCCCAAGGCGACCATCCCGGCGGGCAAGACCGCCAACCTGACCCTTCGCCTGCGGACCCCGACTTCCGGCCTCAGTGGCATGTCCGCGGGGGAAATCCGCGTCGTGGGCCGCATCCTTACCGAAGGCGGCCTCGTCGCCGCGACGAGCTGGTCCTTCACCGCCAGCCCGCCGCTTGGGGACTCCCACAACCGGTACTTCGTGCACGGCTTCGGCGTCCAGCAGGCGGGACCCCAGGGCATTCCGCTGCCCGGAGGCCTGTTCGGATACGCTTCGGCGGCGCTCTCCAGGCACGAGTCGTGGCCTGGCGCAAAGGACGACGAGGCCCTGCCGCTCCAGCAGCCGGCCCTGAGCGGGAACTTCATGGCCGGCCTGTACGCCGCAGGCGCCGACCACATCCCGAACGCCGCACGGTTCCGGGCGGGCGAGCCGATCACCGGCACGCTCGTGCTTGACGCCCCGACCTCCTTCGACGGCTCCCTGCGGATCCTCCTGTTCTATCGGGCCAACCAGCCGTTTGCCGACAAGGCCTCCCCCGTCTCGATCCGGGAGGGACGGCACGCGTACACGTTCTCCCTGCCGCCGCTGCCGGACGCCGCGGGACTGACTCCGTCGGACGACCGCGTCGGGCTCTTCCTGCAGGTCTCCAAGTCCGGGCTCGGCGCGGACCACGTGACGGTCCTCAACCGGCTCGACCCCCTGGCGCTCGTCCCCCGCGGGTCGTTCTTCGACCTGCCGCTCGTCCGCGCCGTTCCGCGCTCCGCCAGCGGCGACCTGCCGGCCGTCTTCCTCGGCCCGACCGAGGACCTCGAGGCGTTCATCAACCCGGGCCGGCGACAAGTCATCGAGTTCGACGTGCGCAACGAGGACCCGCAGTCGCAG
The DNA here is from genome assembly GCA_016180755.1 of Methanobacteriota archaeon. Lineage (GTDB taxonomy): Archaea > Thermoplasmatota > E2 > JACPAO01 > JACPAO01 > JACPAO01. The sequence goes on from JACPAO010000024.1 coordinate 22,070, forward strand.
ATCGTCACGCTCTCTGCCGAAAACGTGACGAACGATTGGACGGTGACGGTCGCCCCCGGAACCGAGTTCGCCTTGGGGTCGAACGAGTCGGTCCGCGTCGGCTTCCTCGTCGACGCTCCCGCGGACGCGAAGGAAGGCGAGGAGTTGGTGTTCCTTGCGACGGCGCGCTCGAGCTCCGACCGACGGATCCTTTCCAACTACGCCGTCCGCCTCGTCGCGACACGCGGCGTGGACATCGAAAACGAGACGTTCGAGGCCGACGAGGACGCCGCCAACAAGCTCGCGACCAACCGGTCCACCCCCGGAGTCGGCGCTGTGGCGATTCTTTGCGTGGTATCGGGCGCCTTCACGCTGTGCCGGCGCCGCGCGTAGCCGGGCCGGCCGCCCGTAGGACCTCCTCGGCGAAGGGCCGGAGCCCGCGAGCCTCGGCCGCCGACAGCAGCGCCGGTCCGTCGAGTCGGCCGCGGTGGGCCCGGGCAAGGAGTTCCGCGCGCCATTTCCATGCCCGGTCCTGCCGTGAGGCGGCCAGGAGGTCGACGAGGGTCTCGACAAGGCCCGAAACATGGACCGTCCGGCCGGCAACGATGTAGGGGACGCCCCGGGCTTGGTGCGGGTGAAGTTCGACCGCGAGGCCTCGGCCGCGGTGGACGAGGGCCGTCCCGGCTTCGTTGAAGCCCCACTCCTTGAGGACCCCCGCGGCGCGGGCCCGGTCGGTCGAAACCTCCATGCGCGGGTGCGGATCGACGCCGCACGTGTAGAATTCGTACGCCGATGCACCGACGAGGACGACCGGGCCGGCGACCGCCTCGCGAAGGAGCGCTGCGAGCACGATCCGCTGCTCGGGCGGCGCCCGTGCGGCAAGGGGCTCAAGCGGGTCGCTGGTCGTCATCCTGGCTCCGCAGCTCCCCGGTGGCCGTCCGCTCGTCCCACAGCCGCCGCGCGGCTCCGCCGAGAAGCGCTACGTCCGGGCCCCCTTTGTCGCGCTCCGCCTGGATACGGGCGGCGACGAGCCAATGCTCGCGAAGGAGGACCTCCAGGAGAGGGCTCAGGTCCTCTTCGCGCGCGCTCGCAAGCCCGCGCAGCGCGCCTTCCAACTCGCCGGACACCGAAATGGAGAGCTTTCTTACTACCATGATACGACTATGGTAGGATTAATGCATGGAAAAGGGCTCCGGATTGCGCCCGAGGCGATCCACAGAAACTCTTTTAACCGGCACTTCCTCCTTCGATTCTGCGAAAAATGAGCGGCTACACTATTTCTCAGAAGATTCTTGCCAGGAATTCTTCGAAATCCTCAGTCATGCCTGGCGAAATCGTAGAGGCGACCGTGGACCTTGCGATGAGCCACGACAACGCGCTCCTCGTTTCCAAGAAATTCAAGGAGATCGGCGTCCCGCAGATCTGGAACGCGGACAAGGTCGTCATCCCCTTCGACCATCGGACGCCCGCGCCGACGATCGAGGTCGCCAACGGCCACGCGCAAGTGCGGTCGTTCATCCGGCAGGTCGGAATCAAGAACTTCTACGACGTCGGGGTGGGGATCTGCCACCAGGTCCTCCCGGAGAAGGGCCACATCAAGCCCGGCATGCTTGTGGTCGGCACCGACAGCCACACGACCACGTACGGCGCCTTCGGCGCGTTCGCCACCGGGATCGGCGCGACCGAGATGGCCGGCGTCTGGGCGACGGGTCGGTTGTGGTTCCGCGTGCCCGAGACGTTCCGCTTCGAGATCCAAGGGCCTCTGCCGCGCCAGGTCTACGCCAAAGACCTCATCCTTCACGTCATCGGCCAACAGACGCTCGACGGATGCGACTACCGCGCCGTCGAGTTCTACGGCAGCGCCATCGACGGGCTCACGGCGGACTCGCGCATGACCATCGCGAACCTCTCGATGGAGATGGGCGCCAAGGTCGGGCTCCTGCCGGTCGACCAGCACGCGCTTGACTATCTGTCGCTCCACGCCAGGGGGCCGTTTGAGCCCGTCGTCGCCGACGAGGACGCCCCGTACGAGAAGGAGTTCCACCTCGATGCGCGCGACATGGAGCCGCAGGTCGCCTGCCCCCACAGCGTCGACAACGTGAAACCCATCACGGACGTCGAGGGCGTACCCATCGACCAGATCTTCATCGGCACATGCACCAACGGCCGGTACGAGGACTTCAAGGCCGCCGCGGATATCCTGCGCGGGGAAAAGATCGCAAGCCGAACCCGCATGCTCATGATCCCGGCGTCTCGTGACGTCTTCCTCGAATGCCTGCAGAAAGGCATCGTCACGGACCTCACCGAGGCGGGCGTCACCGTCGAGAGCCCCGGCTGCGGTCCCTGCCTCGGCGCGCACCAGGGCGTCCTCGGCGACGGAGAGAAATGCTTCTCGACGACGAACCGCAACTTCCGCGGACGCATGGGCCACATCAACAGCGAGGTCTACCTCGGAAGCCCCGCCGCCGCCGCCTCGACCGCGCTCTACGGCGAGATCACCGATCCCCGGAGGGTCTAGCGTGTCGCGCGCATGGACGTACGGGGACAACGTCAACACGGACGTGCTCTACCCGGGCCGCCACCTCGCGAACATCGACCCCAAGTACCAGGCGGCCCACGCCCTCGAGGACCTCGACCCGGGTTTTGCGAAGACCGTCCAGGCGGGCGACGTCGTCGTCGGGGGCAAGTTCTTCGGCTGCGGATCGAGCCGCGAACAGGCCGTCACGTGCCTCAAGTACGCCGGCGTGCCCTTCGTGATCGCCGCGAGCTTCGCACGCATCTACTACCGCAACGCCATCAACAACGGCCTCCCGCCCCTCGTGAGCCCCGAGGCGAGCGCCAAGATCCAGTCCGGGGACGACGTGACCGTCGACCTCGAAGCCGGGCTCATCCGAAACCGCACCCGCAACGAGACGTACCGGTTCGAAGCCTTCCCTGAATTCCTCCAGCGGCTTCTTGCCGCAGGCGGCCTCATCCCGTATCTGCGGCAACAGGTCCTTGTGAAGCAATGACGCGGGTCGCATTCCTGCCCGGCGACGGCATCGGGCGCGAGGTCCTTCCGGCGGCTCGCAGGGTCCTCGAGGCGGCAGGATTCAAGCCAGAATGGGTCGAACTTCCCGTCGGCTGGGACGAGTGGCGACGCAGCGGCGACGCCTTGCCCGCGACGACACTCGCAGCGATGCGGAAGACCGACGCCGCGTTCTTCGGCGCCATCACCTCGAAGGGCCCGGCCGAGGCGGAACGAGAACTCGACCCGAGCCTTCGCGGCAAGGGGATCCGCTACGCCAGCCCCATCCTTCGCCTCCGCAAGGCGTTCGACCTGGCGACCAACATCCGACCCACCCAGACCTTCGAAGGGAACCCGAACAACATCCGCGGCGCCATCGACATGGTCATCTTCCGCGAGAACACGGAGGACGTTTACGCCGAAGTCGAGGCGCACCCCACGCCCTCCGAGCTCATCGAAGCGTGGCGGAAGGCGGGCGCGCGAAGCGAAGACCTGCCTGCGGCCGGCGCCGACACGGCGATGACCGCGCGCGTGATCACGCGACGCCGCACCGAGTCCATTGTCCGTGCGGCCTTCGACTACGCCGCCAAGAACAACCGGCGGCGCGTCACGCTCCTCGAGAAGGCGAACGTCATGCGAAAGACCGGGGGCCTCGTGCAGGAAATCTTCCGCAAGGTGGCCACGGAACATCCCCGGCTCGAGACCGAAGAACTGCAGATCGACGCTGCCTGCGCCCTCTGCGTCCGCGACCCCCGCCGCTTCGACGTCGTCGTGGCCACGAACCTCTTCGGCGACATCTTCAGCGACCTAGCGGCCGAAATCGCCGGCGGTCTAGGCCTCGCGCCATCGGCAAACATCGGCGCCAAGTACGCCCTCTTCGAGCCCGTCCATGGGTCGGCGCCCGACATCGCGGGGAAGGGCGTCGCGAATCCGGTGGCCGCCATCCTCACGGGGGCGCTGCTTGCGCGCCACCTGGGTGACCCTGGCGTCGCGCATCGCGTCGAAGCAGCCGTGGCGGCGTGGTTCAAAACGGGGCCCCTGACGGCGGACCTGGGCGGGGGCGCCAGCACGGATGACGTGACCGAGAAGATCGCAACGAGCCTTGGCCGGCGGGCAAACACGGCTACCAATGTCGTGAAAAATCGCCGTGGCTGAACGGGCGCCGTGGCTTCGCACCTCAAAATACTCGGGCGCCGAATGCTTGTGTGGTTCGTGGCGCTTGCAAGCGGAGTGCAAACGTTGACGCAGACGGCGGAATCGCTCTATTTCGGGCACTATGTCGTTGGGTCCTGCTGGTTCGCTGCCACGATACTGCTCATCGTCTTGGCCGTGAACATCGAAAAGCGTTAAGGCGTTCGTGGAGGAATGAATATTCGGCCCATGTACCCGTTCAACGACCATCCAGCGCTCGTTGTCATGAGACTCATCGGTTTTTCGTTCATTGTGATCGGGGCGCTTGCCTTCGCCATTGCCCTCACTTAGCGGCCTCCAGGCCGCGCTGACACGTTTGAGTCCCGGCGACCCCGTCCATGACACAACCTGGACGGCCCGTTACGGCAACGCTTATGACGCACCGGGGGTGCTCGTTCGACCCGTGAAGAAGCTCCACGTCGCCCTACTCCTCAGTGTGCTCCTTCTGTCCGCTGGCTGCATCGACGTCAGTGACGGGAACGGCTCCACCAAGAAGGTCGCCGGCGGCAAAGCCGGCGAGAAGCCGCCCGGCGTGCCCTCGCCGATCACAAAGGTGACGGCCCTCGCTGAGAAGGTCCTCGTGAGCCCCGCCGGCCACCGCATGGCCGAATTCATGGTCGCACGGAACCCCCTCGACGCGAACCATCTGATCCTCGCGGCCCACGACTACGACCATCTCGGCACGGGCACGATGTCCTGTGTCCTCTACGTCTCCAAGGACGGGGGGGCAAGCTGGAAGCAGAGCAACCCCATCCCCGGCCTCAACCGGCCGCATCTCCAGTTCGACGGTTGGGTGAGCTTCGACGCGAAGGGCGTCGCCCATTTCGTCTGCCTCGACTACGACCGGTTCAACCCGGCCCCCCAGACCTGGGCCTACTACTCCAACAGCGCGGACGGCGGCCTGACGTGGGCGCCCGCGACAGTCGTGCAGCCCATGGGCGGCTGCGACAAGACGAGCCTCCATGCGGCGCGCGACGGGCGCGTCTACCTCGTGTGCTCGAGCCGGATCGCCCGCACGGACGACGGTGGCAAGACCTGGTTGCCAACCGTGCCGGCCGACGGCGGCGGCGCCAACGGCTTCGTGGAAGACGACATGGGCACGCTCTACGTGATGACGCGCGGCGGCGTCAGCCGCAGCTTCGACCGCGGCGACACCTGGAAGCGCGTGCCGGTCGGCCCCTTCCGGGTCCCCACCGGCTACGACGACACGACCCGGTGGGTGCGGCAAGAACCGTGGACCACGCTCCCGAGCCTTGCGATCAGCCCCGTCACCCAGCACGTCTTCGTGGCGCAGCAGAGCTGGACGACCGCCAAGAACGCGTTCGAGGCCACCGTCTACGCGAGCGACAACGGCGGCAACAACTACACCGCCGCGAGCGTCCCCCAATTCAAGTCCGCAACCTGCGACGGCTGCAGCGTCACCAAGCCGAGCGTCCACGTGGACGACGCGGGTCGGGTCGGCCTCCTCGTCCAACTCGTAAACGACGGTGGCCACGTGAAGGAGGTCATGTTCACCGCGAGCTCCGACGAAGGGAAGACCTGGGTGGAGCCCGTCGTGCTGTCGAAGACCGCACCGCCCAACGGCTGGGCGAACCCGCGCACCTTCACGCCCAACGTCGCCGGCGCGGCGACCCTCGCGACGCACGTGGCGAGCAACCCCACCGACGCCCCGAACGTCGCGGTCGGTGTCGCTCTGACCACCGCCGTGCAGGAACTCCAGATGCGCTGGAACGGCGAATACTGGGGCGTCAGCAGCTCGCCCAACGGCTTCGTCGTGCCCTGGATCGACCACTCGAGCAACGGCGTGCCGCAGGTCTTCTCGCGGCTCGTCGCGGCGGAGTGATGGCCCCGTGTCCGTTGCCCGCGACGTCCTCATCGCCGCCGCCCTCCTAGGGGGCGTCCTCGCCGGCTGCGTCCAGGCCCCGAGCGGTCCTGCCGGCACGGAGCCGGGACCGGTGGCGGGCCCCTTCGGAGAGGTCACCGCGCAGCGCCTCGAGGCGCCGACGAGGGACTTCTCCAAGGTCATCAGCCCCGACCACGGCCTGCAGACATCGGCCGGCCACCACCTTCGCGAACTCCACACCGACAGCTTCGGCATCGAACTCGTCGGTTACACGCCGCTTACCGAACTCATGGGCGGCGAACCGCCCACGGCCCAGGACACCGGGTACATCGCCATGGACACGTGGCAGAACTACGTGTGCATCGCCAAGTTCGCCGGCACGGGCGGCTTCGTGATCGCCGACATCAAGGACCCGGCCAAGCCCAAAGTCGTCTCGAGCGCGCACTCGGGCTTCGTCGACTCCGACTGCCAGTTCACCGACGACGGCGACTACCTCATCCTCGCGACCATCGCGGGCGCGACGGACGGCGTCCCCGGAGCGCCGCCCCCCGTCGGCGACGCGGCCGCGAAGGGCCTCGAGGTCTACGACGTCAAGGACAAGACGAAACCGCGCCTCCTGTATCGCGACCAGCAGCGGAGCGAGATCAACTCCTACCACAACGTCTACACCGCCAAGATCAACGGCACGAACTACGTGTTCCAGATGTACGCCGCGAACGTGTTCGCGATCGACGCGAACGCCAACCAGATGCGTTGGGTGTCCAAGATGCCCCGCGCCCAGCACGACATGTGGGTCGGCCAGCACCCCGTGACCGGCGAATGGATCGCCATCACGGGCCACAACCGCGGCATCATGGTCATCAAGGTCGACGACCCGGCGAACCCCGTCGAGTTGGGCAGCTGGCAGGTCCAGGGCGAGGAGAAGCTCGAGGGCTGGCACCGGCAATGGCCGATCCAGCAGACGGTCGACGGCCGCGCCTACGTCCTCGTGGGCGGCGAGGAGCCCGAGGACCTCTCGATCCCGCACGTCGTCGTCGACTTCACGGATCCCGCGAACATGTTCACGGCGGGCCAATGGGACCTTCCAGGGAAGCCCGTGAGCGCGGGCGGCAAGGCGAACTTCTACACGTTCAGCCCGCACGAGTTCGAGGTCTGGGACGGCTACGCCGTCATGGGCCTGTACCACGCCGGGGTGTGGCTCATCGACATCGGGACGCCGGAACGCGCCGCGAAGCCCGTGACGCTCGGTTTCTACTACCCCCACGAGACCCCGCAGCTCAAGGGCGGGACGACGAACCATCCGTTCCTGTTCAACCCCGACGTGTGGGGCGCGTACTTCGACGAGCGCGGCTACATCGTGACCGCCGACTGGGGCTCCGGGCTGTACGTGCTCAAGTTCGGCGCGACCAAGACTGTCTAAGTCCGCGCGCGGGCGTCAACCGAGGCCGATGAGGCTCCGGAACGCCCACTTCGTCCCCGCGGGGCCGCCGCGCCCGTCCTCCCACACCGCGAGGACGCCGTCCGGGGTCCGCACGAGGTCGTTGTAGTCGCCCGGGTTGTGAAGCGGGCTGAAACCCGATGAGAGCCGCACGTCCGCGAACGTCACGGCCCCGTCCGTGGACCGGGCGAGCCGCATCTCGTAAGGCGACCAGCGCTCGAGCTTTCGCCAGGAGGGGTAGAGCACCGAGATGTTCCCGTCGGGCTCCACGAGAAGCCGCGCCATCGTCTCGTCGCGGCCGTTCCCCTGAGGGATGGTCGGGACTCGCGTGGGCGGCGACCAGGTCGTGGCGTTGTCCGTCGAGACGAGTAAGTAGAGGTCGCGGTCGCCCAGGCTGAGGTCGTCGTAGAGGACGTAGACGGTCCCGTGGCGCGGTCCTCCGCTCAAGTCGACGCCCGTCCAGGGGCGCGTGAGGTTGTCGGAGTTCACGGGCGCGTTCGAGGGTCGGGCCAGGGCCGGGCCGATCTTCCGCGGGGCCGTGAAGGTGCCTGCGCCGTCCGACGACGTGACCTGGTAGAGAGCATTGGAGCGGCTTTCCCACCAGATCGCGTGGAGCTTTCCATCGAGGGTCTCGAACGCCTCCACGCCCACGGCGTAGATGGAATCAAGGTCGCCGAACGCCTCTTGCGTGAGTGCGACCGGCCTCGACCAGGACCGGCCGCCGTCGCGAGACGTCGTCCAGAACGGGAGCCCGATCGTCGGCGGCACCCCATCGTCCCGGCCGACGAGGTCGGCCGCCCACACGACGTGCAGCACGTCGCGTGCGCGCTCCTCCAGGATGTTGGCCTTCCCGTTGTAGTAGACCATGTAGGGGGCCGGGATCATCTGCGCCCCGTCGACGAAGTTGAACGCGGAGCGGGAGATCACGTGGACGCTCGAGGGCTTCGTCGCGTCGCGGTCGAAGCGCGCCACGAACTGGGTCACGTCCTGCGCGTTGAGCATGACGCCCAGGTAGAGGAGCGTCCCGTCGCGCGCCTGCAGGAGCACGGGATCCGACGTGAGGCGGGCGCCGAGGAAAGGGCAGCCCACGTCCGAGGGAGCCGGCGTCGCGGGGTCGCCGCAGAAGGGGTACGTCCGCCACGTGCGGCCGCCGTCGCTGCTCTTTGCGAGGGCTAGCCATGAGGGGAAGTTGGAGTCCTGCCGCGGGATCACGTAAGCGGCCGTGACCTTGGACGGGTCGTCGCGGTCGGCGACCATGTCGAACTCCCGTCCTTGGGTCTCGCGGAAGGCGGCCTCATCGGGACCCGGCACGAGGATGGAGGGAACCGTCGCCCCCGCGTCGAGGTCGTTTCCGGGCGAGACGCAGGCGGAGGCCACGGCAGCAAGCGCGACGGCGAGTAGGCCTCGCCGCATCACGCCGGGGGCCGTCCCTGGTAGTCCGCGGTGCAGGGAAGGATGTAGCAGACGGTGATGTAGAGGTCGAAGTTCTGCTGGGCGGTGACCGGTACCCGGGCGCTCGTGCCGTCGAAGTGGCCGTCGCCCAAGTCGACCTCGAAGACGGGCACGGTCTTGAACGGGAGGTCCGTGCGCCGCATGACGAGCGGAGAGGCGCCCTGCGTCCGCGTCGCGTACGGGTTCGAGCCCACGAACTGGATGCAGTTCATGTAGTTCGTCGAGTCGTCCTTGTCGCTGCAGAGCCACATCTGCAGTCGCTGCCCGAGCCCGGAGGGACCTGGCTGCCACACCGCCTCGAGCACGACCTCCGAGGCGTTGCGCTTCGGGTCGATGCTCAGTTGGAACTGGGACTGCTCGTTCGCCTGGTTGCGGCACATGTTGTACGAATAGAAGCCTCCGCCGTTGGCCGGCGTCGAGAAGCTGCAGTTGATGAACCCCTTCTTCTGCACGAGTTCCGGGATGGGGCGCGCGACGACGATGCGCGTGAGCACGGTCGTCACCTTCACGGATTCATCCGCGAAGACGACGACCTTCGTCGACGCCGGATGGAAGCCGAAGGCGGACACGTTGACGTGGAAGATCCCCGGCTCGAGTTTCGAGAAGGCGTACGTCCCGTCCTCCGCGGACGACATCTTTCCCACGTCGGCGCCTGCGGCCGTGTGCAGGCTGACGTTGGCCTTCGCGACCGGGACCTGCTCGTCGTCGACGAGGAGGCCGTCGATACCGCCCGTTTCCGGCGTGTGCGTCGCCTGAGGCGCGGTCGACTTGGTCGCCGGCTCGGAACCGCTGCAGCCCGCCAAGAGGAGCAGAGTTACAGCCGCGACCGCGAGCGTGGGAATGCGCGACATATGGGAGTCCTCGGCGCCGGCCATGGTCAGAGTACGGGCTTATCTAGGTTGTGCGAAGCGTTCCCGGGAATGGAATTCCCGAAGGTCGATTTCGGCACGCTTGGAGCAGCCGTGGCACAAACGGAGCTTCCCGCCATTCCTTTATACTCGCCCGGGCACTGCTTCGTTCCAGCCCGGTCGGTGGGACGATAAGACAGCAACGAACGCTCCTCTGGCTCGCCGCCGTCTCCGGCCTTCTCTCCGGATGCATGGGGGGAGGTAGCCCCGCTTCCACGTCGAGCCCGACCGCCACGGAAGACCCGTCCGTGACCGGGGCCGTCGAAGGCATCGTGGTCGACGAGGAGACGCTGCCCGTCGAGGGCGCCGCCGTCGGCCTCCTCGCGGACCCCTCTACGCGCACCGACACCGACGGGGGCGGGCGCTTCCGCCTCGTCCTCGCACCCGGCCTCCACGAGTTGCTTGTCCAGAAGGACGGGTACAAGCACGGGGCCCTCGAGGTCAACGTCATCGCGGGCGAGATCACGAAGGCCCGCATCATCCTGAAAGCGGCCCCCTTGGCCGTCCCGCGCGAAGTGCGCTTCCCCTACAACGGATACCTCGGGTTCGACCTCGCCGTCCCCTCGGGGAACCAGTTCGGCCCCGGCCCGGCGGGCGACGTACAACGGTCCGTCTACTACAACATCGAACAGCCCGACCTCGTTGGCGTCTTCGCGGCCGCGGTCTGGACGGGCAACCTCCCTTCCGTGTCGGACCGGCTCCACCTTCTTATCTACCTCAACATCGACCGGAGCCAGCAGTGCGACGACGCGGCGCGAACGTACTGCCTGCCCATGGCGACGACCGAGGGCCGGTCCCCCATCGCGAACGGATCGAACGACTACCAGGAGAACATGCGCGAACGGGAGAACCTACGCGTGAACGTCCGGTTCCGCATGCGTCCCTGCGTGACCGCGGACGTCGGCACGTCGTGGGTTAACCCGGCCCGCTGCGCGACGCCGGCCGAGCTCGTGAAGCTCGCGGTGGACCAGCGCGTGTCCGTGTACACCGTCATGTTCTACGGTCAACCGGCGCCCCCCGGCTTCAGCGCCGTTCCGGCGTAGCCCCGCTAACTGCCGGGCAGGGCCGAGTAGACGCTCAGGTCCTGGGGCGCCTTGTAGTAGAACGTCGAGACGTAGATCTCGTAGGCCTCTTGCGCGGTCAGGGCGACGCCGACCGGGCCCGCCTTCGCGGGCAGCTTCTGGACGTCGATCGTGAGGGGGCCCTTCTCTCCCTTCGCCGGCGTCGAGGCCTCGGCCCCGTATTGGCTGTGGAGCGTTGCGGGCAGCAGGTCGATGCGGGCGGGCGAGTTCGAGGCGAGCCGCGCGTAGACGCGCGTCCCGGTGGGGGCCGACGGGTCGTCGTACTGGAGCGACACGACGGACTGTTGGGCGGTCGATGCCCCCCCTTTCCACGTGGTCTCCGTGACCACGGCGGCCCAGTCCTTGGGGAACCCGGCTGCGTGGTGCACGTTCGTGCAGGTGGAGCCGGTGTTGGCCACGCCGACGTCGACGAACGCGCAGTTGATGTTCCCGCGCACGAGCTTGACCTCGGGGGGAAGGACCTGGCCCACGGCGGGTGCCAGGAAGATCGTCATCGTGTAGGAGTACCCGGCCTTGAGGGGGACGACCTCCTCGTATTCTCTCCAACCGGCCGCCTTCACGCTGAGGGTGTACGTCTCCGGCGGGACCTCAGGGAACGCGAACTTCCCGTTCCACAGGGTCTTCGTCTCGAGGCCCATCTCGACCAACCGGACGACCGCCCCATGGATGGGAATGAAGTTGTCGTCGGAGACCACGCCGTCGAGGGCCGCGACGTCCTTGGCCGGGGCCCCCTTGTCGGGGGCGATGGCGGCGATCCGCCCGTCCCGGCCGGGGCCCGCGCAGCCCGCGAACAAGAGGGCAACGACGACCACGATTCCGGCTAGCGCGCGCAAAGGAACGGCCTTCTCCGACCCCTCCAAGCCAGGGTTCTGACTTTAATGGTTTTTGGTCGCGTCCTCCGACCCTCACTACTTAACGGCGCAAACCAGCCTTTTTATCATCTCGCCGCCGATTTATCCCTTATTAATGGGCGAGCAACGCGAGGTGGCAAGGACCTTGGACGTCGGCCGGCTTCACGGCCAGTACGCGGCCACGTTCACCCACATCATCGGGGACAACACGGGGACGCTCCGCTCGCTCGTCACGAGCTCGCCGCGGCCCATCCTCCTCTCGTCGTGGCGGCCCGAAGTGTACGATGACCTCCTCAAGGTCGAGCCGAGCCTCAAGTTCCATCCCTTGTCCCATGAGGTGGCCCCCGGGCTCAACGCGCTCAACCAGATCCGCGACATCATCCTCGGCGCTTACGTCGAGGGCTTCTTCGGGTCCCAGGACCGCATCCTCTGCGTGGCCCGCATCGGCGAGCACTTCGAGACGATCCTCTTCTGCGACATGCGGTACGACGAGTCCGTGACCCGGCTCAAGAAGGACCTCGAGGGCCGCGCCGACATCCGCGTCATCGAGACGGTGCTCCAGATCGCCGGCGAGATCGCGCGCGAGGGCCGCGAGCGCGGCCATGTCGGGGCCATCTTCGTGATTGGGGACACGGAGCGCGTCCTCAAGGCGTCGCGCCAGGTCGTCATCAACCCGTTCCACGGCCACCCGCCCGAGGACCGCGACATCCTCGACCCGTCCACGTGGGAGACCGCGAAGGAGTTCAGCCAGATCGACGGGGCCTTTGTCCTTCGAGAGGACGGGATCATCGAGGCCGCGGGCCGCTACATCGAGGTGAAGAACCCCGTCCAGCTCCCGTCGGGCCTGGGCGGACGCCACCTCGCCGCTGCGGCCGTGTCGAAGGAGACGAAGGCGATCGCCATCGCCGTGAGCGAGACGGGTGTCATCCGCATCTTCAAGGACGGCGAGATCCTCATGCGGATCGGGACGTCCTAGGCGTACGCAAACGCCCTTACCAATGCCTTCATGACGCACCATGCCTCCAAACGGCCGTCGCGGGCCTGAACACGCGTGAAACGGGCCAAGGCTTGTTGGTCTGGCTGGTCGCGCTCGTGGGGTGCCTGGAGTCCCTCGGCCTCGTGGCCGTCTCACTCTATCGGGGGCAACTCTTCGAGGCCGTCGTCTGGACGTTCATTACGATCACTATCGGTTTCCTAGCCTCGCAAATCGAAAAGATCAAGCTGTACTTGGAGGCTTGAATCGTGTCCATGATCTACCCCTTCACGGGCCATCCCGCCCTCGTGAAGCTCAGGCTCGCGGCCTTCGCCTGCGTCCTGGCGGAGCTGGTCATGATCGCCTGGGGCCTCGCCACCGGACGTTTCTGAGCGACGCACGAAAAGACCAAGACCCGCACGAGTCGTGCGGCACCGCAACCGTGCCATCCCTCGAATCCCTCGGCGCAGCCGTCCCCGGCGAACCCGTCCCTCAGGACGCCGTGAAGTCGAAGGCCGCGGACGTCCTCTCCGCCGTCTCGCCGGACCTCCTCAAGCACCTCTCGGTCTTCGACTCGACCGGCATCAAGACGCGGCACTTCGTGCGTCCCCTCGACTGGTACCTCGAGACGCACGGCTGGCGCGAGCGGAGCGAAGTGTTCCGAGAAGAAGGGCTTCGACTCCTGGAGGCTGCGGCCCGCACGGCGCTCCGGAACGCGCGAAAGGGGCCCGAGGACGTGGACGGCATCGTGTTCGTCTGCACGACGGGCATCTCCACGCCGAGCCTCGACGCGCGCCTTGTCAACAGGATGCGGCTCAGGCCCGACATCCTCCGCGTGCCCCTCTGGGGTCTCGGCTGCGCCGGGGGCGTCGCCGGTCTTCGCACCGCCGCCGACCTCGCCCGGGCCCACCCGAAGAAACGCTTCCTTCTCTTATCGCTCGAGCTCTGCAGCCTCGCGTTCCACCTCGGCGACCTGGACCTACGCAGCTTCGTCGCCGCCACCCTGTTCGGCGACGGCGCCGCGGCCGCCCTCCTGCGCGGCGACGAGACCGAAGGCGCGACGCTCGCGAAGGCCGGCGCCGCGTCAACACACGCATGGCCGGATTCGGAGGACGTCATGGGCTGGGACGTCATGGACGCCGGCCTCAGCGTCGTCTTCTCCCGCAAGATCCCGGAAATCGTCGAACGCGAGCTCGGCCCCGTCGCCGAGCGGTTCCTCGGCGCGGCGCGCACGAGACCCGACCGGTACGTGTTCCATCCCGGCGGCACCAAGGTCCTCCAGGCCTACGAGAAGGCCCTCGGCCTCAACGGCACGAGCCTCGACTCGGCGAAGACCGTGCTCGCCCGCTACGGCAACATGTCGAGCCCCTCGGTTCTCTTCGCGCTCGAGGAGTCGCTCAAGCGGCCGCTACGAGACGGCGAGTCCGCGCTCCTTGCCGCCCTCGGCCCCGGGTTCGCCAGCGAACTCATGCTGCTTCAAGGGTGACGCTTGGACCTCGAAGGGAGCCCCGCCGCGGTCCTCCTGTCCACCGTCGCGATCCTCGGCGTCGTGCGCGTCGTGGAACTCGGCATCAACCGCGGGCACGAGCAGCGGCTGCTTGCGCGCGGCGCCGTCCGGCAGCCCCACGATGGCCTCATGCCCATCGTCGTCGCGCAGATGCTCCTGTTCGCGGGCCTCATCCTCGAGGGGATCGTGTTCCCGCCCGAGACCCGGCTCACGCCTTCGACGTGGGTCCTTCTTGGCGTTGCGGCCGCCGCGCTCGCGGTTCGCCACTGGTGCATCCGCGTCCTTGGCGACCACTGGACGATCCACGTGATGACGGTCCCGGGCGCGAAGCTCATCCTGCGCGGACCCTACCGGTTCCTGCGTCACCCGAACTACCTCGCCGTCGCCGTCGAGGCCATGGCCCTGACGCTCGCGTTCCAGCTGTGGATCACGACATTCGTCGTGTTCGTGGTGGGCGCACCGGCCCTGTTGTACCGGATCCTTCGAGAGGAAGCCGCCCTCCGGCCCTTCCGGGCCGGTTCAAACGTTTCACAAGAAGCTTCATGAGGAGAACCGCCGTGCCCGCCGCCAGCGTCGGGTGGAACCATGTTGAAGATCGACCTCATCATCGGCGGCGTCATCGGCGCGGCCATCCTTTTCTCGATCCTCGGCGTCGCCACGT
>JACPAO010000063.1 GCA_016180755.1 Methanobacteriota archaeon
CAACCCTGGTGCGTGCGGGCCGCACTGGCGGGCCCGGCGAGGATAGGCCGCTTGGTTCCGTTGCCGTGCGACCTGCCAACAGGGAGCGCCCGGTCTCTGTTCAAGAAGGCTTATAGGGACGTGACAGCAGCAGGTTGGCCCACTGTGAACCGGGCAACCCTCTTCGTTGACGAGACCGCGTCCGCCGAGTCGGCGGGCGCATTGGTTACTTACGAACCTATAAATACGCAGGTCGCCAACCAAGGAAAAGGGTCTGATCGGGAGCTTTGGGCAAGATGACCAAGAATCCGCGAGACGACATCATCACTCTCGAAGACCTCCAGATGGCCATCGCGAACCGGATCGGCATCCCAGAGGAGGAGGCCCACCGGGACGCGAACTTCGTCATGGACATCTTCGGCTTCGACGACCGCGTCATCGACAACGTCCTCGAGCCCGAGGATCGCCAACTCTTCTACATCCTCGAAGAGGAAGGCATGCTCACGACCGAGCGCGAGGAAACGACCCTCTACGACGGCCGCGAGTGGCGCACCCACTACTGGCTCTTCAAGAAGGAAGCCATCAAGGACATGTCCGAGAAGGAGCGAGAGGCGCGACGCCTCAAGCGCACCTCCCCGAGCGAAGAGGACGTGTACCGCGGGCTCCCCGAAGAACTCTGGTCGAGCCGCCAGATTTAGGCGCCGTTCACGCCCCGAACCCACGTTCGCCCTGGCGGAGCGAAGGATTAGTGCGCGGGAGGAGGGATTTGAACCCTCGAAGGTGTGCAACCTCCCCGCACTTCAGGCGGCCCAGTCGTCGGGCTGTGGCACTCCCGCGGCCCGGCACTGGTTTCGGCGCCGGACCTTTCTGCGATTCTGAGGGAGGGCTTTTCGTTTCCTCCCGCCTCGATGAAAGTCCCACTTTCACTGGCCCTCCCCGAAGCGGCTAAGGCGGCCCCGTGCTACGAAGAACCGTGGAATTCTTCCCGTACAGTCCCCGGCCGTTCCAGGAGGTCGCGCGCAACCTCGTGGAGGAGGCGGCGGAAACGGGTTCAAGCCTCGTCATGGAGATGCCGACCGGGAGCGGGAAAACCGTCGTGACGCTCGCGGGGGCGCTCGCCGCGGCCAGGCGGGCCGGCAAGAAGGTCCTCTACGTCACGCGCACGAACAGCCAGCAGCAACACGCCGTCCACGAGTTCAACGAGATTCGCAAGGCGAGCGGGCTTGCCATGCGCGCGGTGGCCTTGCAGGGACGCGCTCGGCTGTGCCTCAAGCTTGAGGACACGCAAGATCCCGAGTGGCAGGACGCGACACCGGAGGAGCTTGGCCATTTCTGTACGGCGGCGAAGGCCGCGACCGACAAGGGGCCAAGCGGTCCCAAGGCGTGCGTGTATTGGTCCGGTCTCCAATCGATGAACGCGGAGGATCTTAGGGCGTTCGTCGGCGACGAGGCACGGACGGCCGAATGGCTCAAGTCGGCCGCGCGCGAACGGGGCATCTGCCCCTACGAGGCCACCAAGAAACTCATCTTCGACGCCGACCTCGTCATCGCGCCCTACTTTTTCGCCGTCGATGCGGGCGTCAACCAGCGGCTCATGTTCCTCTGGGGGACACGGCCGGAGGACGTTATCCTCATCGTGGACGAGGCGCACAACGTCCCCGACTACCTGCGGCAGCTCGGCTCGGCCCGCTTGTCGAGGGAGACGCTGCACCGCGCGGCCACGGAGGCGAAGGAGCTCGGGTATCCCGAGGCCGCGCCCCACATCCCGAGCAAGCTCCTTCTCGACACGATCGGCTTCGCCATCGAGGACGTCGTGAAGACGTTCGTCGTCGACGACGACGGGTTCCTGCCGCCCTTCGAATTCGAGACGCGGCTCCTCGACCGGTTCACGACGACGACGCGGACCCTTCAGATCGCGGCCGAGGCCCTGCAACAGATGGGCGAGGCGATCAAGGACCGTCGCCGCCTCCTTGGAAGGATCCCACGAAGCTACCTCGCGAAGGTCGGCCGCTTCCTAGCCGCATGGCTCCAGACGGAATCGGATACCCACGTGCGCCTTGCCGGACGAACGCCATCGCCCCACCTGGAGGCGTTCCTCGTGGACCCTTCGTTGGCCGCCGATGCGATCCGTTCCTTCCACGCATCGATCCACGTCTCGGGAACGCTCGATCCACTCCAGGAATACCGGGACGCGCTCGGGCTAGCAGAGGACACGAAGCTCGAACGCTTCCCTTCCCCGTTCCCGGCCGACGGCCTCAGGGTCCGGGTGGTCGAGGGTGTCTCGACGCGATACGGGTCCTTGAGCACGGACCCGGCCGCCGTCGACGAGCTGCAGGCGGCCGTCCGCGCCGTCATCGGGGCGACCCGCGTGAACGCCGCGTGCTTCTTCCCGAGCCACCGCATGATGGAGGAGTTTCGCGAGGTCGGCGTCCTCGACGGGCTCGGCGACGCGGCCCTCTTTGAGACGAAGGGCGTCGGACAGGAGGGCCTCATGCGCCTGCTCGCCCAACACCGCTCGTCGACGACCGCGAGCGTCCTCGTCGGGGTGCTCGGGGGTCGGATCAGCGAGGGGCTCGACTTCCCGGGGCGCGAACTCGAGGCCATGGTCATCGTGGGCGTCCCCTACCCCAAGCCTTCGGCCCACCAGCGGGCGCTCTTCCACTACTACGAGGCCAAGTTCGGCAAGGGTTGGGACTATGGCGTCCGCGCCCCGGCCCTGCGACGGATCCGCCAGGCCGTCGGCCGACTCATCCGGAGCGAGACCGACCGCGGGTTCGCCATCATCCTCGACGAGCGTGCCAACCTCCTCTTGCGTTCGGGCGGTGTCGAAGCAGAATCAGGGACCCTTAGTCGAGTCGTGGAGGAATTCTCGGCCTGGCAGGCGGAGCCCGTCTCCGCCGCCGAGCCGCGTGCCCATTAAAGGGAGACCTTCGCTTCCACTGGAGTTTCCAGGAGAGGGCGCCACACTCCCGCGGAAAAAAACAATGGCGTCTGTTCATAAGGATTGAAAAACAGAATCGTTATATATTGTCCAAAGTTATACTGCGACTGGAAGAGGCCCAAGGCTGGTAGTTGTTAGAGTGCATCCCATCCCCTCCTAGTGAGGCCAGCCTCTCTTCCATTTTACTGGAACAGCGGAGCGGCCGCCGACACTCGACCGTCGCGGCTAGCGCGTGGGCGCCACAGCAGGGCACGCTCAGGGTTTCAGAGCAGGATCTCGCGAAGGCGCTCGACGAACGGCGCCGTCGTTAGCGGTTTCATGAAACTGTGGGTGAGCTTGTCCTCGCCGATCTCGGCCAGGGCCGCCGCCTGGTTGGGATGGCCCGTCACCAAGACGGCCCGCAGCTTGGGATGGACCTTCCGGGCGGCCTTCACGAGGGCGACGCCGTTCATACCTGGAAGGAGCTGGTCCACGATGAGCAGGTCGGGCACCGTCGTCCGCAGAATCCGCAGGGCCGCCTCCGCGTCGCCCGACATGAGCACGCGCACGCTCAGCTTGGACTCAAGGAACTCCTTGAGCGAATGGAGCGTGTCCGCCTCGTCATCGACAAGAAGTACGATTCGCCGCCCGTCCTGCGGGACGCGCGCCGGGCTTGAGGTCTTGGACGCTCGCGGCTTGGGTTCCATGCCGATGGCCATGGCGGCGGGGGCCGCCCCGGCCCGGAGATACGTCCTCCGAAGATAAGGACGGCGAAACGTCGCTCAAGCTCGGCGGCTACGAGTACATGACCGCGGGCGCCTTCTGCGTCGGAAGCTCCTTCCGGATGTACTTGCCCAGCGCGGCCGCGAAGTCGATGCTGGCGACCTCCCGGGCCCCGCGGCGCACGGCCGCCATGCCGGCCTCGGTGCAGATCGCCTTGATGTCGGCGCCGGTGGCCATCTGGAGCTCCTTGGCGAGCGTCGGCAGGAGCACGTCGCCGGACGTGCGCATCTTCTGCATGTGGATCTTGAGGATCTCCTCGACGCCCGGCAGCGTGGGCTTCTTGACGTCGATCGTGCGGTCGAAGCGGCCCGGCCGCGTGAGCGCCGGGTCCAGGATGTCGGGGCGGTTCGTCGCGGCGAGGAGGCGGATCTCGCCGCGCGGGTCGAAGCCGTCCATCTCGGCCAGTAGCTGCATGAGGGTCCGCTCGACCTCGCGGTTCGAGGCGGTGGACTCGTCCGTGCGCCGGGCCCCGATCGCGTCGAGTTCGTCGATGAAGATGATGCTCGGCGCCTTCTCGCGCGCAAGCACGAAGAGCTCGTGCACTTTCCGGGCGCCTTCGCCGATGAACTTCTGCACGAGTTCGCTCGCGACGACCCGGATGAAGGTCGCGTTCGTCTCGCCGGCGACCGCCTTCGCGAGGAGGGTCTTGCCTGTGCCGGGCGGTCCGATGAGGAGCACGCCGCGCGGGGGCTCGATGCCCAGGTCGGTGAACATCTGGGGCCGGGTGAGCGGGTACTCGACCGCCTCGCGCAGCTCTTCGATCGTCTCCGAGAGGCCGCCGACGTCGCTGTACCGGGTCCGGGGGCGTTCGACGACTTCCGCGGCCATGACGTGGGGATCCTTGCTCGGGGGCAGGATGCCGACGATCGTGAGGTTGTTCTGGGTGAGGCTCACGCGGGCGCCGGGGACGAGGTCCTTGCGCACGACGCTCTCCGCCACGGGGACAACGAAGTTAGGGCCGGTGGAGGCCTTCACGACGACGCGGTCGTCCTGCAGGAGGTCCTCGACGATGCCCACGATGAGCGGCGGGGTCCGGGCCTTCTCGAGCTCGGCCAGGAGCCGACGCGTCTCGCGCTTGAGACTCTCGAGTTCGTCCTTGTAGAACCGTGACTCCGTCTGCGCGCGGCGCTTCTCCTCGACGAGGAACAGGTTGGATTCTTCGAGGTGGCGAAGGCGGTCCTCCAACGACACGCCGGCAGGCACCTGCGGCGTTTCCACGCCCGTGTCCCCCTTCATCTCAGCGTCATTTGCCATCTAAGTCGTAACTCCCCAGGTCGCAAGCCCGCGCTACGACCCCGTTTTCATTTATATTTTGTGAATCGCCGGCCCGCGTCAAACATCGCTTCCCACACCAACGCTTATAGTACCGTCGGTTTTAGGCAGGAAACCGTGCAATGCGAGATGTGTGGGAAGCAGGTCCCGCGGACGCGACGCTTCCTCGTGGAAGGGTCCGCCATCACGGTCGGACCCGAGTGCGAGAGGTTCGGGAAACCCCTGGACGGGGGCCCGGGCATGCAGGGCGTCACGCCCGGCAACGTGCCGCTTGCCATGGAGATGCGCAAGAAGCGCACCGGGACCCGGGACGTCTTCTCGGAGGAATCGATGCAGGTGGAGCTCGTCGCGGACTTCGGTCCCCGGATCCTTGCGGCCCGGGAGAAGCGCGGCTGGAGCCGCCAGGACCTCGGGGGACGCGTCGGCGAGCGGGAATCGTCCATCCACCGCATGGAGACGGGTTCCTTGCGGCCCACCGACGAGGTCGCGAAGAAGATGGAGCGCGAGCTCGGCATACGGCTCTTCGAGAAGGTCGATGCGGTCGCGACGAAGCGACAGACGGGCGCCGGCATGACGCTCGGCGACATCCTTCGCGACGCCATGAAGGGGAAAGGGAAAGGCAAGGGCGAGGCCTAGGGCGAGGGCGACCATGGGGGACCCCGTCGAGTCCGCCGTCGAGGCCATCGAGAAGGGAGGTGTCATCGTCTACCCCACCGACACGCTGTGGGGGCTGGGGGCTTCGATCGAGGACGAACGGGCCGTCGCGCGTGTCTTCCGCCTCAAGGAGCGGCCGTTGACGGAGCCGTTGAGCATCGCGCTGCCGAACCCGCGGCAGGTCCAGAACTACGCCGAGGTCACGGAGGCGGCGGCGAAGCTCATGGGGCTGCTTCCTGGTCCGCTCACGATCATCCTGCATAAGCGCCGCAGCGTCCCGGGCCTGGTCACGGGGGGCCTCGACCACGTCGGGGTCCGCGTCCCGGACCACAAGGATTGCCTGCGGCTGCTCGCCCGGACGGGGCCGCTCACCTCGACGAGCGCGAACCTCCACGGCGGGGCGGAGCCGCGGACCCTCGACGAGGCGCGCGCGACCTTTGGAAACCACGTGGATTTTTATCTGGACTCGGATTCGAAGCCTGGCGGGGTCGCGTCAACCATCGTCGACGCGAGGTCCGATTCTGTCAAGATCCTAAGACCGGGGGCCATGAGTGAGTCTCGAATCCGACAAGTCCTCGCTGGGTGACGAGGACTACGCGAAGTGGAGGAAGGCCGGCGAGATCAGCGCGGCCG